>DASWNK010000054.1:0-3507 GCA_036399275.1 Bacteroidia bacterium | reverse complement strand
AAGATGATCGTTTTTTCCATGTTGGGATGTTGGATCTTGATCCTTTGAAGTTGGTCGGAAAAATAAGTCACCATGAGTGAACTTTCTATCGAAGGGAGGGCAGGGTGATAGTTATTAATTCCAAGAGATTGAAATGAATTTCGATGCATTTTTTTCTTTTTCTGATTGTTTTACAAAATTAGAATTTGAAAAGTTTAAAGCAAGGTTTTTCTTTAAAAAACTGCGGTATTTTCGACAAAAAAAGCACAGGACATAAAAATTTTCACTGCCCTTTACAAATTCGAAAAAAAAATTGGATGAATTTCCACACTCGTTGGAATTCTATTCCTCACAAATTACATTTCAAAACAAAAAAAGAAGCATTTCCCCGAACGGACAGGTGGTATGATTTTAATTCCGAATGGAACGTAAACCTTAAAATTTTTAAAATATGCAAACTACTAGAACAGGAAGAGGTTCTCAATACAGAGAACGTGAATCTTACGGCCAGTCAAGGCCAGAGTACAGCGGCCGTGAAGGTCGTAATTATGAACGCGAGTCGGATTACGAAGATGATAATCGGGCGTATGGTGAGTATGAGGATTACGATGAGGATTATGATGACGAAGGATATTACGATGATGAGGACGAGGATGATCGTCATTCATTCAGAGGACGCTACGAAGAAGATGAAGAAGATTACGAGGAAGAAGAGGATGAAGACGACGGATATGATGATCAGGAGGATTATCGTTCTGGAGGAGGCCGCGGCCGACAAGGTTTCGCTTCCATGGATCGTGATGAAGTGCGCCGCATCGCCAGCAAAGGCGGCAGAGCATCGCATGGTGGAAGATCTTCGGAATCTGAACGCAGTTCTTACGGCCGATCCCACAGCGGATCCGGATCAGGTACCGAGCGCAGAGGTTTTGCCTCAATGGATCGCGATGAAGTGCGTCGTATTGCCAGCAAAGGTGGACGCGCATCTCACGGCGGAAGATCTTCATCATCTCATGACGGACGTTCCCACTCAGGTTCCTCCCGCACAGGTTCTTCCCGCTCAAGCTCTTCCCGTTCAGGAGCTTCCCGCAGCAGTTCCGGAACTGGATCAGGACGAAGCAGAAGAGGTTTCGCGGCCATGGATCCTGAAGAAGTTCGCCGCATAGCAAGCAAAGGCGGAAGAGCATCTCACGGCGGTGGCAGGTCTTCCGGAAACGGACGCTCGCGTTCACGCAGATAAGAGCTGTAAATAGTTGATTAAAAAATTGGCGGGCAAAGGCCCGCTAATTTTTTACCAGGTAAGTAATTGTATCAATAAAAAAATGCAGATGGAAAATAAAAGAGTGCTGATCACCGGAGCGAGTAGTGGAATTGGACTGGAGCTTGCAAAATTGTTTGCTGAAGATCACTATAAAATGGTGATTGTTTCCCGGGATGAGCAGCAATTGAACAGGGTGGCAGAGGTTCTGATAAAAAAAGGAGCATCGGAAGTAACGGTGATTGCAAAGGATCTTTCTCTTCCCGATTCGGCTCTGGAGCTTCATCATGAAACAATACAACGAGAGCTGGATATTGATGTGTTGGTGAATGATGCAGGTGTTGGACAATATGGACTGTTCAGCGAAACGGATCTTGAAAAAGAAGTGGCGATTATTCAATTGAATATCATTTCAATGGTCCAGTTAACCAAACTATATCTGAGAGAAATGCTGGCCGGAAACGGCGGACGAATATTGCAGCTTTCTTCTGTAACGGCTTATCAGCCAACTCCAAAGCTGGCAGTATATGCCGCAACAAAAGCATTTATACTATCGTTCAGCGATGCAATTGCTGAAGAATTAAAAGATACCAATGTAACCATTACATCTTTGATTCCTAAACAAACAGCCACCGATTTTTTCAACAAGGCGGGAATGCAGGATACGAAAGTTGCAAATGACAATCCGGATGATCCGGCATTGATAGCAAAAATAGGCTACGAAGCCTTGATGAAAGGTGAAAAACATGCAACTGCACCTGGGGTAAAACAACAAATCGTAATGAGCTCAGTTATGCCGAATGAACAGGTTGCTGAGAAAGCAGGAAAACAAATGAAAAAAGTCAAGAGGGAAAATAACAGGCATTGATTCAAGCGAGTTTGAACTTAAACCGATAAACGAATGAAGAAGGAAGAATATAAAGTGGATTCGGTTCCGCTAAGCATCAGTTATAAAGGCAAGATCTATAATGGCGAAGCTATTCCGCTTTCAGGAAGCTGCCATGATAATGTTTGCGATGAGCTGAATGTTACACTAAACGGGGAACATCTGGGTACAATTCACCTTACTCCCGCCGGCTGGACAATGGATAAAGCAGCTGATCAGGACTTTGTGAATGCAATAGGGGAGAGTATTCTCATGTGGTACAAATAAAAAAGGTGATTACTGCAGAACAATTTTTCCCTGCTGAAGGAGCTTTTGCTTATCGCGGATGCGGTAAAAGTAAATCCCTTTTGCTTTGCTGCTTATATCCAATTCCAGCTGTTCATGCGAAGCTGTTGTTCTGAAAATCGTTTTACCCAGAACATCGGTGATCTCAATGGTGTTTTCTGCATTGATACCTGAAAATAAAAATTGTCCTGCAGAAGGATTCGGGGAAACAGTGATAGGTGTTGCTGAATTCTGGTCAATGTTTCCCAGCATTGCTACGCAGCCAGGATCGACCAATAAAGAAGTAGAAATAATAACCGGGTGAAGCGCAGAAATACTTCCACCCGTAGTTTGCGTGGGACTGATGGATGTAGGGATGAGATTAGCGGAAGAAGAAGAAGTGCCCATTGAGCTTAAACAAGAGATACCGTTACCAAGTGAATCCAGTTTAACCAGACCAATCTGATCATTGTAAGTCCCCAATGCGCTTCTTTCAACACCATATATAGGTCCATTGCCAAGAATAGCATATCCTTTGTCCCCAGCGAGAGCAATGTCTTGCCCATAAAAAAACACATCCTTAGCCCATAATTCATTTCCGGTAGAGTCGATCCGGAAAATCTGTGCGACATAGCTGGAGAATTGTCCTCCATTAATAACGATATAGCCGCCATCTGCTGTAGAGTGTATTTTTGTTTTCAAACAATTCATGCAACCACTGGGGTTGGAATAAATGGAATATTTTTTATCCCAGAGAACATTGCCGGAAAAATCTGTTTTCATTACTGCCACAGAATTACTCACACTCAGGAAAGAGATGATTCCCGATGGGACAATTTCAATGTCTACAGGGCTCGTTGTAACAGGAGTCGACTGGTTATACTTTTTTGCCCAGATGATATTGCCTGCCGATGATAATTTGATCAGTGCATCGCAGGCATCATAGGGAGGGTAGTTTTCAATAAGTGCATTTAACACATAAGTGCTATCAGGCGCTTGTTTGATAGAATACGCGTAGTTTTGCGCAGTTCCCAGCGTAATCACTTTATTCCACTCCAGGCCGCCTGTTGAATTTAGCTTTACCGCAACCATATCTGAATAGGGTGCTCCCGGACTCATGATG
>DASWNK010000053.1:0-46922 GCA_036399275.1 Bacteroidia bacterium | reverse complement strand
CATCAGGCACATGTCCTGATACCAATGCAGTGACAATAAATATAACGTTATCGCCTTCTGCTGTGTTTACTTATTCTGGCCCTTATTGCCAGGGAGGAGCAAATCCTTTACCGGTGTTTGGAACATCGGCCAGCGGAGGAGTCTTCACATCATCAACTACAGGGCTTGTTTTTGCTAATGCAAGTACAGGGGAGATTGATCTTGTGAATTCAACTGCGGGTACTTATACGGTAATTAATACAATAGCTGCTTCAGGTGGTTGTTCCATGGCTGTCGATTCATTTAGTGTAACCATCAATGCATTACCAAACGTAGATGCAGGATTAACACAATCGTTGACATGTACCTCTTCCACTGCCATCTTAAACGGAAGTTCTTCAACAACCGGCGCCATATTCAGCTGGACTGGCGGAACTATTGATTCGGGTGGAAGTACAGCAACTCCGACAGTTAGTGCTACAGGTACTTATACGCTTACCGTTACTTCTTCAGTTTGCAGTAATACGGATACAGTTTCTGTGATCAATAACCTTACTCCTCCAAATGCTGATGCAGGCGCAGGACAGGCATTAACATGCACAGCAACCTCTGTAACATTGAGCGGTACATCAACAACAGCAGGAGCTACTTATAGCTGGTCAGGCCCAGGTGTTGTATCAGGCGCCAGCACGGCAACTGCTACAGCAAATGCTACTGGTGTTTATATAGTAACAATTACAGATCCTTCCAACGGTTGTACATCCACGGATGTGGTATCTGTAACATCGAATACGGTGGTTCCAAATGCGAGTGCCGGAACAACGCAGACGATTAACTGTACAACAACAACGGTGAGCTTGGATGGTTCGTCCACCACTGTTGGTGCCACTTATAGCTGGTCAGGAGGTACGATAGTTTCCGGTGGAACAACTGCTTCACCAACAGTAAGTGCAGCGGGAACATACACCGTTACGGTTACTGATCCTGCTAATGGATGTACTGCTACATCAACCGTTGCTGTTACCGGTAACTCAACACCGCCGGTTGCCAATGCCGGTTCTGCCCAAGCTCTTGATTGTGCAACGCCAACAGTAAGTTTAGCTGGTTCGTCTACCACAGCAGGCGTCACTTATAGCTGGTCGGGCGGAACTATCGTTTCCGGCGGAACAACCGCTTCTCCGATAGTAAGTGCAGCTGGTACTTATACAGTAACAGTTACAGATCCATCTAACGGATGTACAGCAACCTCGACAGTTGTTGTTACCGGAACTGTTGTATCTCCAGTTGCTTCATTCAGTGCGAATCCTGCGAGCGGAACAGCTCCTTTGACAGTTGATTTTACAAACTCAAGCAGCAATGCAACTACTTATCTGTGGAGTTTTGGAGATGGGACTTTTTCTTCTGCCACTTCTCCTTCTGATATATACAATACTCCGGGAACGTATATTGTTACGTTGATCGCATCTATCGGTACCTTATGTGCAGATACTGCTCAGATGACAATTGTAGTGTTTGATAATTTAACCATCGTGATTCCGAACGTGTTCTCTCCGAATGGTGACGCGAACAATGACGTCTTCACGGTAACTTCAACCGGTGTTGCTGATTTTAATGCAGAAATATACGATCGCTGGGGCTTGAAGCTGGCGGAGTGGAATAATATCGCAACCGGATGGGATGGGCGTACATCAAGCGGAAAGCTAGTCCCCGATGGAACATACTATTATTTGTTCACCGTAAAAGCACAGGATGGAACCGATCATCTTTACAAAGGTTTTGTTCAGGTTGTAAAATAAATTTTAAGCAAGTTTCAAGGAAAGCACTTCCGCGTTTTGCGGGAGTGTTTTTTTATGAATATTAAACATTAAAAAAATGAAAGATCCAGAATTATTTATTGCCCTATCGAAACATCTTTCCGGAGATGAAACGCCTGACGAACAGACCTCTTTTTTAATATGGCAGAATAAAAGTGAAAAGAACAAGCTGCTGTTAGAGCAATTTCGGAACATGTGGGAGCAGCATGTTAATGATCAAGGTCCAATACCTTTTCTAAAAAAGTTTACCAAAAAGAAAATCAAAGACTTTGTCTGGAAGCAGGCAATTGGAAATTTAATTGGTTTTATTGTGGGAATGTCTGTTACCAATCTTTTTTCACATTATGTAACCGAAAGAAGAGGCTTAAGTAATCTGTTTGGTCTTGCCGGTAGAAAAAAGGTGGTAGTGAATGATGCTCCTGAGTGGGTTCAATGGTCGTTGTCTGTTATTGTTGGGTTTATTGCGTTGGAATTTGTGAATCACTTGATCCAAAACAAAAAGCATGTAATTGTTTGGAGTTATATTAAAAAATTGGGGCAAACCAGGTAATAATTTGAATGATCACCGGTTTTTATTCACAGCCCCTCCTTTTTGAGAGTTATTTCTTTTATTAACACTTTTTCAAAGGGTGTTAATAAAGAATTTCTGATTTTTTAGAGTTTACCCCCTCCTTTTTTATACTTTTGTCCTGAAAATTTGATTTTTTCAGGCGGCGACCCCTGTTTTTTTGATCCCAACGGCAAAATAATCATATAACTAACAATAAAACCAAAACAAACATGGCTTTCCACAGATTTAAAGCATTAGAAGCAGTACTAACCAGGGTTCCGGTTGAGGTGACCTTGCCAAGTAATAAGGTATCCGAATTTTTCGGAGAGAATGTGTTTGGCATTGATGCCATGCGTGAACATCTTTCTGACGAAGCGTTCAACAGCGTTATGGATGCCATGCAGCAAGGAACCCGGATCGATCGTAAAATGGCCGATCAGGTGGCAGCTTCTATGAAATCCTGGGCGAATTCAAAAGGCGCTACACATTATACGCATTGGTTTCAGCCACTAACAGGAACTACTGCAGAAAAGCATGATGCTTTTTTTGAGCCCACAGAAGGAGGAAGAGCAATTGAGCGTTTCGGGGGCGGACAATTGGTTCAACAGGAGCCGGATGCTTCTTCGTTTCCAAATGGAGGGATTCGTAATACGTTTGAAGCTCGTGGTTATACAGCCTGGGATCCGACCTCTCCTGCGTTCGTGATCGGCAAAACCCTATGTATCCCTACTATTTTTGTTTCCTATACCGGTGAAGCGCTGGATTTCAAAACACCTTTACTGAAAGCATTGCATGCGATTGATAAAGCAGCTGTTGATGTTTGCCAGTATTTCGATAAGAATGTTACAAAAGTAAACGCGACCCTTGGTTGGGAGCAGGAATATTTTCTGGTGGATGATGCATTGTTCAATGCGCGCCCCGATCTTGCTATGACTGGCCGCGCTTTATTCGGGCATACTCCTGCTAAAGGACAACAATTGGAGGATCATTATTTCGGTTCTATTCCCGACAGAGCAACTTGGTTCATGCGTGATTTCGAGATCGAATCATTGAAGCTCGGTATTCCAATCAAAACCCGTCACAATGAAGTGGCGCCAAATCAGTTTGAGTGTGCGCCGGTATTTGAAGAGTGTAACCTCGCAGTAGATCACAACCAATTATTGATGGATGTGATGGAGAAAGTTGCCCGCAGACATAACTTCCGTGTATTGCTTCACGAAAAGCCTTATGCAGGCGTTAACGGAAGCGGAAAGCATAACAACTGGAGCCTGAGCACCAATACAGGTAAAAACTTGTTAAGCCCGGGTAAAACACCTAAAACGAATTTACAATTCTTAACCTTCTTTATCAATACTGTAAAGGCTGTGCATGATAACGCAGACTTATTGCGTGCTTCCATCGCAACAGCGAATAATGACCACCGTTTGGGTGCCAATGAAGCTCCTCCTGCTATTATGTCTGTGTTTTTAGGAACACAGCTTTCCAATGTTCTGGATGAATTGGAAACAAAAGTTAAATCAGGGAAAATGAGTCCGGATGAAAAAACAGCATTGAAACTGGGCGTTGGTAAAATTCCGGATATTTTATTGGACAATACCGACAGAAACAGGACTTCGCCTTTTGCTTTTACTGGAAACAAGTTTGAATTCCGTGCCGTAGGTTCTTCACAAAACTGTGCTGGTCCAATGACGGTTCTGAATGCTATCATGGCGGATCAGCTCATCAAGTTTAAAAAAGATGTGGACGCTTTGATAGCAAAGGATGTGGATAAAGATGAAGCTATTTTTCAGGTATTAAGACAATGCATTGTCGATTCCAAAAAGATTCGTTTCGAAGGAAATGGTTATGGTGACGAATGGGTGGTAGAAGCGGAAAAACGCGGTTTGTCAAACATTAAAACAACTCCTTTGGCCCTGGGCGCTTTTGTCTCCAAAAAAACGATGGATTTGTTTGAAAGAAACGGCATTATGAGCGAGCGGGAGCAACATGCACGTTATGATATCTATCTGGAAACATATACCAAGAAGATTCAAATCGAATCGCGCGTAATGGCCGATCTTGCACTAAACCATATCATACCGACAGCTATTAAATACCAAAGCACATTGATAGAGAATGTGAGAGGCTTAAAGGAGATCATGAATGCAGCCGATTTCAAAAAAAGCTCTCAGATACAAATGGAGATGATTTCAGAGATCTCCGAGCACATCAGCACGATCAAGACGAAAGTGGACGAAATGACCGAAGCACGTAAGAAAGCGAACGCCATCACCGAGGTAAAAAAACAGGCGATCGACTATTGTGATAAAGTGAAGTCATATTTCGATGTAATTCGTTATCACGTAGATAAGCTTGAAATTGTTGTAGATGACGAAAGTTGGCCTTTGCCTAAATATCGTGAATTATTGTTCACTAAATAAGGCCGTATAAAAGCTAAAATCCTTACCTAAAGCCCATTTAGGTAAGGATTTTTTTTTTTCAAAGTCTTGAAAAATATAAAAATAGATGTAAAAAGAATTTTTTTGTTACAAATATTTATTTATTTTAGCACCCATTAATTAAGATAACCCAAATTCATTATGAAAATAATCAAAAAAATAACTGCCGTTTTAGCGCTTACACTTTTATTTTCAGCGAGTGCTGTTGCTCAGAAAAATTTCTCGAAAGATGCCGATAAGGCGTTTGAAAGCAAAGAATATTTCAATGCAATAGAACTTTATAAAAAAGCATTTACAAAGGCGAAGAAAAAAGAGGACAAAGCGCTTATTATCTTCAGGACAGCAGAGTGTTACCGCCTGATCGGCGATAACAAGCAGGCAGAAGCATGGTACATCAAAACCATTAAAGCGAACTATACTGATCCTAAAGCGAAATTGTATCTTGCAGATGCTAAAAAAGCAATGGAGAAATACAATGAAGCGTTGATCGAATACAACAACTACAAAAAAGAAGTTCCTTCCGACCCGCGTGGAGAAGATGGCGCTAAGTCTTGTGAATTGGCTCAGAAATGGAAAGATGCTCCTACCCGTTACAAAGTGGAAAACGTTGCATTGATCAATACAAAAGATCCTGATTTTGCTCCTTGTTACGCGGATAAAAAATACAATAAGCTATATTTTACTTCCATGCGTCCGGGTGTTGTGGGCGGAACTTCAGAAGATCCTACTATTGGTGAGTTCTTTAGCGATGTTTTCGAAACAATGATGGACAAAAACGGAAAATGGAGCACTCCAGTATCTCTTCCTGAGCCTTTAAATACTAAAGCAAACGAAGGATTAACTTCTGTGACCAAAAAAGGAGATATGATTTTCTTCACGCATTGTGATGTTAACAGCAAAAAAGTTACTTTAAATCAACTTTGGTCAGCAACTAAAAAAGGTACTGCATGGGGTGAGCCTGTGAAATTGCCTTTCTGTATCGACACGATTAAATATGCTTCTCCATGTATCTCTCCCGATGGAATGACGCTGTTCTTCTCTTCCAACATGCCTGGCGGACAAGGTGAAAACGATATCTGGATGGTGAAATATGAGAAGAAAGGCGCTAAATGGAGCGATCCTGTTAATCTTGGTTCTTCTATCAATACTCCGGGAAATGACGTCTATCCTTTCATACATGAGGATGGTACTTTGTATTTCTCTTCAACCGGTCACTTAGGAATGGGTGGTTTGGATGTTTTTAAAGCAGAGAAAAAAGGTGAAGGCCAATGGGGTAACGTTACCAATATGAAATACCCTATCAACTCTGCAGGAGATGATTTCGGTATCATTTTCGAAGGTAAAAAAGAAAGAGGTTATCTTTCTTCGAACCGTGAAGGAACTAAAGGCGCTGATGATATCTGGTCATTTGTTCTTCCTCCATTATTGTTCACTATTGAAGGTGTTGTATCTGATTGTAAATTTAAAGAAACAGTTCCTGGTGTTACTATTAAGCTGGTAGGTTCGGATGGTTCTTCGGTTGAAACGAAAACAGATGCAGCAGGTTACTATAAATTTGCTGAAAACGGAACGACTCGTTATGTAAATCCAAACACATCTTATGTATTGTCAACACTGGTTGGTGCGGAAGTTAAAACGGTTCAGGCTGGCTTGGGATTCCTTAACAGTTCTGCAAAAGTGAAGGAAACAACAGTAGGCGTTGAGGAGGCAAGAACATTTAAACACGACTTCTGTCTGGATCCGATCCAAAAGGAAATGCGCTTTCCTGATGTGTTGTACCTTGTGGGTAAATATGATTTGGATCACCCGTCTAGTCCAAGAGATTCCCTGAATTTCTTATACCAGACATTAATTGACAATCCTAATATCACGATCGAATTAAGTTCTCATACCGATTACAGAGATAGCGACGCTGCTAACCAAAAATTATCTGAGAATCGTGCGAAATCCTGCGTTGAGTATTTGATTTCGAAAGGAATCAACCCTGCTCGTATGACCGCAAAAGGTTATGGTGAAAAAAGCCCCTTGGAAGTTGATGCTGATTTAGATGGTAAAGCGGATTATACTTTGTCTGAAGCATATATCAAAAAGGTAACAAAAGGTAAATCAAAAGAAGAGTTTGAAGCATTGATGCAGAAAAACAGACGTACTGTCTTCAAAGTATTACGTAAAGATTTCGTTGATCCGAATGCTCCGAAAGATGTTGCTCCAGTTACACCCGTTACTCCTAAGCCTGTAGGTGAAGAAGAAGAAGGTGAATAAAAAGTAATATTTAAAGATTTGAATAATCAAAAACATCCCGACATTTGCCGGGATGTTTTTATTTTAAAACTATGAGTACCACTAATAACAGATATGATCAGCGCGGCGTTTCTGCATCGAAAGAAGATGTACATAAAGCCATTTCAAAAATCGACAAGGGATTATTTCCTAAAGCTTTTTGTAAAATCGTCCCCGACTACCTGAGCGGTGATGAAAATTATTGCATTGTTATGCATGCCGATGGTGCCGGAACAAAATCTTCCCTCGCCTATACGTATTGGAAGGAAACAGGTGACATCTCTGTATGGCGGGGAATCGCCCAGGATGCCATTGTGATGAATACCGACGATCTGCTTTGTGTAGGTGCAATCGATAACATCCTGCTTTCATCCACTATTGGAAGGAATAAAAACAATATTCCTGCAGAGGTGCTTGCTGAGATCATTAATGGCACAGAAGCGGTGCTGGAACAACTCAGAAGCTATGGTATTGGTATATACTCAACAGGTGGTGAAACAGCCGATGTGGGCGATCTGGTTCGTACCATCATTGTCGATTCTACTGTTGTGTGCAGGATGAAAAGAAGCGAAGTGATCGACAACAGTACTATCCAGGCGGGCGACGTGATCGTTGGACTTGCTTCTTCCGGGAAGGCGAACTATGAAACGGAATACAACGGAGGTATGGGAAGCAATGGATTAACATCTGCCCGTCATGATGTATTCGAAAAATCGCTTGCCGGAAAATTTCCTGAAAGCTTCGATGCAGCTGTTCCGGAAGATTTAGTGTATTCCGGTAAAGTGAAATTAACAGATAAGATCTCCGTTGAATACACCTCTCCTGGCTCCACTATCCCGACTACAGGCTTGATACCTGCCGGCAAATTAGTGCTTTCTCCAACCCGCACCTATGCCCCGATCATTAAAAAAATAATTGATGAACACCGTTCCAGTATTCACGGAATGGTGCATTGCAGCGGTGGTGCTCAAACCAAAGTATTGCATTTTGTAGATAAGGTTCACATCATTAAAGATAATTTATTTCCGATCCCGCCACTTTTCAAACTAATTCACGAGCAAAGTGGAACCGACTGGAAGGAAATGTATAAGGTATTTAACATGGGACACAGAATGGAATTATATGTTCCTGCAGCAGTTGCTCCTGATATCATTGCCATCTCTAAATCATTTGGCGTGGATGCTCAGATTGTTGGAAGGGTGGAAGCGTCTGCAGAAAAGAAATTAACACTTATTTCCGAAAACGGAACATTCGAATATTAGCTTTAATGAACAAGGCAATAATCAAGAGGCAATGGCAAGTCCGTTACCGAAGGTTGTTGCCATTTTTTTTGTACTTTTGCAGACCCGTAATTGGGCACCAATATTTCAAATTTTCCAATTAATAATTAAATAAAGTGTTAGAAAAATTAGCAGCCATAAAAAGACGTTGGGAAGAGGTAGAACAAAAACTATCTGACCCGAAAGTCATTGGCGATATGAAGGAATTTAAAAAATTCAACAAAGAATATAAGGACCTTACCGAAGTTGTAAATGCTTACCATGAATATAAAAATGTGGTGGAGAACATAGAATTCAACAAGAGCGTTTTGGCCACTGAGAAGGATGACGAGATGAAGGATATGGCAAAAATGGACCTGGATGAGCTGATTCCCAAAAAGGAGAAGATGGAAGATGCCATTCGTCAGATGTTGGTTCCGAAGGATCCGGAGGATGCGCGTAATGCAGTAATGGAGATTCGTGCAGGAACAGGAGGCGATGAAGCCAGTATTTTTGCCGGAGATCTTTTTAGAATGTATACCCGTTATTTTGATGAAAGAGGCTTGAAATACATCATTGTGGATTCCAATGACGGAACCATGGGTGGATATAAGGAAGTGATCATCAATATCAATACGGAAGGCGCATACGGAATGTTAAAGTTTGAAGCAGGCGTACACCGCGTTCAACGTGTTCCTCTGACTGAAACAATGGGCCGCGTTCATACTTCGGCTGCAACCGTTTTAGTTATGCCTGAAGCGGATGAGGTGGATGTTGTTTTGAATCCAGGTGATATTGAAATGCAGACTTCCCGTTCGGGTGGTGCTGGTGGACAGAACGTAAATAAAGTAGAAACGAAAGTGCAGCTGACGCATAAGCCTACAGGTATTGTAGTGGTTTGTCAGCAGGATCGCTCCCAGCTTGGGAACCGCGAGATCGCAATGCAAATGTTACGCACGAAGCTATACGATATTGAAATGACAAAACATCTGGATGCCATATCCAAAAGAAGAAAAACGATTGTGGCAACCGGCGATCGTTCAGAAAAAATCAGAACATATAACTATCCGCAAAACAGAATTACCGACCATCGCATCAATATGACGCTGTATAACCTGACGGATTTTATGGACGGAAAGATTCAGAACATGATCGATGCGCTTCAACTGGCTGAGAACAGCGAGCGTTTAAAAGAAGGCGGAGTAGGAGTTTAAATTGAAAATTGTTTAATTGAAGATTGGAAAATTGTTTTTTTCGATGCAATTGAATTAGCTATTTATTATGACAAGAGAAGAACTTTTCCAGAACATAAAAAAGAAGCAAAGTTTTCTTTGCATCGGTCTGGATACAGACATTACAAAGATTCCCAAGCATTTGTTGAAAAGTGAAGATCCCATCTTTGAATTCAATAAGCAGATCATCGATGCTACCAAAGACCTGTGCGTTTCATATAAGCCCAATATGGCTTTCTATGAAACACAAGGCGTGAAAGGCTGGGTCAGTCTTGAAAAGACCATCCATTATATCAATGCAAATTGCCCGGATATTTTTTCAATCGCTGATGCGAAACGTGGTGATATCGGGAACACTTCAAAAATGTATGCAAAAGCATTTTTAGAAACAATGAATTTCAATTCTATTACAGTTGCCCCGTACATGGGTGAAGACAGCGTGGTGCCTTTTCTGGAATACAAAAATAAATGGGTGATACTTTTGGCGCTGACTTCTAATCCCGGCTCACAGGATTTTCAAACGAAAAATAATCTGTACCAACAGGTTCTTGAAACTTCTAAAACCTGGGCAACAGCCGATAACATGATGTATGTTGTTGGTGCAACAAAAGCAGAAATGCTCACTGATATACGTGCAATTGTTCCTGATAGCTTCTTATTAGTTCCGGGCGTTGGCGCTCAGGGCGGAAGCTTAAGCGAAGTAGCAAAATATGGTATGAACAAACAATGCGGCTTATTGGTGAATTCATCCCGCGGAATTATCTACGCTTCATCAGGTGAAGATTTTGCTGAGAAAGCACGAGAAGAGGCATTGAAATTACAACAGGAAATGAGCGTTCTTTTGGAACAATTTTTATAAATTTGCTTTAAGAATAAATAAAGCGGAATACTCCTTCGCAGAAAATAAATATTTAATTTTCAAAAAGGAGTATGACCGAAGAATTCCTTCACCACATCTGGAAATTCAGGCTGTTTGATCAGCTGGAATTAAAAACCATCCAAGGAGAGATTGTTGAAATTCAGAAACCAGGCGAGCATAATTTCGATGCGGGCCCTGATTTTTCAAACGCCCGAATTAAAGTAGGAAATACTTTATGGGCAGGCAATGTAGAAGTTCACATCAATGCCAGTGATTGGAAAAAGCATTTCCATCAAACAGATAAAGCTTACGACAACATCGTTCTCCATGTGGTAAACAATGCAGATACTGTGCTGTGCAGAAGCTCCGGCGAAGAGATTCCGACGATCGAAATCAAAGATCGTATCCAGAAAAAAATAGTTCAGAATTACCTTGACTTTAAATCCAGCAGTGATTGGATTCCTTGCGCAAAACAAATCGCAGCTGTTCCTTCCATTATTATTAATGCTACCATGGACCGCTTGTTGCTCGAGCGACTGGAGAAGAAGTCGAAAACGATTATTAATAGTCTTGCGCTAAATAACAATAACTGGGAAGAGACTTTTTATCAGCAGCTGGCCCGGAATTTTGGTTTTAAAACAAATGCCGAACCTTTTGAGCTTCTGGCTAAATCATTATCTTCCATTATACTCGGGAAGCACAAGAGCAGCTTGTTGCAAATAGAGGCCCTGCTTTTTGGGCAGGCGGGCATGTTAAACAAACATGTCGACGATAAATACACCCTCCTTCTTCAAAATGAGTATGCTTTCTTAAAGCAGAAATTCAAACTGCAATCGCTGGAAGAACATTTGTGGAAGTTCCTGCGTCTGCGCCCTGTTAATTTTCCGACTATCCGGATCGCCCAGTTTGCCAACCTGATCTTTCAGTCCAATCATTTGTTTTCTAAAATCCTTGAAATAGAAGAACCCACTGCGCTCCGAACACTAATGAATGTGAATGTTTCGGATTATTGGGAAAATCATTTTGTTTTCAGCAAAACATCAAAAACAAAACCCAAGCATTTAGGAGATGAAGCCATCAATAATATTCTAATCAACACGGTTGTTCCCTTCCTGTTTGTTTACGGAAAGCAGAAAGGGGAGGAGCGATATATCAGCAGAGCGCTGGCATTGCTCGAAAAAACCGAAGGAGAGCACAATGCTGTTATTGAACAATGGATAGCATTGAAAATTCCTGCGGATACAGCCCATGCCACGCAAGCCTTATTGCAATTGAAAAATGAGTACTGTAATCACAAAAAATGTTTAAGCTGCTCCATCGGTAATTATCTGCTGAAAAATTTGTAAATTAGCCCTGTAAATTACTCAAAATGATAAAAAGGATACAAGCCTGGTTTGAAACACAGGCATTTGGTGTGTGTGAATGGTGGGGCAAAAAGCTCGGAATCAATTCTACCAAAATCAGGATGTATTTTATTTATTTGTCTTTCTTTACAGTGGGCTCCCCGGTGATCATGTATTTTATTATGGCCTTTATCCTCGAGAATAAAGAATTCTTTAAGCCATTTAAAAGCAAACGCAGAAGTGTATGGGATTTATAAGTTCAACCATTTAATACTATTCAGGTTTGCTGTCTTTTCGTCATTTTTCAAGGATTTATATTCCGATTGCCATACTTCTTTTAATCGTATGCATAGGCATTGCCGGCTTTATTATCATTGAAGGATTCGGCTTTCTGGATGCTTTTTACATGACCATTATTACAGTGGCCACAGTCGGTTTCCAGGAAGTCCATCCTTTGAGCGAAGCGGGAAGATTATTCACCGCATTTTTAATTATCACAAGTTTTGGTACATTTGCTTATGCCGTTACGTCGATCTCTCAATATGTGATCGATGGAGAGTTTAACCAATATTTTAAAAATTATAAGTTGAGCACAGCGATAGATAAGTTAGAGAACCATGTGATCGTATGCGGTTATGGAAGGAATGGGCGCCAGGCTGCTCACGTTTTGAAAAAACACAATACCCGCTTTGTGGTGATCGAACAGAAAAAAGAGATTGTGTCTTCCATCAATCATCACTATTCTGACTTGGTGCTGGAAGGCGATGGTACGCACGATGAAGTATTGCTAAAGGCCGGGATTTTAAAAGCGAAAGCTTTAATCACTACACTCCCCATTGATGCGGATAATCTTTTTATTGTTCTTTCTGCGCGAACCTTGAATCCAAAATTGACAATTATTAGCCGTGCGTCGGAAGATAACTCGGATAAAAAAATAAAACTGGCCGGTGCCGACAATGTGATCATGCCTGATAAACTGGGAGGAGCACACATGGCTTCACTTGTGATGAAACCGGATGTGATGGAGTTCGTGGATTATATTACAGGGCAAGGCGGCGACAATATCCGACTGGAAGAAATTACCTTTGCAAATCTTTCCCCGGAGTTCCAGAATAAAACCATCCGTGAATTAGAGATCCGTAATAGATCAGGAGCCAATATCATCGGTTTTAAAACCGCTCAGTCTGAATACATCATTAATCCCAGCGCGGATACCAAAATTATCCCTGATGCAAAATTGTTCGTTCTTGGAACATCCGACCAGATCCTCAAACTGAAAGAATTATTCGTATAAACGTTTCACATGAAAAAAATACTGATCACCGGGAGCAACGGTTTACTTGGACAGAAACTTGTGTACGCATTATTAAAGCGTAAAGATATTCAGCTGATTGCCACTTCGCTTGGCGAAAACCGACTGATAAAGAAAGACGGGTATTTGTATGAATCGCTCGACATTACCAACAGTAATGAAGTTGAAGCCATCGTTAAAAAACATCTGCCGGATGTGATAATAAACACAGCCGCCATGACCAATGTGGATGCCTGCGAAACAAAGCGTGAAGAATGTTGGGCGCTCAATGTAAATGCCGTGCAATACCTGGCAGATGCGATTGAAAAGCATTCCAATAACACACAATTAATTCACCTTTCTACTGATTTTATTTTCGATGGCCAAAAAGGAACTGTGTACGTCGAAACCGACCAGCCGAATCCTCAAAGCTATTATGCGCTTTCAAAATATGAATCTGAAAAAATTCTGGAAAAAAGTACTATACAATGGTCAATTGTTCGCACGATCATTGTTTACGGAATAGTAGATAATATGAGTCGTTCAAATATCGTTTTGTGGGCAAAGGATGCATTAACGAAAGAGCAAAAGATAAACGTGGTGGACGATCAGTTTCGCGCTCCTACTTTGGCGGAAGATCTTGCAGAAGGCTGTATCCTAATTGCGGATAAAAAAGCAACGGGGATCTATCATTTATCCGGCCCGGATACCATGAGCATTTTGGATCTTGTTTATAAAGTGGCTGATTTTTGGAAACTTGATAAATCATTAGTGACACCCAGCAAATCCAATAATCTGAACCAGGCGGCAAAACGTCCGCCACGTACAGGATTTGATATCAGCAAAGCGAAACGGGAATTAGGTTATGCGCCGCATTCATTTGTAGAAGGGCTGAAAGTGCTTGATGCCCAATTGAAACAATCACATTAGATTCGTACTCCCAACACAAGTATATCGTCTACCTGACTGATATCTTTCTGCCAGCTTTTAAGTGTGTGTTCCAATGCTGCCTCCTGCTCGGATGCCGGTTTGGAATGAATAGCAAGCAAAAGATCTTTAAAGCGTTTCGTCATGAATTTTTTTCCGGCATCGCCACCAAACTGATCTGCAAAACCATCTGTAAAAACATAAATCATATCATTCTTCTGCAAAGAAATTGTATGCCCGTTGAATACCTGCGTATCGTCTGTTAGTCCGCCTATTGCGACTTTGGTTGGAGTAATCTCATTCAGCTGGTTATCTCTTATATAATACAGCGGGCGGTTGGCACCGGCATATTCCATGGTATTGTTCTTCAGATCAAAAATGCAAAGCGCGATGTCCATTCCATCTCTCGACATGGAATTTTGCTCGTTCTGACGTAAAGCCTTTTTAACGCCTTTGTTCACCAATGATAATATTTCAGATGCACTGTCGAGGCGTTTCTCCAATGCAGCATGGTTCAATTCATCGATGCCGATCATGCTCATGAATGCTCCCGGAATCCCATGTCCGGTGCAATCAGCAGCAGCCAACAAAAGCTTTCCGTTTTCATGCTCTGCGAACCAGTAAAAGTCTCCACTCACCACATCCTTTGGTTTATACAATCCGAAACATTCCGGAAGATGGTTCAGGATGATAGACGGATTTGACAGCCTGGCTCGTTGAATTTGCTTTGCATAATTGATGCTGTCAGTAATGTCTTTATTTTTTACTTCAATTTCCTTATAAGCCAGGGATAAGGAATTGTTGGCTTTTTTCTTTTGCAGATTTCCTCTGAACAGCACTACAGAAAATCCTGCAATAATGAGGCTGAACAAACCCATAAATATTTTAAATTTTTTATCCTGCGCCGACTTCTCTTCAAAGAGGGTTTTCGTTTTTTTCAGCGAGCTGATCATCAGCTCCTTTTTCTCTGATTCATATTTGGCCGACATTTCATTGATTTGCCGGCTATTTTTTTCGTTGTAAGTGGAGTCGCTCAGCTCAACAAAAAGCTCCATGTATTTATAAGCATTCGCATGATCATTTTTTCGTGCATAAGCCTCTGCTAAAAGTCGGTAAGCACCGACCGCAGTGGTTTTGTAATCGAATTTTTGGGCAATTGTAGCCGCCCTTTCGGCAATCTCAATAGCTTTGTGATAATTTTTAAGTTGGTAGTAGCATTCTGCCATCCCGATGGACCCTTCTGCATAATTAAAATGATCTTCTATGCTTTCATGATATCTGTTGGAAAGCTGGTAGTTTTCAATTGCGAAATCATACTGGCCCATTGCGAAATAAAGAGCAGCTAAATTTGCATAACCGGTTGCGAGACCTTTATCACTTTTTAATGCTTTGGATAATTGAATGGTTTTATTACAATACTTAAGGCCATCAGGATAATTGCCCATCATTTTATAAATAATGCCAAGGTCATCGTAATTCGCAAGAATTTTCGGCTTTAAGCCAAGTTGCAGGTTAATTTCCAACGATTTTAAATAATACTCCAGGGTTTGTTGGTAAAGCGCTTGCCCCTGATAGATCCAGCCAATGTTGCGGTAACATTCAGCCATGCCTGCTTTGTCTTTCAGGTTTTCAAATATTTTCAGGGCTTTGTAATAATAGTCGGAGGCGCTTGCGTAATCTCCCGAAAACCAATATAAATCTCCCAGGTAGTTTAAACATTTGCCGATTTTTCCTTGGTCATTGCATTTTTGTGCCAGAGCAGAAGCCTGATTGGCGTAGTCGAATGCTTTCAGGCGGTTAGTGGTTTCGTACTCGGAAGCGATTTTTATAAGCACATCTACTTTTATGGTGTCAGCATCGGCCTTTTTATAAAGCGTTTGAAGTGAGTCTATTTTTTTTTGAAAAAGAATGGAATCTCTTTGTAAGGCGAAGGCGGATGAGTAGCTAAAAATAAAAAAAAGTAATATGCCCGCACAAGGAATACCTGTATGAAAAGATATGTTTCTTATTCCGTTCAATGCGTTGAGTTCTCCGTTTAAGATTGCTAATATGGCTATTCGCGTGAATAGTCATCCAAATGTATAAAATTCAAACTATAAATGTAGAAAATGTTCTTGTGCCATATAGCAGATCGCACCCGCGAAGTAACCTAATGATGCCAGCCATGCCATTTTTTTTAAGTACCAGATAAAGTCGATTTTCTCCATTCCCATTGCAGCAACTCCCGCAGCCGAACCGATAATTAAAATACTTCCGCCCGTACCGGCACAATACGCCAGGAATTCCCATAAGTAGGAGTCCGCAGGATACGTATTCAGATCATACATTCCCATGGATGCTGCCACCAGCGGAACGTTGTCGACAATAGCAGAAAGTAAACCAATTGCCGGAACAATAATATTTAAATTGCCGATGGTGTCATTCATGTATGTCGCTAATGATGCTAACATGCCTGTGGATTGCAGAGAAGAAATAGCAATTAGTATTCCCAGAAAAAATAAGATGCTCGGCACATCGATCTTACGGAGCGCAGAAGTTACGGACAAGGCATGTTTGTTTTCATCATCTTTTTGGCTGTGAATAATTTCGGTTACAATCCATAAAATACCGAGTCCGAATAAAACACCCATAAACGGAGGCAGGTGTGTAACCGTTTTAAATACAGGAACGAAGATCAAGGATCCTAATCCCAAAAAGAAAACCACATTGCGCTCAAATAAAGAGGTCGGCCGGCCGGATTGCCCAAGATGGTTCTCAGGTTTTTTAATAACGCCTTTTAACCGATATGATAAAATAAGTAAAGGCACCAGTAAACAAATAAGGCTTGGAATAAAGAGTTTCATCATGATATTGGTTGCCGTGATTTGTCCACCGATCCATAACATGGTGGTGGTTACATCGCCGATTGGGCTCCAGGCGCCACCTGCATTCGCGGCAATAACAACCATTCCGATAAACAAGAGGCGGTCGTTTTTATCATCAATTAATTTTCTTAGCAAAGAAACCATTACAATAGCAGTTGTAAGATTATCCAGGATTGCGGACATAAAAAAAGTAATGGTACAGATAATAAATAACAGCTTTCGCTTATTCTTAGTAGTAATTCTGGATGTGATCACTTCGAATCCATCATGAACATCAATGATTTCTACAATGGTCATGGCGCCCATCAGAAAAAACAAGATGCCGGATAAATCGCCAATGTGTTCAGTAAGCTGGTCGTTTATCAGATGATTGTCGCTCCCCATTAAAATATACACAGTCCAGCATAAAACGCCTGTCAGTAAAGCTGTAGCCGATTTGTTGATTTTGAGAGGATGTTCAAAAGCAATAGCAGCGTAACCAATAACAAAAATGCTGATTATAAGTATATTCATCATGTTTGTAAAAATACAAAAACCAATTTTATATTTTTGGGTTTATATACAAAACTTATATATATTTGAACTCATTCAAAACAAAAAACTATGGCAAACTTAGGCATAAAAAAACCTCTTGATAAATTAATGGCTGAGGCTGATGATAGCGAGAAAGGGTTAAAAAGAACACTTTCAGCAGGAAATCTGGTCGCTTTAGGAATAGGTGCAATCATTGGAGCCGGGTTGTTCGTAAGAACAGCAGCAGCTGCTGCTGATAATGCAGGACCAGCTGTTACGATCGGTTTTATTATTGCAGCCATTGGTTGTGCTTTTGCGGGTTTGTGTTATGCAGAATTTGCTTCCATGATTCCCATCGCAGGTAGCGCTTACACATACTCTTATGCAACAATGGGCGAGCTTGTAGCATGGATCATTGGCTGGGATTTGGTGCTGGAATACGCATTAGGAGCTGCTACTGTTGGAATTGCATGGAGTGAATACCTCAATAAATTATTGGAATATTTTGGAATGCATATTCCGTATGAATGGTGTCATTCGCCTTTCGAAAAATTAACAGATGCAGCCGGCGTTGTAACAGGGCATGGAATGATGAATATTCCAGCTTTATTCATCATCGCTCTTTTATCCTTCCTGCTTATCAAAGGAACAAAAGAATCAGCATGGGTAAACGGAATCATCGTTATTACCAAAGTGGCAATTGTAATCTTGTTCATCCTTTTCGGATGGTCATATATCAATCCGGTTAATCATACTCCTTATATTCCTGAAGCTACTATCTACACGGATTCTTCCGGATTAGATCATAACTACGGAGGTATCATGGGTATATTGGGTGCGGCAGGTGTGGTGTTTTTCGCCTTCATTGGTTTTGATGCTGTATCAACAGCCGCACAGGAAGCAAAAAATCCGAAGCGCGATATGCCAATCGGTATTCTTGGCTCTTTAGCAATTTGTACCGTTCTGTATATATTATTTGCTCACGTATTAACCGGTGTTGCTTCTGTGGATGATTTCAGAAACAATGGTCGTGAAGCTTCTGTAACTTATGCAATCAATACGTACATGCTTGAATACGGATGGCTCGCGAAATTAGTCACAGTAGCAATTCTTGCTGGTTTCTCTTCCGTGATCCTGGTAATGTTAATGGGACAATCACGTGTGTTTTATTCGATGAGTGTGGATGGTTTGGTGCCAAAAATGTTTTCAGATCTTCACCCGAAATACAGAACACCATATAAATCAAACCTTTTCTTTTTAGGATTTGTTGGGATCTTCGCAGCGTTTGTTCCCGGAGATATTGTCGGCGACATGACAAGCATCGGAACATTATTCGCTTTCATCCTGGTGTGTGCAGGTGTTTGGATCATGCGTGTGAAAAATCCTGAATTAAAACGTCAGTTCAAAACGCCATTGGTTCCATTGGTTCCTATCCTTGGTATTGTTGTATGTGGTGCAATGATCTTTGGTTTAGGATGGCCAAACTGGGTTCGTTTAGGAATCTGGATGGTAATTGGGGTTGTTATTTATTTCGCTTACGGTATCAAAAATAGTAAGCTCAACAACCCGGATAAAGACAAAGAGTAATACTATTTCTTAATTAAAAAGGACGGCTCATTTCCGTCCTTTTTAATTTTTACCATAAAACCAGTCTTGCAATTTATATGTCAGAAGAGAAAACGGAATTAAAACGCACACTTGGATTAATTGATGCCACCAGCATTGTTGCCGGTTCAATGATCGGTTCGGGGATCTTTATTGTTACTTCTCAGATGGCGCGTGATGTTGGTTCTGCGGGCTGGCTGCTCGTGTTATGGTTGGTTACTGGCCTAATAACTGTTTTTGCCGCTTTGAGCTATGGCGAGCTTGCCGGGATGATGCCGAATGCGGGCGGACAATATGTTTACATCCAGCGGGCATATGGGAGAATGATTTCTTTTCTGTATGGCTGGACAGTTTTTACGGTTATACAAACCGGCGTGATCGCAGCAGTTGCTGTTGCCTTTGCAAAATACACTTCTGTCTTTTTTCCCGAGCTCAATAATCCTATTCTTGCAATAGGCGCATCTTTTAAAATCACCTATGCGCAATTGGTTGGTATGGCGAGCATCGTGTTTCTTACCTATATCAATAGCCGGGGCGTTCAGAAAGGAAAAACCATTCAGCTTATTTTCACTTCCGCCAAACTGTTCGCATTGTTTGCATTAATCGTCCTCGGTTTGGCAATTGGGTTCAGAGGCGATGTAATTGTTGAAAATTTCAAACACATGTGGGATGCCAGCAAAACGGTTATTGCCGATGATGGCACCATCAGCATTATTCCATTAGCCGGATCAGCTTTGCTTGGCGCGATGGGAGCAACCATTATCAATTCACTTTTTTCCAGTGATGCATGGAACAATGTGACGTTCATTGCTGCGGAAATTAAAGACCCTAAAAAAAATATTCCCCGTAGTTTATTTCTTGGAACCTTGATCGTAACGATTATTTATATTTTAGCCAATGTGGCTTATTTAGCTTTGTTGCCGATGAAAGGCGATCCGAATGCAGCTTCTGTGCTCGGACAAGGAATCATGTTTCCTAGTAACGACAGAGTAGGGGCCGCCGCAGCATCGGTGATTCTCGGCGATCCTGCCGTATACGTCATGGCGGTTCTCATTATGGTATCCACATTCGGATGCAACAATGGATTGGTTCTGGCGGGCGCCCGATTGTTTTATGCGATGGCAAAAGATGGTTTGTTTTTTAAAAAAGCGGCCAACCTGAATGAAAAGCAGGTGCCGGCGAAAGCATTGTGGTTACAGTGTATATGGGCCTGCGTATTATGCTTGTCGGGCAAGTATGGCGATCTTTTAACGTATGCGACATTCGCTTCTCTGCTGTTTTATATTTTAACAATAGCCGGAATATTTATTCTCCGCAAAAAGGAACCGGATACTGAACGGCCGTATAAAGCATTTGGCTATCCGCTTATTCCGGCATTGTATATTCTGGTAACTACTGCTATTTGTGTGGATCTTTTGATTTACGATACCATCAACACAGGATTGGGACTACTCATTGTTTTTCTCGGTATTCCTGTTTATTACCTTACACAGCAGCGAACTGCCACCGATTAAAATAATTACAGATACTCGATTAATAACTACTCCGGATTAAATTTTTCTACTCCAAGAATAAAAAAGCAGAAATGCTTTTAATTGAATTTTCAAGGATTGTAAACTTTTAAAACTGATGTGTTATGAAACGATTTCTACGTGATTATTTTAGCTTCAACAAACGTGAACGCAATGGCATTTTTATTTTGCTCAGCATTATTGCCGTGCTGGTTTTTTATCTGAACATCTCTACTCACCTGGTAGATACTACCCCTGTTGATTTTTCACAATTTAAAAAAGAAATAGCGGAGTTCAATGCTCTTTTGGAATCAGCAGATTCAGCAGATGAACAAGGTCAGCCGCTTACAGGAACAAAGCATGCGCAAACAGAAGGAAAAGCAGAACGCTTTGATTTCGATCCGAACAACCTGCCTGAAGAAGATTGGAAACGCTTAGGTCTGAGTGAAAAGCAAATTCGTTCGATCAGAAATTATGAATCCAAGGGAGGTAAGTTCAGAAGGAAAGAAGATGTGAAAAAAATGTATTGTATCAGGGAAGAGCAATACAATTCACTCGAACCTTTTATTCATATCCGGGAACAGAAAGAAGCGTCCTCTGTTTTTATTGCTGATAAGTTAACCGTGGCTACGGTGAAGCCGGAGGCTGTAGTAGTAGAGCTGAATACAGCGGATTCAGCTTTGCTGGGTACCTTAAAGGGAATAGGCCCTTTTTTTGCAAAAACAATTATAAAATACCGTAATGCATTGGGCGGTTTTGTTTCCAAGGAACAATTGCTCGAAGTATGGAAATTTGATCAGGAGAAATTTAATGCGATCGAAGCCAGCGTTCGGGTGGATGTTTCAAAAGTGAAGCGGATAAATATCAATACCTGCGAAGCCGCAGATCTGAAAATACCTTATATAAAATGGAATGTGGCCAACACAATTGTGAATTACAGAAAAAATCACGGTAAATTCAAAACAATAGAAGAGATTCAGCAAACAGATTTGGTGGATGAAGAAACATACCGTAAAATTGCACCTTATCTGGTTGTTGATTGAAAATTGTAAAATTGATTGAATAATATGTTGCAGGAAAAAATAAAATCCACCATACGTGATGTCGCTGATTTCCCTAAGCCGGGAATTCTGTTTAAAGACATCACTCCCATTTTTCATAACCAGCAATTATGCAATGAGATCGTTGCCGAATTTGCAAGCCGTGTGGCGGACCAAAAGATCAATGCTATCATAGGCGTCGAAAGCAGAGGCTTTTTGTTCGGCTTTGCTTTGGCAAATAAAATGAACATTCCTTTTATTTTGGTTCGTAAAGCCGGGAAACTGCCCTATAAAAAGATCGCGCATGAATACGATCTGGAATATGGGAGTGCAATAATTGAAATGCAGGTGGATGAAATTAAGCCGGGTTGGAACGTGTTGATCCATGATGATTTGCTGGCAACCGGTGGAACAGCCGAAGCTGCTGCGAAGCTGATTACCATGCAGGGCGGACATGTGGCCGGTTTTGCATTTGTAGTGGAGCTTGATTTTCTGAAAGGCAGAGAAAGGCTGCAAGAGTACAGCAAGAATATTATCAGTTTGGTGAATTATTAACCGAATCTGCTAAAATTAAATAAAAATGATATTTTTGTCTTCTGATATAAAACTACACTATGGATTTTAGCACAAACGAAAATCAGCACATGATCGCTGACATGATAAAGAAATTTGGTGAGGATCATATCCGTCCGAGAATGATGGAATGGGACGAATCACAGGAGTTTCCTGTAGAAGTATTCAAAAAGTTGGGTGAGCTTGGATTGATGGGTGTCTTGGTTCCTCAGGAATATGGCGGATCAGGCTTTTCTTATACTGAATATGTTACTGCAATTGTAGAATTGTCGAAAGTTTGTGGATCCATCGGATTGTCTATGGCGGCTCACAATTCTTTGTGTACCGGTCATATTCTTGCGTTCGGAAATGAAGAACAAAAGAAAAAATACCTTCCGAAACTGGCAACAGCAGAGTGGATCGGTGCCTGGGGCTTAACGGAAACCGGAACAGGATCCGATTCAGGTGGAATGACTACCACCGCTAAAAAAGATGGTGATCATTATGTATTGAACGGTTCTAAGAATTTTATTACCCACGCAATCAGCGGCAATGTGGCTGTTGTGATTGTGCGTACCGGTGAAAAAGGCGACTCGAAAGGAATGTCCGCATTCATTATCGAACATGGAACTCCGGGCTTTAGATCCGGGAAAAAAGAAAATAAATTAGGAATGCGTGCATCAGAAACCGCAGAGCTGATTTTTGATAACTGTCGTGTTCATAAAGATCAGATGATGGGTAAAGAAGGCGATGGCTTTGTACAGGCGATGAAAGTGCTGGATGGCGGGCGTATCTCCATTGCAGCATTGAGCGTTGGGATTGCTAAAGGAGCATTTGATGCAGCTTTAAAATATTCAAAAGAACG
Organism: Bacteroidia bacterium; assembly: GCA_036399275.1. GTDB lineage: Bacteria > Bacteroidota > Bacteroidia > 2-12-FULL-35-15 > 2-12-FULL-35-15 > 2-12-FULL-35-15. Next base: position 24,000 of record DASWNK010000053.1, on the reverse strand, counting down.
TGAGCAGTTTGGCAAACCAATATCTCAATTCCAGGGAATCGCTTTTAAACTGGCGGATATGGCTACTGAGATTGAAGCAGCAGAATTGCTGACCTTTCTGGCTGCGGATAAGAAGAATAAGGGAGAGAAAATGACCAAAGAAGGTGCATATGCTAAATATTATGCATCAGAAGTGGCGGTTCGTGTTTCTACAGAGGGCGTTCAGATCTTTGGTGGATATGGATATACAAAAGATTTTCCTGCGGAGAAATATTACCGCGATAGCAAGCTTTGTACCATCGGAGAAGGAACTTCAGAGATCCAGAAGCTGGTAATTGCGAGGGAAATCATGAAGTAAGGCTGCTGAAAAGCGGATATTGAGATAATTTTTCAATATTTAATTTTTCAATTTCCAATATTTCCTTATATTTGCATCCCGATTTTAATGTGTGTCGGAAAATTCTAGAAGTCAACAAATCTAAAATTCAAAAAATAAAATGTTAATAGTACAAGTTAAAGAAGGCGAAGCGATCGAAAAAGCACTGAAGAAATTCAAAAAGAAATTTGAAAAAACAGGTGTTGTAAAAGAATTACGTGAACGTTCAAAGTTCACTAAACCATCTGTTGTGTATCGCGAAGCGAGAATCAAAGCGGTTTACAAAGAAAAAATGCAACGTAGCGAAGAAGCATAGTCTTCACGTTTTAGTTTAATATTTCCGAAAAGGAAAAGTTTACTGGTTTTACCATAACTTTAAAGAGTTATATGCGTTAAACAGAGTAGATTTTTCCTTTTTTAGTTTGATTTTTTTAATTAAATAATTGAACTGGTTCTGCGAAAGCAGGATACCTGTAAGGCAGAACAAAGGAATTTCAGGATAACACCTGTTTTTTTATGGACTTAGACAGCAGCCGGGATAGCTTTATTCAATACCTTCAATTCGAAAAACGATTGTCAGACCACACAGTCGTAGCCTATTCTGGCGATCTAGATCAATTTGCCACTTTCCTCCGAACTACTTATGAAATAAACAATGTTCAGGAAATCACCCATTCGGTGGTCCGTTCATGGATTGTTGAACTTATGGAGCAGAAGATGGCTGCAAGGTCCGTTAATCGTAAGATCACGACCCTTAAAACCTTCTATAAATACCTGCTTCGTCAACAGGTTGTTTCCGAAAATCCAATGTTGAAGATTCTTTCCCCAAAAACATCCAAGCGATTGCCTGTATTTGTTGAGAAAGATAAAATGGATCTTCTCCTCGACTCCATTGAATTCGGCGATGATTTTGAAGGAGTGAGAAATAAGCTGGTGATTGAATTGTTTTATGCTACCGGTATCCGTTTAATAGAGTTGGTTAATTTGAAGCAGGCTGATATTGACCTTCATTCCTGTCAGCTGAAAGTATTGGGTAAGCGTAATAAAGAAAGGATTATACCTTTTACCAAAGAACTTAAAGATACTATTAACGCATACCTGCAATTAAAAAAGGGTGGTTCGGAAGAATACCTTTTTGTAACAGAAAGTGGAAAAAAAATATATGAAAAGCTTGCTTACCGTATCGTTAATAAGTACCTTTCTGATGTCACAACTATCGAAAAAAGAAGTCCGCACGTATTGCGTCATACATTTGCAACACATATGCTGAACAATGGTGCTGACCTGAATGCAATCAAAGAATTATTAGGCCATGCGAACCTTGCAGCAACACAAGTGTACACGCACAATACAGTGGAGAAATTAAAGAACATACATAAACAAGCACATCCAAAAGCATAACAATATTATTCATTAAATTAATTCAATAATAAATTAATAGGAGGACAAATATTATGACAGTTCAAATTCAATCAGTGCACTTTGATGCAGACAAAAAATTACTTGATTTCGTAGAAGAGCGAATTGATAAGCTGACCCTGTATTATGATGGGATCATCAGCAGTGATGTTACATTACGCATTGATAAATCAGATGGAGCAGATAATAAGATCGCAGAGATTAAATTGCACATCGCCGGTAACGATCTCTTTGCAAAAAAACAATGCAAGAGCTTCGAAGAAGCGATAGATACCAGTATTGATGCATTAAAAGCACAGGTGAAAAAACACAAGGAAAAAATTAAAGGCTTGTAAGGCCTTTAATATTTTGCGAGTACCGGGACTCTTCTGTTATAAACGGAAGAGTCTTTTTCATTATAGATAATGTTCTTCCCCATAGTCCCTTTGAAGCGCTTGAATCTGCTCTCGCGTTTTACGAGAGAAACGAAATTATCGGCATAGGCAGAAGAGTCATCAATTATGGGCCAAGATGCTTTTAGGTTTATCTTGTTGTAATCAATGGTAAGGATCTTTACTTCCGGAAAAAATTTCCTGATATAGCTTCCTATAAGCAAAGCCTGGTACTGGTCGGTTGCCACTGCGATCCGCTTAAACCCGTGTTCTCTCGCCAGTTGTACGGAATAGTAAATGTTCTCTGTACTATGTTCCGCTTCTTCCTCCGAAAAGGTATGCTCAGAAGGGATTCCAAGTGAATCAGCGTAGATCTTCATGATTTTTCCTTCTACAAAGGGCGTGTAAACAGAGGAGCCTGAAAAAATAATGTTCTTCGTTATTCCGCGCTCATAAAGGTATTTTGCCCAAAGGATCCTCATTTTTAGGATGGTTTTCATAGAAGGTTCCTGGTAAGGAACACCAGGGACAATAATCACATCATAAGGATTGGCCGCTTCTTCGTTAAGATCAATGGATTCTTTGTTGGCTTTATCGTAGCTGCATAAGAGTAAAAAAGCACAGCCTAGAAAAGTGGGAGCGGAGAGCGATCGTTTCATGGTTTAGGTTTTTAGTTTACTTTTTCGGTTGATCCCCGCGCTTTGGCCCGACTGGTAAGTCGTTAAAGGCAGTTCCTGCATAGAAAAGTAAATTTAAACCATGATTTTGGGGATTTGGAAACCTGGAATATCTTAAGGAAACGGGGAAGATGTCATCTTATTGCAAAATGGGATTTTCTGAACAAAATCAGGTAAAATGAAGCTTTGTTCGCCCGGCTATGGGGCCAGCTTAAATAAAAAACAATATAATTGAATAAAACCCTTGTAAATTCAAACATTTGTCTAAATTTGCGACCTCAAAACCAAGAGTATAGCATTTTTTTTTAAAAAAACTGTCAAAACTTTTGTTACTCAGCAAATGTTTTATAAATTTGCAGTCCTTTTTCAAAGGGGTAGTGTATAAATTTGGCAGCGTTAAATCGTTGAAGTTCTTTTAAAATATAGTATTACAAGGTATTGCCGATGTAGCTCAGTTGGCCAGAGCAGCTGATTTGTAATCAGCTGGTCGGGGGTTCGAATCCCTCCATCGGCTCTTTTTTTTGATTAGCATTGTCGGGGAGATACCAGAGTGGCCAAATGGGACAGACTGTAAATCTGTTGCTTAATTGCTTCGAAGGTTCGAATCCTTCTCTCCCCACTGAGTTTCCGAAGCTCTAGCGCAGGGAAGCTTGGTCGAAGCCATGATAAAGATAAAAATCGCCCTTGGAAAGGCAGTTTTAATATAATAGAATAGTTCTTTTTTTTGTAATGTAATGTAATTTAAAAGCGGAAGTAGCTCATTTGGTAGAGCGTCAGCCTTCCAAGCTGAGGGTGGCCGGTTCGAGCCCGGTCTTCCGCTCTTTTAAACGATCACATGCTTCATTAAGCTGTTGTAGCTCAGCGGTAGAGCACTTCCTTGGTAAGGAAGAGGTCGTGAGTTCAATCCTCATCAACAGCTCTTGATGAGGTCGAATAAAAAAACGTGTGGCAAATATGGTGGCATATCAATACTCCCATTTTTTGAAGAGGATTTTTTGAAATAGTAAATAATATAAAATAACAATTAAATAAATAACTAGCAATGGCTAAAGAAAAATTCGACCGTTCCAAACCACACGTTAACATCGGAACAATTGGTCACGTTGACCACGGTAAAACTACCTTAACCGCAGCAATCACTGTTGTATTAGCTGAAAAAGGTTTATCAGAAGTAAGAGATTTCTCTTCTATTGATAATGCTCCTGAAGAAAAAGAACGTGGTATCACGATCAATACTTCTCACGTAGAATATTCTACAGCTAACCGTCACTACGCTCACGTTGACTGTCCGGGTCACGCGGATTACGTTAAGAACATGGTTACTGGTGCTGCCCAAATGGACGGTGCTATCCTTGTTGTTGCTGCTACAGATGGTCCGATGCCACAAACACGTGAACATATCCTTTTGGCTCGCCAGGTTGGTGTTCCTAAAATTGTTGTGTTCATGAACAAAGTGGATATGGTTGACGATCCTGAATTGTTAGAACTTGTTGAAATGGAAATCCGTGAATTATTGTCTTTCTACCAATTTGATGGTGACAATACTCCGATCATCCAGGGATCTGCTTTAGGTGGCTTGAACAAAGACGCTAAATGGATGCCGAAAATTATGGAATTGATGGATGCAGTGGATAACTACATTCCAATTCCTTTGCGTGAAACTGATAAGCCTTTCTTGATGCCAGTTGAAGACGTATTTACGATCACTGGTCGTGGTACTGTTGCTACTGGTAAAATCGAAACTGGTGTTATCAACACAGGTGATGAGATCGAAATCATCGGTATGCAAGAAGAAAAATTAAAATCTACGATCACTGGTGTTGAGATGTTCAGAAAGATCCTTGACCGTGGTGAAGCAGGTGATAACGTTGGTCTTTTGCTACGTGGTATCGATAAAAAAGATATCCGCAGAGGTATGGTTGTTGTTCGTCCTGGTACGATCACTCCTCACACTGAGTTCAAAGCAGAGATCTATGTATTGAAAAAAGAAGAAGGTGGACGTCACACTCCATTCCACAACAAATACCGTCCTCAATTCTACTTACGTACAACTGACGTAACTGGAGAAATTGAATTACCAACAGGACGCGACATGGTTATGCCTGGTGATAACGTAACGATCACTGTTAAGTTAATCGTTCCGGTTGCAATGACTCAAGGACTTCGTTTCGCTATCCGTGAAGGTGGTAGAACAGTAGGTGCTGGTCAGGTAACTGAGATCATCAAGTAATCAATAATACAAAATTAGTACAGACAGTAGGTAGTGGAAAACACTGCCTGCTGTTTTCTACTAATAAAGGGTGATGCTTAAATGAAGTTTTTAAGCAATTTGAATCACACAATTTGGAGGATTTACAGGTGTAGTTCAAGGGTAGAATAGAGGTCTCCAAAACCTTTGATGGGAGTTCGAATCTCTCCACCTGTGCAAAGTAAATAAAGTTAAAAAGTTTGATCTAAAAAGTTCCCAAGACTAAATACTTCAGACTAAATACTAAAGAAATATGAGCAAATTCAAGACATACATTGACGAAACAGCGAATGAGCTTTTTCATAAAGTGACCTGGCCATCTTGGCGCGAATTGCAAAGCAGCGCTATTGTTGTTGCTATTGCATCCATAATCATCGCATTGATCGTATTTGCAATGGATTTTACATTCAACAAAGGAATGGAAGCGATTTACCATTTATTTTAATAATCGAAACAAATTAAAGAAATGAGTGAGCAAACAAAAACTGACACAGTAAAAAAATGGTACGTCGTAAGGGCTATCAGTGGTCAGGAGAAGAAAGTGAAGCAGTATATTGAAATGGAGATCAACCGCTTGGGACTGAGTAATTTTGTTTCCCAGATCCTGATTCCGACAGAAAAAATTTACCAGATCCGCAATGGAAAAAAAGTAAGCAAGGAGCGTCCTTTTTATGGTGGATATATTTTAGTTGAAGCGGCATTGGTTGGTGAAGTTGCTCACGTTATTAAAAACATTACAGGTGTTATCGGATTTTTGGGTGAAACCAAAGGCGGTGCACCGGTTCCTATGCGTTTGGCTGAAGTGAATCGCATCCTGGGAACAGTAGATGATCTTGCTGAAACAGATGCACAAATAAGCATTCCTTATATTGTTGGTGAAACAGTAAAAGTAATCAATGGCCCATTCAATGGTTTCACTGGAACCATCGAACGCGTTATCGAAGAAAAAAAGAAATTAGAAGTAATGGTAAAGATCTTTGGAAGAAAAACTCCATTGGAATTAGGTTACTTAGAAGTAGAAAAAGAAAATTAATAAACCGATTTGACAATTTCCTGATTTGTTATTGAGCTTCCATCAATTTCCAAATTTTCAAATTTTCAAATTTTCAAATCAACAAAAAACGCAATGGCAAAAGAAGTAAGTGCAATGATCAAATTGCAAATAAAAGGTGGAGCAGCAAATCCTTCACCTCCAATCGGACCGGCATTAGGTGCAAAAGGTGTGAACATTATGGAGTTCTGTAAGCAATTCAATGCTAGAACTCAGGAGAGAGCAGGAAAAGTAACTCCTGTTATCATTACTGTTTATAGCGATAAAACATTTGAATTCGTTCTTAAAAACACACCGGTTGCAGTTTCATTACTGGAAGTTTCTAAAGTAAAAGGTGGTTCCAAAGAATCCAACAGAATTAAAGTTGGAAACGTTTCCTGGGATCAGATCCGTACGATTGCAGAAGGTAAAATGCCCGATCTTAACTGTTTCACTATTGAATCAGCAATGAGCATGGTGGCAGGAACTGCACGCAGTCTTGGATTAAATGTTACCGGTGAATCACCGTTGAAGAAGTAGTATTTTAACTGATGGAGTCCGAATCCCGCCTTGTCGGTGGGTGAAAAGTACGACGCTTGCACATCATAATTTTATAGAAATGACAAAAATCTCAAAGAACAGAAAGCTCGCGCTTTCTAAGTATGACCCTACAAAGGCGTACACTTTAGCAGAAGCTGCTAAACTCGTAAAAGAAATCACTAACGTTAAATTTGATGCATCCATTGATATCAGCGTTCGTTTAGGCGTTGACCCGCGTAAAGCGAATCAGATGGTTCGTGGATCTGTTTCATTGCCTCATGGTTCAGGTAAAGTAATGCGCGTATTGGCATTGGTTACTCCTGATAAAGAAGCGGAAGCAAAAGCTGCAGGTGCTGACTTCGTTGGTTTGGATGAATACATCGAAAAAATCAAAGGTGGTTGGACAGACGTAGACGTAATTATCACTATGCCTTCAGTTATGGGTAAAGTAGGTGCTTTAGGTCGCGTATTAGGGCCCCGTGGATTAATGCCTAACCCTAAAACAGGAACTGTAACCATGGATATTGGTAAAGCAGTTACTGATTCTAAAGGTGGTAAAATAGATTTTAAAGTGGATAAAGCCGGGATCGTTCAAGCTCTGGTTGCTAAAGCATCTTTCGATAGCAGCAAAATTGCCGATAACGCAAATGAATTGTTACAAACAATAATGAAACTGAAGCCTACTTCAGCAAAAGGACAGTATGTCAGAAGTATTTATTTGAGTTCAACTATGAGCCCAAGTATCGAAATCGACAGCAAATTCTTAGGGCAGTAGTTTAAAAACAAATCATCATCTGTAACGGCTTCCACGGAGCAGATAAAAAACAATAAAAATGAAAAAAGAAGATAAAACAAAAATAATCGATTCATTAGTAGAACAGCTGAATGCAAATAACAAAATCTACTTGGCTGATTGTTCTTCTTTGAGCGTAGAAAAAATTAACAAATTCAGAAGAGCTTGCTTCCAGAAAAATGTTACGGTAGAAGTTGTGAAAAATTCATTGCTTGAAAAAGCATTGGAAAGAGCAACAGACAGCCGTCTTACAGGTTTAATCCCTGTATTGAAAGGCGCAACAGCCTTGATGTTTACTCAGGTAGGAAACGCTCCTGCAAAGTTAATTAAGGAGTTCAGAGGTAAAACCGACAGACCTATTTTAAAAGGTGCGTTTGTTGAAGAGAACATCTACATTGGCGACAAAGAACTTGATACTCTTGCGAACATCAAGAGCAAAAACGAGCTTATCGCAGATGTGGTTGCATTACTTAAATCTCCTGCTCAACGAGTTATATCTGCTCTTCAGAATAAAGCTGAAGAAAAAGATGCAGCTTAATTGGCAAACCGCTTAAAGAAAGAAAATAAAAAATTAATTAGTAACAAATTTTAAAAATCAATAACAATGGCAGACGTAAAAGCAATTGCTGAACAGTTAGTAAATTTAACTGTAAAAGAAGTGCAAGAATTATCAACTATCCTTAAGGATGAATATGGTATCGAACCAGCAGCAGCAGTAGTTGTAGCAGGTGGTGCAGCAGCAGGCGGAGACGCAGCTGAAGCTAAGACATCTTTTGATGTAATCTTGGTTGAAGCAGGCGCAGCTAAATTAGGTGTTGTGAAAATCGTAAAAGATTTAACAGGATTAGGTTTGAAAGAATCTAAAGATCTTGTTGACGGTGCACCAAAACCAGTTAAAGAAGGTGTTTCTAAAGAAGAAGCAGAATCATTGAAAAAACAATTAGAAGAAGCAGGAGCAAAAGTTGAGATTAAATAAGCTGTTTCTTATACAACATTAAATTCGTAAGCCTCATTATTCCGGACATCCGGGATGATGGGGTATATGAATTTAACTGTATTTTGTTTTTAAACCTTATTAACCCTTGTCTGTTGTTTGCTTGCAGAAACAGACTTAATACTTAAGCACCTTGGCTCAAACTAAAAAACCGCAGAGAATAAGTTTTGCATCTATCAAAAGTCAGATCGATTACCCTGATTTTTTAGATATTCAACTTCAATCGTTCCAGGACTTTTTTCAGTTGGAAACAACTTCTGAAAATCGCCAGAATGAAGGATTATTTAAAGTTTTCGCAGAGAACTTTCCTATATCCGATGCACGGAATAATTTCGTGCTTGAATTCTTAGATTATTTTATTGACCCGCCTCGCTACTCTCTTGAAGAGTGTATTGAGCGTGGCTTAACATACAGCGTTCCGCTTAAAGCGAAATTACGCTTGTATTGTACAGATCCTGAACACGAAGATTTCGAAACTATCGTGCAGGATGTATACCTGGGAACTATCCCGTACATGACTCCAAAAGGTACATTCGTTATCAATGGAGCTGAACGCGTTATCGTTTCTCAGTTGCACCGTTCACCGGGTGTGTTCTTCGGTCAAAGCCGTCACGCAAATGGTACCAAACTTTATTCTGCCCGTGTTATCCCTTTTAAAGGATCATGGATCGAATTTGCTACGGATATCAACAGCGTAATGTACGCTTACATCGATCGTAAGAAAAAACTTCCGGTTACGACTTTATTAAGAGCTATCGGATTTGAAAGTGATAAACAAATCCTTGAAATATTCGGCCTTGCTGATGAAGTAAAAGTTAGCAAAGCTGCCCTGAAAACTGCTATCGGCCGTAAACTGGCTGCACGTGTTTTAAAAACATGGATAGAAGATTTCGTTGATGAAGATACCGGCGAAGTTGTTTCCATTGAGCGTAACGAGGTGATCATCGACCGCGAAACGATCCTGGATAATAACCACATCGATATGATCGTGGATGCAAACGTAAAATCTGTCATCCTTCACAAACTGGATGTGAATGCAGGTGACTACGCGATCATCTACAACACTTTACAGAAAGATACTTCCAACTCTGAAAAAGAGGCTGTGGAGCATATCTATCGCCAATTGCGTAATGCTGAGCCACCTGATGAAGAAACAGCTCGTGGAATCATTGATAAATTATTTTTCTCTGACAAGCGTTATGATCTTGGTGAAGTAGGTCGTTACAGAATCAACAAAAAGTTGAACCTGAACACACCTTCTACTACTAAAACATTAACAAAAGAAGATATTATCTGCATCATTAAGTACTTGATCGAATTGATCAACTCTAAAGCAGATGTGGATGATATTGACCACTTGAGTAACAGACGTGTTCGTACTGTTGGTGAGCAATTGTACTCTCAGTTCGGTGTTGGTCTTGCCCGTATGGCGCGTACCATCCGTGAGCGTATGAACGTTCGTGATAACGAGGTGTTCACACCTACGGATCTTATCAACGCGAAAACATTGTCTTCTGTTATTAACTCTTTCTTCGGAACTAACCAGTTATCACAGTTCATGGACCAAACGAATCCGCTTGCGGAGATCACGCACAAGCGTCGTCTCTCTGCACTCGGGCCTGGAGGTTTATCCCGTGAGCGTGCTGGTTTCGAGGTACGTGACGTTCACTATACACACTATGGTCGTCTTTGTACTATTGAAACTCCGGAAGGTCCGAACATCGGTTTGATCTCTTCTCTTTGCGTTTTCGCGAAGATCAACAAATTAGGTTTCATTGAAACGCCATACATGACTGTTACCAATGGTAAGGTTGATATGGAAAAATCAGTGACTTACTTAAGTGCTGAAGAAGAAGATTCCAAAACTATTGCACAGGCGAATGCGCCGGTAGATGCAAAAGGTAAATTCCTTGAAGCGAAAGTAAAAGCTCGTTACGAAGGTGATTTTCCTGTTGTGGAACCTGAAAAATTACAATTGATGGACGTTGCTCCAAACCAGATCGCTTCGATCGCGGCATCTTTGATTCCTTTCCTGGAGCATGATGATGCGAATCGTGCATTGATGGGTTCCAACATGCAGCGCCAGGCAGTACCTTTGTTACGTCCTGAAGCTCCAATTGTAGGAACAGGTCTTGAGCCATTGGTTGCACGTGATTCACGTGTATTGATCAATGCTGAAGGCGAAGGAGTTGTTGAATATGTTGATGCAAATGAAATTGTGATCCGTTACAACCGTACGGATGATGATCGTTTGATCAGCTTCGATGATGACATCAAACGTTACCAATTAACTAAATTCCGCAAAACCAACCAGAGTACTTGTATTAACCTGAAGCCAATCGTTAAGAAAGGCGAGAAAGTTTCTAAAGGACAAGTATTGTGCGATGGTTACGCAACTCAGAATGGCGAATTAGCGCTTGGACGTAACATGAAAGTGGCATTCATGCCGTGGAAAGGTTACAACTTCGAGGATGCGATCGTGATCTCTGAGCGTGTTGCCCGTGAAGATATCTTCACATCGGTACACATTGATGAGTATGCACTGGAAGTACGTGATACAAAACGTGGATTGGAAGAATTAACTTCCGACATCCCTAACGTTTCTGAAGAGGCTACAAAAGACCTTGACGAAAACGGTTTGATCCGCATCGGTGCTGAAGTGAAAGAAGGCGATATCTTAATCGGTAAGATCACTCCAAAAGGAGAAACAGATCCTTCACCGGAAGAAAAACTTTTACGTGCGATCTTTGGTGACAAAGCCGGCGATGTAAAAGATGCGTCTTTGAAAGCGCCTCCATCATTGCGTGGTGTGGTAATCGATAAAAAATTGTTCTCAAGAGCAATTAAAGATAAAAAATCAAAAGCAGAAGAAAAACCGCTTTTAGATAAAATCGATAAAGAGCACAACACAGAAGTTGCTGCATTGAAAAATAAATTGATCGATAAGCTTTTCATTTTAGTGAACGGAAAAACTTCTCAGGGTGTTATCAATATCCTGAAAGAAGAAGTAGTTGCTAAAGGTGTGAAATTCACTCAGAAGAGCTTGGAGAAAATTGATTTCTCTACAGTAAATGCTAGTAAGTGGACGACTGATAAAGATGTGAACGACAAAATTAAAATGTTGCTTCACAACTATAGTATCAAGTATAACGACTTATTAGGTGCATTTAAACGTAAAAAGTTCGCTGTTACCATTGGTGATGAGCTTCCTGCTGGTATTGTACAACTTGCAAAAGTGTACATCGCTAAAAAACGTAAGTTGAAAGTAGGAGATAAGATGGCGGGTCGTCACGGAAATAAAGGTATCGTTGCACGTATTGTACGTGACGAAGACATGCCTTTCCTTGATGACGGAACTCCGGTAGATATCGTATTGAATCCGCTGGGTGTACCTTCCCGTATGAACTTGGGTCAGATTTATGAAACCGTTCTTGCCTGGGCCGGACAAAAATTAGGAGAGAAATTCTTTACTCCGATTTTCGATGGCGCTACAACTGATCAGTTGAATGAGTGGACCGACAAAGCAGGCTTGCCTCGCTTCGGCCGTACATTCTTAACAGATGGTGGTACAGGTGAAAAATTTGATCAGCCGGCTACTGTAGGTATTATCTACATGCTGAAACTTGGTCACATGGTGGATGATAAGATGCACTCCCGTTCGATCGGACCATACTCTCTTATCACGCAACAACCTTTGGGCGGTAAAGCTCAATTCGGTGGTCAGCGTTTTGGTGAGATGGAGGTTTGGGCACTTGAAGCGTTTGGCGCTGCCAACATTCTTCAGGAGATCCTTACTATCAAGTCGGATGACGTTGTAGGACGTGCTAAAGCTTATGAAGCTATTGTTAAAGGTGAAAATATGCCAACTCCGGGTATCCCTGAATCATTCAACGTATTGTTGCATGAATTAAGAGGATTGGGATTGAATATTTCCCTTGACTAATAACGAAATTTAAAATGGTGTTCCGGTTTCCGGAGCACCACTTTAAACTTTAAAACTTTAAACTTTTAAACTATTTTAAAATGGCTTTCAAAAGAGATATCAAATTAAAAAGTAACTTCTCGAAGATTACGATCAGCCTTGCATCACCGGAAGCGATTCTGGAGCGTTCAAGCGGCGAAGTCGTAAAACCAGAAACCATCAATTACAGAACTTACAAACCAGAGATGGGCGGTTTGTTCTGTGAGAGAATTTTTGGTCCGGTTAAGGATTGGGAATGTGCTTGTGGTAAATATAAACGCATCCGTTACAAAGGAATTGTTTGTGACCGTTGTGGTGTTGAAGTAACTGAAAAGAAAGTACGTAGAGAGCGTATGGGACATATCAATCTGGTTGTTCCTGTTGCTCACATCTGGTACTTTAAATCATTGCCGAATAAAATCGGTTATTTATTAGGTCTTCCAACTAAGAAGCTGGACATGATCATTTATTACGAGCGTTATGTTGTAGTAAATGCTGGTGTTAAAGCGGTTGATGGAATTAACTATCTTGATTTCTTATCTGAAGAAGAATACCTGAACATCCTGGATACGCTTCCAAAAGAAAACCAATACTTAGATGATAACGATCCTAATAAATTCATCGCGAAGATGGGTGCTGAAGCGTTACAAGCGCTTTTAAGCCGTGTTGATCTTGATGGATTATCATTTGACTTACGTCACAAAGCCAATACTGAAACTTCTCAGCAACGTAAAAATGAAGCGTTAAAGCGTCTTCAGGTTGTTGAATCTTTCCGTCAGGCAAACCAACATGTGGAAAATCGTCCTGAGTGGATGATCGTTAAAATTGTTCCTGTGATCCCGCCGGAATTGCGTCCTTTGGTTCCATTGGATGGCGGTCGTTTCGCAACTTCCGATTTGAACGATTTATACCGTCGTGTAATTATCCGTAACAACCGTTTGAAGCGTTTGATCGAGATCAAAGCTCCTGAAGTAATCTTACGTAACGAAAAGCGTATGTTGCAAGAGGCTGTTGATTCATTGTTCGACAACTCGCGTAAATCAAATGCTGTTAAAACTGAATCAAACAGAGCATTAAAATCTTTATCTGATTCATTAAAAGGTAAACAAGGCCGTTTCCGTCAGAACTTACTTGGTAAGCGTGTGGATTATTCAGCACGTTCGGTAATCGTCGTTGGACCAGAATTGAAATTGCATGAGTGTGGATTGCCAAAAGATATGGCAGCAGAATTATTCAAGCCGTTTATCATTCGTAAAATGATTGAGCGCGGTATTGTTAAGACTGTTAAATCTGCAAAGAAAATAGTTGATAAGAAAGAACCAATCGTTTGGGATATTTTGGAGAACATTTTGAAAGGACATCCAGTTCTTTTGAACCGCGCTCCGACATTGCACAGATTAGGTATCCAGGCTTTCCAGCCAAAACTGATCGAAGGAAAAGCGATCCAGTTGCACCCTTTGACCTGTACCGCCTTCAACGCGGATTTTGACGGGGATCAGATGGCGGTTCACGTTCCATTGGGACATGCTGCTATCCTTGAAGCGCAATTGTTGATGCTTGCTTCTCACAACATCTTGAATCCTGCGAATGGAGCACCGGTTGCGGTACCTTCCCAGGACATGGTGCTTGGTCTGTACTACATGACCAAAGGAAAGAAAACAATGGGTGATGAGATCGTAAAAGGTGAAGGATTAACATTCTATTCTCCTGAAGAAGCAATCATCGCATACAACGAAAAATGTGTTGACCTGCATGCATTTGTAAAAGTGCGTTTGCAAGTTAAAGAAGGTGATAAATTAGTAAGCAAATTGGTTGAAACTACTGTTGGTCGTATCCTGTTTAACCAGGTAGTTCCAAAAGAAGTTGGTTTCATCAACGAATTGCTGACTAAGAAATCATTGCGTGATATTATCGGTAACATCGTTAAGGAAACAGGTATGGCTAAAACAGCCAAGTTCCTTGATGAAATGAAAACATTAGGTTTCATGAGCGCTTTCCGCGGATGTTTATCCTTTAACTTAGGTGACGTAATGGTTCCTGAAGATAAAGGTAAAATGATCGCTGATGCGAACGCACAGGTTGATGAAGTAGTTGCTAACTACAACATGGGTTTCATTACCAACAACGAGCGTTACAATCAGGTAATCGATATCTGGACACATACCAACTCCCGTATCACTGCAAAAGTATTGCATACATTGACGAACGATCGTCAGGGTTTCAATCCTGTTTACATGATGCTTGATTCCGGTGCCCGTGGATCCAAAGAGCAGATCCGTCAGTTAGGCGGTATGCGTGGATTGATGGCGAAGCCGCAAAAAGGTGCAGGTGGTGGAGAGATCATTGAAAATCCGATCATCTCTAACTTTAAAGAAGGTCTGTCCATCCTTGAGTATTTCATTTCTACTCACGGTGCGCGTAAAGGTCTTGCCGATACAGCCTTGAAAACTGCCGATGCAGGTTATCTGACACGACGTTTAGTTGACGTTGCTCAGGACGTGATCATCACAGTGGAAGATTGTGGTACTTTGCGTGGATTGATCGCAACTCCTCTGAAGAAAAATGATGAGGTTGTTGAATCGTTATACGACAGAATTTTAGGTAGAACTGCAGTGCATGATGTTTACAATCCTTTAACAGGCGACTTGATTATCGGTGCCGGTGAAGAAGTAACAGAAGATTATGCAAAAATAATTACAGAATCTCCTATTGAATCAGTTGAAATCCGTTCGGTATTAACCTGCGAAAGCAAGAGCGGTGTTTGTGGAAAATGTTACGGACGTAACTTGGCTACAGGCCGCATGGTTCAAAGAGGTGAAGCAGTTGGTGTTATCGCAGCTCAGTCAATCGGTGAGCCGGGTACACAGTTAACATTGCGTACATTCCACGTTGGAGGTACTGCATCTAACACAACTACTGCAAGTAAAATTGAAGCAAAATATGATGGTATCGTTGAGATCGACGAATTAAAAACAGTGAAACGTAAAAATCCTGATGGACAAACCGTTGACGTTGTAATTGGTCGTTCTGCTGAGATGCGCATCATTGATGCAAATACAAAAATCGTTCTTACTACAGGTAACATTCCATACGGCTCTCAGGCTTATGTGAAGAACTTATCGAAAGTGAAAAAAGGAGATTTAATCTGCGACTGGGATCCGTATAACGCGGTAATTGTTTCCGAGTTCGCTGGTAAGATCGAATTTGAGAACGTTGAAGAAGGTATTACTTTCCGCGAAGAATCGGATGAGCAAACAGGCTTCAAAGAAAAAGTAATTGTAGAAAGCCGTGATAAATCCAAGAACCCTTCTATCAAGATTGTTGTTAGCAAAGAAACATTGCGTACTTACAACATTCCGGTAGGCGCTCACATTATTGTGGGTGATGATGCGAAAATCGAAGCAGGACAAATCCTTGTTAAGATTCCTCGTTCATCTGGTAAAACTGGGGATATCACAGGAGGTTTACCACGTGTTACTGAGTTGTTCGAAGCTCGTAACCCAAGTAACCCTGCTGTTGTTTCCGAAATTGACGGTATCGTATCATTTGGTAAGATCAAACGTGGTAACCGTGAGGTACATGTTGAATCAAGAACAGGTGAGAAGAAAACATACCTTGTTCAGTTATCGAAACACATCCTTGTACAGGAAAATGATTTCATCAAAGCTGGTGAGCCATTGTCCGACGGTGCTATCACTCCAAGTGATATCCTGGCGATCAAAGGACCAACTGCTGTTCAGGAATACTTAGTAAATGAGGTACAAGAGGTATATCGTTTGCAAGGTGTGAAGATCAATGATAAACATTTTGAAGTAATCGTTCGTCAGATGATGCGTAAAGTAGACATCAGCGAAGCGGGTGATACTATCTTCTTAGAGAAACAATTGGTGAATAAATCGGAATTCATGAAAGAGAACGACAACCTTTATGGTAAAGTTCTTATCCTTGAGCCGGGTGATTCAACAATGTACAAAGCTGGTCAGATCATCAGTGCACGTAAATTGAGAGATGAAAATTCCTCATTGAAACGCAGAGATATGAAGATCATTGAAGCACGTGAAGCAGTTCCTGCAACATCCAGCCAGGTGTTACAAGGTATCACACGTGCATCGTTGCAAACCAACAGCTTCATGAGTGCTGCATCGTTCCAGGAAACTACAAAAGTTCTGAACGAAGCTGCAGTAAGCGGAAAAGTGGACAACTTGTTAGGATTAAAAGAAAACGTAATCGTTGGACATTTGATCCCTGCAGGAACCGGCTTAAGAGCTTACGACAAAATGATTGTTGGTTCACAAGAAGAGTACGACCGTTTATTGGCTTCTAAAAAAGAAGCAATGGAAGAAGAAGCATAATACGAATAACGAATCGTACGAATATACGAATCGGAGTTCGTTATAAAAGCTGAATAATTGAAGAGGGAATACAGAAATGTATTCCCTCTTTTTTTATTGGTTGCCGCTTGGGTTTCCCTGTTTTTTTTGTTATATTTGATAAACACTCTACTCAAATAATATAACCTATGAAAAACCTCTCCATTATTTTATTATTCATTCTATGTTCTGAGCACAGCGTTTTTGCCCAAAATACCTATGATATTTATAATAGCGAATGCGGAACTTACTCGGCAATAGATCCTGACATTTCTCAGCTCCCTAATACTCCCATATTGGGTGATCCGATTGGAAGTTACCTAGGAGAATATCAAATATTTCTCAATCAACATTCGTGGAGGTTATCCCCATCTCTGATTGGGAATGCTATTTCATATAAAATTGAAGTTGTTTCATTCCCTTTTACGCCAAATTGTGCAAGCTGCCAAAGCTTTTTTCCAGCCACAGCCGATAGAAAATTAAGAATGCCAGATGACCAATTTCCCTATGATGCTTTGCAGGATGCTTGGGTGAGAAATACAATTCCTTTAACACCAGTTCCTACTTCAGTTAATGCTACGAATGATTATTTACTGCGGAGGGAATTTAAGGGTGAATATGGTGCTGGTATGACTGGTGAGATAAGTGGCGATATTCACTTTTCTTCTTTGGCAAGCAAGGGAATGGTGAGAAGTGATCCTCCGTCAATTGAATACCATGATCAAAGGGTTTTCTATCCTCATAGTGTTTTAAAACATACTTTTTATATGCATTGCGGAAACAGCACTGCCGATGAAATTATCGACAGTATAGTATTTGTGATAGACCATACCCGCGGAAGGATGCGTTATTATCCATTTATTGGAACAAATACAAATTCAGATGCTTTTCAACATGATATTACCATTGCTCCGAAATGGACGGATCCGTTTTACGTAGGCGCTGTTTTAAATACAATTGATTATTATCCTTTATTAAAAACTCCTTCAACATGTCAAAATCACTTTCCGACAGATGGGACTTCTGCTTGGGATCCAGATAGCTATATTCGTCCCCAACCCCATTCATTATTACAATATTTTCTAGGAAATTACGGTGGAAATGCTGCTGCGGGATATCTCAATCCTAATGCTTCTGATGCACTACCAGGTATTCCGCATACATATATTATTGATCGACCAATAGATTTAA
Source organism: Bacteroidia bacterium (assembly GCA_036399275.1). Classification (GTDB taxonomy): domain Bacteria; phylum Bacteroidota; class Bacteroidia; order 2-12-FULL-35-15; family 2-12-FULL-35-15; genus 2-12-FULL-35-15. The sequence goes on along the minus strand of DASWNK010000053.1, from coordinate 6,051 downwards.
CTTTATTGAACCCATCCGAAAAAATAATTTATAACCCCTCAGAAGTGGATATTGATTTAAATCAGCCTTATAATACCACCCCGGAAAGCAAAATGTTGACCTTTCCTTCGGGATATACTTTCAAGACTGTGAACGGCAGATATCCCACTGTTTCAGAGGTGGAGGCTGGCGATCCTAATAATATGTATTACCACTTAGAAGATATAAACCCTGTCAGTACTTTAGCTTGTGATGATGTTGGATCTGCCACAGATACTTATTTATCTTATTATCGGATTAAAAATGGCAGCACCTTGATGATAGAACCTTGCGTCAGATTATTTGATGTACAGATAGAGGTAGAGCCTGGTGCTCATTTATATTATAATCCTACAGAGATTTCCGGAAGGCATTATAATATTGTGAATATGGGGGGAACCATTCATTCTCCGTTTGTAGGAACTCCTAGCTATTCTACTTGTCCATTTAATTGTTATGAAGTAACAAGATATGATTTGACAGATTTGATAATTAATGCAAATGAGACATGGGGTGCTGTAACAGCATATACAGCTCTTGATGCAACGGGTGATGGGAAAATACAGATCGCTGGAACTGTTACAGTAAAGTCCGGAAAGGTGCTTACAATTAACGGTCCACTAAGATTGGAATTTGGCGAGAACGGAAGAATGCTAGTTGAAAGAGGTGCTAAGCTAATTATTAATGGACCCGGAGTTGGATCTGAAGTCGTATTGACTTCGGCTGAATTTTGCAATAAGAGCATGTGGCAGGGAATACAGGTTCTTGGTAATAAGTTTGCAGCACAAGGAACTGTAACAGCACCTTCCTCAAGTCAGGGTTTTTTGTATTTGCATCAAGTGGTTATCGAGAATGCCAGAATCGCTATAAAAATGGGGGTTGATGGGTCGAACACTTTCAATGGAGGCGTGCTTCATTCCACATCAACGTCGTTTAAAAATAATTTTGTAGACATTGAATTCAAACCTTATAGTAGGCTAATTATAACTCCTACTGGGATTTCCGCCCCTAATTATGCTGCCACCATTCAAAATTGCACTTTTGAAACTACCAGAGTGTTGAACGACCCCCGTTATATCGCAGCAGGCGGGAGGCCTTTAGCATGCGATAAACATGTTGTGTTGAATGGGGTTAAAAATGTGAAAATCAACGGAAATAAATTTGAAAACAATGCTGTTAATTCTTTTGGGGTTGCCTTATTTGATGAGGACGCCAGAGGCACAGGTATTTATTCAATTGATTCATATATTGGTTTAACAGGCGGCTCAACGGCTAATATGTTTAAAGGACTAAGTGAGGGACTTTTGGCTAAATCAACAGGGGGAGTGAGATTCATATCGATTGTGGGCAACCATTTTCAGAATAATATTCACGGAATTGTACTGGAAGCAACAAAACTGACGACGATAAACAGCAATGATTTTGCGATACCAGCTTCCATGGGAAATCCAATCCTTCAGGTAAATGAGCTTTTGCGTGGCTATAATAAACCTGTAGGACTTTATTTGATAGGCGTAACTGACTTCACCGCTCAGGAGAATGTCTTTACAAGCTATGGTGCCCTCACGTCCACTTCAAAACCGATAAATCAGTATAACTACGGAATGGTGGTAAATAATTGTAGTGGTTCGACACCGCTTGGCTTTGACGGGTCGGGAATCGGACAAGCCTATAAGAATACTTTCAGTAACTTAAATATAAACATCCAACCGGAGCTTGATAACTTAGCCCCCGCGATTGCAGGGGGAGGATTCGAATATAAATGCAACAATTTTATTAATCGTTTCAATAATGATCTTTTTTTGCCGGATGTCCCTGCTTCAACCTTGCTTACCAGTTTGATAAGGGACCAGGGTGCTTGCATCTCTGCTGTAACTCAGGCCGGTAATTCATATGCTGCCGGTTCTGGTTATGTGCAAATGGAATTTGCTGCAAATTCCGCGGCAGACAATTCGGGGTTTCAATATAGTGAACAGCCAGGAATCTTCAATTACACAAATATATCTTCTTCAATTAATAATTGTTCTCCTTCATTTGGGTTAAGTTCATGCTTATCAAATTTGAGCAGCATTTGTGCAGGTGATATTTCTTGTTTGCTGGCGGCTTATAATTCTGCAAAAGCAATAGCAGTTCAGAAGCAAATTGATCTGGATCTATTGATTGATGGCGGGAATACCGGCTCATTAACCAGTGCAATAAGTAGCTCAATGACTCCGGGAAGTTTGAAAAATTTATTGCTGAGTAAGTCACCTTATTTAAGTGATGAAGTCCTGGTAGCTACACTTAGCCGGAATGACTTGCCGCCTTATGGCCATCTTGAGCAAATTTTCATTGCAAACTCACCTGTTACTGTGCCTGTTATTTCTACCTTGCAAAATATAGGGCTGCCTTCTGGAATAATAAATAACATTTTATCGGTTCAAACGGGTGTATCAGCACGAAGTGAAAAAGAAAAGGAAGTAGATTATTATGCCTTTCAATCGCAACTGACGGAGATGTATTTAAAACAAGCTTATTTAAGTATTGAAAACATTGATAGCTTAAAGAGAGTTTCTGAGAAAGATTCAACTCTTGCCGGTTTGTTTAAGCAAATTGAGATTCTGATAGAGCAGGGGAATTATACCGATGCCCATGTATGTATAGAAAAGATTCACAGTAAAGAAGAAGTGGGAATTCATAGTGATAAATGTAGATTAAGTGCAATCCGGTTATATCTGGCTGAAAATGAATTGTCGTGGTTTGATATGACGGCTGACCAATATGCTGAAGTTAAGCAGGTCTATGAGAATAACCCTGAATTGGCAATTGAAGCACGGACGATCCTTTCGTTAACAAGAGGACTCCAATACGCCCGTTATCCTTACGATGCAACTTCTGTGAGAAATATGTCTTTTACCGATGATCATGAATCGACAGACAATAATAATAAATCGGATTTTCTTGTGTATCCTAATCCAACTTCAGATTTTATAAAGGTGGAAATTAGTTCAGCATTTGAAACATCAAAAGTTGAATTAATTATTTACAATATTGTGGGAGCAATTGTATATAAGCAGATTGTGGCGACTGACGTTCTTTTATCAATTGATGTTAAAAGCCTGACAAACGGCATCTATTTTTTTATACTTAATACCGACCGGGGGACTGTTGGAAAACAGAAAATTATTGTTTCAAGATGATGAAGTTTGTTTATACAATAGCATTGTTAATTCTCACTTTTGCAGATTCTGCAAAAGCGCAGGTGTACTTTAACAAACTGTATGATTACGATGGAAGCAACTCTACTTCTAATCATGCAACAAGTTGTATCGAGCTAAGCAATGGAGATTTTTTAATAGGAGGCAACAAGTTTCTTCCTTCCTTCGGTGCTCTGCATTTTCTTCGCATCAATAGCAATGGTGATACCGTTTTAACTAAAAGCTACCCCAAGCCAGGTTGTGGTTACTATACAGCAACTGGGAATTCTCTAATTAAATGTTACGACGGGAATTACGTCCAAGCAGGAGCATATACTGACAGTGGCTCTACTTCATTGGATGCCTTGTTAATCAAGCTTACTGAAAATGGAGATACCCTCTGGACAAGAACATACGGAGGTGCAAACTTCGATAATGCCAATGTAGTTTGTCAAACACTTGACAGCGGATTTGTAATGATGGGCGTTACCCAAAGCTATAGTGCCGGCGCAGCATCTGACTTTTATCTGATTAAAACAGATAAAAATGGTGTGTTTCAATGGCAGAAAGTATATGGAACCACTCTACCGGAGGACTGTCTGTCAGGACAGATCACTTTGGATGGTGGTTTCATTCTCGCAGGTCACAAGAACAACCAACTACACATTGTTAAAACCGACGGGAATGGAAACTTTCAATGGGAAAAGACATATCCGGGAACAGCCGGTCAGGCGTTTGTAAAACAACTGGCCGACAGTACATATATTCTGGTGGGGGCTAAATCTGTTGCCGGCTTGGGTTACCAGGCCTACATGGCTAAGCTTACAAAGTCAGGCACGATTACCTGGTCGAAAACCTATGGTGGATCCGGTGATCAGCAATTCTATTCTATGCCAATAATTTTAAACGATGGAAGTATAGTGAGTTCGGGTGTTAGCACCCTTGCTGATCCATGGGGATTATTAATAAAAACTGATAGTTCCGGCAATCAGCAGTGGCTAAGAACCTTTTATGCCAATTCCTTCAATGCAAATTATGTTTATGATTTGAAGTTGACAAGCAATAACGAATTTATAATGGTTGGTTCCGGAAATGTGACTGGACAGGATGCCTGGGTTATAATGGTAGACAGCGCGGGCTGCGAAATAGCGAATTGTAATGTTGGAATAGAAGAGTTTGAAAGTTCAGATTCTAAACTTCATGTATTTCCCAATCCTGCAAGCTCAGAAATTACTCTTTCAATTGAAGGAGAAGAGCTGAACGGTTATGAAATTACTATTACCGATATTTTAGGAAAACAACAGAAGATGAATGGCGATCATTCAAAAATTCCTGTTTCTCAATTAACTTCGGGAGTTTACATTATTTCTGCAAAGCGAATGGACGGAAAAAAATATTTTTCTGAAAAGTTCCTAAAGCAATAATTAGAAACAATCTAAATGAAAAGATTTTACCATTTATTTCTGTTTGCTTTATTTGCAACAGCTGCCAATGCGCAAACTGGCGGACGTTCTCTAGGATGGAACAGCATGGGGATTCCTACAGGTACCAATGGTAATGTTACAGCCACCGTTACTGATAAGAATGGCACTTTGTACATTGCAGGTACTTTTACCTATGCGGGTGGTGTTTTGGTAAATAGAATTGCAAAATGGGATGGAAATAATTGGACTTCACTCGGTGCAGGAATCAGCGGGACAGTGATGTGTTTGGCGATTGATACAAATGGAGTAGTTTACGCGGGAGGTTCTTTTGTAACTGCAGGGGGGATTACTGTAAATAGCATAGCAAAATGGAATGGGAGTACTTGGACATCTCTGGGAACTGGAATCTCATCAGGAGGAATACGATCAATAAATTTTGATTCAAACAATAATGTGGTAGTTGCCGGAGGCTTTACAACAATCGGAGGAATTGCTGCAAACAGAGTTGCCAGATGGAATGGAGTTAGTTGGTCAGCGTATGGAAGCGGTGTCAGTTCCACGGTTACCAGGATTGCTATTGACGCAAATGATGACATATATGCTTCCGGCATGTTTGCAGGTTATATTTCAAAGTGGAATGGAAGTATGTGGTCGTCATTGGGAGCAGGAGTCAATAATACCGTGAATGCACTTTCTATTGATAGTAATAACAATTTGTTTGTTGGTGGCGTATTTACGCTGGCGGGAGGAATTCCTGTAAATGGGATTGCAAGATGGGATGGATTGAACTGGTCAGCAGTTGGAGCAGGTTCATTTGTTTCTATAAATGAACTCGAATTTGATATGGATGAAAATTTGCTGGCTGTGGAAGGCTCTGCTCCGTTTAAAATTTCAAAGTGGGATGGAACAAATTGGACAACTTTTATCTCAACTTCTTCAGGAGGTGGTTCATTAGCAATTCATAATTATGGTTTATACTTAGGAGGTGGATATGATACAATAAGTGGAACCCCATCATCTATATATACAAATGGTATAGCACATTGGAATGGAAGTAAATGGCTTGCGTTTGGGAATGGGGCAAGCGATGGTATTGAATCTATTATCCAAGGTCCGAATGGTGATATCTATGTTGCTGGTCATTTTACTCATATCGGAGGAATCGAAGCAAACCGAGTCGCCAGGTGGGACGGAATTAATTGGTACGCTTTAGGTTCAGGGATGGATTATTGGGTTTTTGATTTAGCTTTTGACAGGAATGGAATTCTTTATGCAGGTGGAATTTTTTCTACTGCAGGTGGCAATCCGGCTTATAATATTGCTAAATGGGATGGAACAAATTGGGATTCACTAGGGAGCGGTACGCCTGGAGGTGCAGTTTATGCAATAGCTACGGACACTTTGAATAATCTCTATATAGCCGGTCGTTTGTA
>DASWNK010000052.1:0-14036 GCA_036399275.1 Bacteroidia bacterium | reverse complement strand
AAAATTAATAAAGAACGTCGGCGGCTAAAGGCCCCTGGCTTTTCAGGTTCTCTTCAGCCAGCTTTTCTTCTTCGATATAACGTATCGTATCCCGGACAGAATCAGCTCCAACGAAAATAAAGGAATCATTTTTTGAATTAGCAATCGCATATCGGATGGCTTCCTTTTCATTAACAATCACCTTTACCGGCATTTCTCTCTCCATGCTTATTCCTTTCAAGAGCAACCTGGTTAAGTCTTCTCCTTTTCGTCCCCGCAGATCAGTATCATGTCTGATAATTATTTCGTCAAACATCTGGGCACACAATTGCCCTATATTCATAATATCTTCATCTCTTCGATCGCCGGTTGCTGAAACTACAGCTACTTTATGCTTTGCATCTGTTCTGTTCATGAATTTTTTCAATTCCATAAATCCATCTTTATTGTGTGCATAATCCACAATTACCTTGAAGTTTTTAAAATGAAACAGATTCATTCTGCCGGGCGCCTGTTCCGGGGAAGGAAGGAATGTATGCAAAGCCTCTCTTATTTTTTCGGGATCAAATTTCTGCACCACAGCAGCAAGCACGGCAGGAAGTATATTCTTGATCATACACTCTGCTCTTCCGCCAAGCGTCAAAGGTATGTCCTTTACCTTTTCGATGCGGATTTTCCATTTCCCCTTGTATACCGTTATATATCCGTTTTCGACAATGGCGGCAAAGCCATCATTTTGACAATGGTCTTTAATTCGCACACTGTGTTCATCCATGCTGAATAAAGCAATATTGCTACTTACTTCATTCCGCATGTTATACACCAGGTCATCATCGGCATTTAAAATTGTGCAGCCATCATAAACCGTGCTTTTCGCAACCACACTTTTCACCTTGGCCATGTCCTCCAACGTATGAATATCCTTCAAACCCAAATGATCTTCGGTTACATTGGTGATAATACTAATGTCGCATGCGTCAAAGCCGAGCCCTGATCTGAGTATTCCACCTCTTGCACATTCAAGCACAGCAAAATCAACCGTTGGATCTGTCAGCACTACTCCTGCACTCACCGGACCAGTACAATCTCCATCGTCGATTGCATGCCCCTGAATGTAAATCCCATCAGTGGTTGTAAATCCAACTTTATGTCCCATGTATGCAGCGATGTGTGCAACTAAACGGGTAGTGGTGGTTTTTCCATTGGTACCGGTAACTGCAACTACGGGAATGCGTCCATTGTCGTTGTTAGGAAAGAGCAGGTCAACGATCGGCTCTGCCACATTTCTTGCTATTCCGTTTGAGGGGCTTAGGTGCATTCGCAAACCGGGAGAAGCATTTACTTCTATAATAGCGCCATTGTCTTTTGTAAGGGGCTGCGCTATATTTTTTGCAATCACATCAATACCACAAATATTTAAATTCAATATGCGTGCGGCACGCTCTATAAAAAAACGTGTCTTTGGATGTACCTGATCTGTTACATCCGTTGCCGAACCGCCTGTACTAAGGTTTGCCGTATCTTTTAAAAATAAAATTTCATTTTGAGGCAATATTGAAGTCAGCGTAAAACCTCGTTTTTTCAAAATAGCTTCGCTTACTTCATCCAGCTCGATCTTTGTCATCACATTCTCATGTCCATTGCCACGACGCGTATCTTTGTTTGCCTGCTCAATCAGACGTTCAATAGTTGATTTCCCATCGCCTGTGATCAATGCAGGAGTTCGCCTGGCTACTGCCACAAGCTTATAATTTACCACGAGGAACCGATAATCAGATCCTTCAATAAATTCTTCCAGTATCACTTGTTTGGAAATATCCTTCGCCATATGAAATGAAGCGACGGCTTCTTCATAAGAATTAATATTGATCGTAATTCCGCGGCCATGGTTTCCATCTACAGGCTTAACCACAACAGGAAAAGAAAGCTCCGCCAGCGCAGCTTCGATTTCCGATTCCTCATTCACTACTTCACCTTTTGGAACGGGAAGAAAGAATGCTGACAATATTTTTTTTGTTTCGTTTTTATTACAGGCCGTTTCCAAGCCAATATTACTGGTTGTGCAAGCTATTGTTGCACGTATTTTCTTCTGCTTATATCCTTGTCCGATCACAACAAGTGAATCATCACCCAGCCGTTTGTAAGGAATATTCCTGTTGTGCGCTTCCGATACTATGGCTTGAGTGCTGGGGCCAAAAGAATGCTTTTTCTTTAGCGCTCTCAGTTCAAATAAATCGTTCTCAAGATCGTATTCCTCATTATCCACCAATGCCTGAGTAATCCGGATTGCAGCCTCTGCAGCATACAAGCCTGCTTCTTCAATCACATACGCGAAAACGACATGATAAATACCTTTGCTATCCGCTGAACGGGTTCTGCCGTAGCCGCAAGCCATTCCGGCAAGCGTTTGAATTTCCAGGGCAATATGCTCAACCACATGTCCCATCCAGGTTCCTTCTTTCACTCTGTAAAAGAATCCTCCATTTCTCCCTTCCGAACACTGATGTTCATATAATGAAGGGAGAAACCTTTCTAACCTTTCTGAAAACCCTTCGATCTTATCGGTTGGCAAGTTTTCTAATACTCCGATATCCAGCTTTAATCCGATTAACTGTTTCCGGTAGTTTGACCAATAATTAGGGCCACGCATTACTTTTGTTTCCAGAATTTCCATAAATCCATGTTTTGTCCAAAGCGTAAGTCAATTAATATACCAAGCTTCAATCTCTACACGATCCACTCATTATCAGAAACATATTTATAAAACAAATAAAAAAAAAGCCGGCTGTGGAGAAACATCCTCAAAATGTGAAACCATTCCTTTAAAATATACATATTACTGCGCGCAAGCATTGGCACCCCCCTGGCATATCTTTTATTGCTATGATTTCAAACCAAAACTTAATAAAACTATGAAAATAAACAAAATTTTAGGCACAGCTTTCGCACTATGTATAATGACATCAGCATCATTTGCACAAGACGCCAAAAAACAGGCGGAGAAACAAAATGAAAAAAAATTCGAAGACTCCAAACTTGAAAAGGACGCAGATTTCGTAGTAGAGGCTGCTGATGCAGGAATGTATGAAGTACAAGTAGCGGCACTTGCAAAATCAAATGCTACTTCCAACAAAGTAAAAGAACTTGCTAGCCACATGTTTACCGACCATACAAAAGCAAACGAAGAATTAAAAAAAGTTGCCGCTAAAAAGAATATTACTATTCCAACTAAATTAAGCGATAAAAAACAGAATAAATTTGACAAGCTCCTAAAATTAAAAGGCGAAGATTTTGATAAGGAATACACCGACATGATGGTTGATGATCATGAAGATGATATTAAATTATTTGAAAAAGAAGCTGAGAAAGGCAATGACGGAGAGCTCAAGGCTTGGGCTGCCGGTAAGCTTCCAACACTAAAGCATCATTTACAAATGGCAAAAGATACCCGTGATGCATTAAAAAATTCAGGCGGTGCCGTAAAAAATAAATAGCCAGTTGTCCTTCATTTAACAATTAAAAAAAAAGCAACATGGTACTTGCAACTATATTGATAATTTGTGGAATTATAATAGTCATAGCAATATTCAGAGCAAGGGCAAAGGGGAAGGACAGCAATGGGCCAATGAATAATAACTGATCCATTATAAAAATCAAATTAAATCTCGACAAAAAATGAAAAAATTAAATTTTATTATATTAGGAACACTGTTTTCTACAATAGCAATTGCACAAACCAGCACCGCCACCGATACGGGCGTTTCAACGGAACAAACCAAAACAACACAGGACGAAGATCCTCCTTTTCGCAGCGGAGAATTCGGAGTACGCTTTATGCCTTCTTTTTCACGAATGGAATTCAGAAATCTGGATGGGGAGACAGTAAAGGGCGATGTTGTATTAAGCTATGGATATGGCGCACTGCTGGCATTAAATTCAAAACATGTAGGCGTACAACTGGAAGCGATCTATAATTCTTATGCCCAAAAGTACAAAGACCATGACATGGAACGGAAAGTAAACATCAGCTATCTGAATATTCCACTGTTGCTTACATTGAATACGGATAAATCAAAAGTGGTAAATTTAAGCGCCGCTATAGGACCTCAAATGGGAATTAATGTAGGTTCGAAACTTGAAACTACTGGCACGAATAACACTAATAATGGCGATTCATTGCATGCAGTGCTTGCCGTTAAAAAGGCAGATTTAGGTTTTGCTTATGGTGCCGGACTGGAGTTTGCAGTAAACCCTCCACGTACAGTTCGCATCAACCTGGGATTCCGGGGAGTATACGGGTTGATCGACATCAGCGATAAAAGCAAAACGGTTGCAACTGATTCCTACCTGATTCTGGACAGGACAAATATGGAGACATACTCCGGTTATATCGGACTGTCTTTCATCTTTTAGTCCGAGAAGTCTATTAATTAACATCAAAAACATCCTTTTCAACAGGGATGTTTTTGTTTTTATCAAACTTGCCAAAGCCCACTTTAACCACACTAACTGCCCTCAGAGCGAAAATCAATGATGACAGGCCTTCATATTTTGTAATTTAGAATATAAACCGAATATTCTAAAACTTACAGCAATGAAAACCATAACCTTATTAACCGTTCTGCTTCTATTTTTTGCAGGCGGCATTGCAGCTCAGGAACAGTATATTGCATCACCTGTTCGTTTATCAAAAGAGGCAATTGGAAAGATTTCGTCGGTAATTACAGAGAACGCCCTGATCAAATTAAATAACCAGAATGATGAATTCACCTTTGCCATCCGGCTCTATCCGATTTTAACAAGCTCCAGTACAAACGACTCTATTACGACGATGAACCAAAATCTTGTGGTGGACTATAAAGCAGAATTCCCGATAGATGATCTGGACTTTTTTGACGTGGGCTATGAAGGGAAAACATATTCATTAAATGGGGATTTGACCATCTACAATATTACCCGGCCCCTATTGATAAATTTTTATTTACATGAATCCACACCCGAAGACATAAATGCTAAAAACATACGGAGCTACCCTGTGAGAATCAGTTTTGCTTTCGAGATCAATCCTGCTGAATATGGCCTGGACTATGAGACGGCAAACTTCACAGAGAAAATTATAATTATTGTTGAAAACGGCATTATTAACAAGCCAAGCGCCAATTATTTTTAGACAAAACCTGAAATTGCCTCCATTGGACTTTTTTTTGTATTAAACGATTAAACACTAATTGTTGCCACATGAATTGTATAATCGTAGACGATGACAAGCTAGCAAGAACTGCTCTAAAGCAGTTAATAGCTGAAGTAGATTTTCTGGATCTGAAAAAGGAATGTTCCAGTCCGGTAGAAGCTTTTAACTATTTGAAAAAAGAAGAGATCGACCTCGTTTTCTTAGATGTTGAAATGCCTGGCATGACGGGCATTGAGCTGGTGAAAAATCTGGAAAAGAGGCCCATCATTATTCTTATTTCCTCCAAAAAGGATTATGCAGTGGAGGCATTTGAGCTGAACCTGGCTGATTATATTATCAAGCCTGTCACCTTATCCCGCTTTATGCTGGCAGTGTCCAGGGCCAAACGTCTTTTCGAAAAGAATGAAGACCGCATGGAAATAAATGGAAAGGACTATATTTTTGTCCGATCCAATTCGGTGCTGACCAAAATCAAAATTAACGACATCATATACGTCCAGGCTTTGGGCGATTATGTCACCATTCATACGGTTGATAAACGCTATACGGTTCATATCACTTTAAAAGGAATCGAAGAGAAATTACCATCTGATAAATTTTACAGGCTGCATCGCTCCTACCTGGTTTCGCTGAACCATGTTGATGGCATTGAAGAAGGAACCGCTCATGCCGGGAAATTTTCCCTGCCCATTGGTGATCTTTTTAAGAAAGAGCTTATAAAGAAACTAAACCTGATCTAAGAACCGGGAATAATTTCCACAATCTTTCATCTCCTGTACTCCTCTATTCCCTTCTTCGCCCTGGTATTGAATCGGTAGCGGGTATTTTATTTATTGAATCAAATAACAAAGACAAGGATAGCCTTATGAATATTCTCATAATAGACGATGATAAGCTTGCAATAAATACACTTATGCATTGCCTTAAAACTTTGGGGCATGAAGTATTTGTAGCCAACGATGGAGAAGAGGCTATACAAAAAATTTCCAGTGGTTCTTTCGATTTGGTGATCAGCGATATTATGATGCCCGGAATCTCCGGCTTGTCACTTGTTAGTGTTTTGCGATCAGTGCATCTATGTCATATTCCCATCATTATGATGTCGAGTTTGAACAACACTCAATTGCTGGAAGCGGCTTTTGAAGCAGGAGCGAACGATTTTATAGCTAAACCCTTTGCAGTGGAGGAACTGGTAAACAAACTCAAGCTATATGACAAGAAGGCTAAATGATCAATGTAAATTGAATAATACACCACGCAATGATGAAAACACACGTACTTCTCTATGTTGCTTTATTCTTTTCTTTTGAATTACCTGCGCAAACAAAAAACAATGAACTAAAAGCAGCAGACGAACTTTTTGAAAACAAACGGTTTGCTGAAGCCGTTCAGTATTATCTGATCCTGCTAAAGAAAGACAGCCTAAATGCCGACCTGAATTATAAAATAGGCGTTTGCTACCTAAACTCCCGATCGCAAAAAAACAAAGCAATTGCATTTCTTGAGAAAGCGGTTACCAGTGGCAACCTGTCCACTCTTCCTACTACGATTTACAAAACGCTCGGTGACAGTTATTACATGAATCAGCAGCCTTCAAAAGCGATTACAGCCTATGAAAAATACAAAGCGAGCTTATCGCCCAGGAACCTTACAGATCCTTCGGAAAAAGACCTTGCCAACTGGAAGATCGAGATGAGCAAACTGACTAAAAAAATTGCTGAAGAAAATAAGCCATACAGTCACACTTCTTTCTTTTCAGCAGATGAAAGGCAACTCACCATTACTATCTATAATGAAACGAGCACGAAAGAACGGGCCTTCTTTCAGGATTTCTACAAATCATCCGGCAAAGAAATCCCAAAAATATCCGTTGAGACTGCAGCAATCAAAGTAATTCCAAATGAAGCAACTATTGGCACATCGTTGGACGCGAAGAGCATTCTGCTATACCGCAATGATAATGGTTCATGCAACATTTACACTTCCTTCCTCGATAGTAATAAATGGTCAAGGCCGCTGAGACTTGACCGGAAAATAAATGACAGAGGTTGGGAAGATGGAGAATACATATCTGCAGACGGACAAACCTTGTATTTCACCAGTGATCGTGAAGGAGGATTTGGAGGCAGGGATATTTATAAAAGTGAAAGACTATCGACCGGCGAATGGGGCAAAGCAATAAACCTGGGACCAACAATCAACAGCCCTTACGATGATGAAGCTCCGTTCATTCATCCCGACCACAGAACACTATACTTCAGTACTAACAGGTATACACGTACTAACAGCCTGGATATTCTCCGGACACATTATTCCGACGACACAGGCTGGGCATTTCCGGTTAACATTGGTTATCCATTAAAAATCATCACGTCTGAATCTTCTGTTTCTGAGCTGACCCTTCACCGGAATACCAAAAGCAAAGGCTTGATCACATTTGCCGACGAGCGCCAAAGCCATCTAACTTTGCTTATAGGCTTTGCAGCCGGACCAACGGAAGTTGAATCGCCAAAAGAAATAAAAATTACGGTATCGAACAATGAAAACGGCCATCAGACAGGAAGCTATCTCAGCAAAGGAGATTTTTTATTTTTGCTTCCGGAAAATACAGCAAGCAATATAACTTATGAAGCGCCAGGTTACCTGTTTTTTATTGAACAGATCGCACTTACAAAAAATAGCGCTTCCATTGCAACAAAAAGAGTCCGCTATTTCACTCCCATCAGTGCCGGATCAAAAGTACTTCTGAATAACATCTTCTTTGAACAGAACCTGCCTGAGCTTCTCCAGAGTTCGAGCATGGAACTTAATAAGCTGGCAGATTTATTAATGGAGAATAAAAACATGACGGTCGAACTGTCGGGCTATGTAAGTTCCGGACCAAATAAAAAATACAATATCCGCCTTTCCCAGGAACGCGTGGACGCCATTATTCAGTACCTGATAATGAAAGGAATAAACAAAGAAAGATTGATCGCAAAAGATTACGGGCGACTATCGGTACAGCCAAAAGACAGAGACGATGAAAAATCTATTATTTCTTCTTCCGATCAGAAAATAGAACTAAAAATTTCAAGCATAAGCTCAAAGAAAAATAATTCAATTACAAATAATAAATAATATACTGCACATGGAAAAAATAAAATTTGGAACCGACGGCTGGCGCGCCATTATTGCGAAAGACTATACAGTTGATAACGTTGCCAGGGTAAGTCTGGCAACTGCAAAATGGCTATTAAAAAACAATAAAAAACCAACGATCGTTATCGGCCACGACAGTCGTTTCGGCGGTGAGCTGTTTGCCGAAACCGCCTGCAAAATTTTCTGCAAAAAAGGAATAAAAGTATTTCTTGCAAAAGATTTTGTTTCCACACCGATGGTCTCGCTAGGTACGCTTCGCCAAAAGGCCGATCTGGGAATTGTGATTACCGCAAGTCATAATCCGGCTTCGTATAATGGATATAAGCTGAAAGGACCTTATGGAGGACCATTGCTTCTGGACAAAATCGAAGAAATAGAGCACTTAATTCCCACGAGAAACCAGGTTAAGCTCGAAACTATAAACCTGAAGGATTTTATGGAATCAGGACTTCTGGAATACATAGATCTTGAAACAATGTATTGCAATCATGTAAAAGAAAATTTCGATCTGGACGCAATTCGTAACTCGAACTTGCGGTTTGCCTACGATGCGATGTTTGGGGCGGGTCAAAATGTGATCAAGCGTTTGCTTCCGGAAACTATCCAGTTTCATGCAGATCATAATCCATCGTTCAAAGGACAGGCGCCGGAACCCATTCATAAAAACCTTCAGGAACTTTCCAATTATATAAAACAATCCGGCTCGATTGATTGCGGACTTGCAACAGATGGGGATGCTGACCGGATTGGCTTATACGACAAAGAAGGAAATTTTATTGACTCCCATCATATTATTCTGCTGCTTATCAAATATCTGGTTGAACAAAAACACTTTACTGGGAAGGTAGCAACCTCCTTCTCCGTCAGTTCCAAAATCGGGAAAATTTGCCGCTACTATGATTTAGAGCAGGAAGTGACCAAAATCGGATTTAAGTATATCGCAGGCATTATGATTTCTGAGGATGTACTGTTGGGAGGAGAAGAATCCGGGGGAATCGCAATAAAAGGACACATCCCGGAAAGAGATGGCATCTGGATGGGACTAACCATCTGGGAATACATGGCAACATCCGGAAAATCACTGCAGGAGCTGATCAAAGATGTATATGACATTGTTGGAGCCTTTGCCTTTGAGCGCTCGGATCTTCACATGCTGGAAGAAACAAAGAACATTATTGTAGACAATTGCGAAAAGAACATTTATCAGAATTTTGGTGAATATAAGATCCAACGTGTAGAAACAACGGACGGGTATAAATATTTTTTCAACGATGATGAGTGGCTAATGATACGCGCTTCCGGTACGGAACCTGTATTAAGAAATTATGCAGAGTCCAGTAATCTGCAAAATGCAACTTCAATTTTAAAAGCAGCGGAAGAAACCTTGCTTAAAATTTAAGAATTATTATTAAAAACTGAACAGATGAAAGATAAGATAAAAGCTTATCATAAGATAAGCCAGGCAATTCACAGCTCAAAAAATGAGCTTCACCTGCAAACCTGTTCGGTGATGATCGGCGTGTTCAGTATGAGGTTTGATGATGAAAGCATTGAAGCTCTCTTAAAAGATGCAATGGACTGTAAGCATCAGGAAATCTTGGGAAGGCGAATGCGTGAAGCACAATTTATATGTTAAGGAATAAAAAAAAGTCGTTTTGAAACTCAAAACGACTTTTTTGTTCTTATACTTTCCTGCTAATTTAAAATTAACTTTTTAGTGATCGACTGCTTTTGGGATTGCATACTGATATAATATAAACCGGGGCGATTATTTTTTAAATCAAAGCTGTTATTTTGCCCGTCCATCTTCTGGCTGTAAATCAGTTTTCCCATCGTATCTGTAATTTTTAAAATTGAACCGGGCTCGTAGTTTCCAACGAAATTGATATTTACGATTCCTGTTGATGGGTTAGGATACAAATTTAATGCATTTTCATTTAACGCATTTTCATCGATGCCAACAGGGCCTAATTCGCCATTGCTATTCAACTTAATAAACAGGATGTGCTCTATCCTGGGCGGATTACTTCTGGTATGCCCCACGGTGATATATCCACCATCAGAGGTCTCTTTAACTGCATAACAATGTTCATGATCTGCTCCACCATAATGTCGTGACCAGGCAGTGTCACCAACCGAATTAATTTTCAAGAGCCAATAATCCGGATCTATCCACCCAAAGCTCCGGCTCATTGCCGTGACAATATAACCGCCGTCGCTGGTGGGTTTAATCAATTTGGTAATATCCTTGTCATTTCCTCCATAGCGCTTGTTCCAAAGAATTGTTGATCCGCTCGGATCCAATTTCATTACTCTTACATCTGAGTCTACAGTAGCTGAACTATCATCAACACTCAAAGTATAAGAATTATCCGAATTAACAAGAATGCTTTTTCCTTCCATAGAGTTTACATCGCTATGAATTCTTGTCCAGAGCGTGTCACCAGCAGGATTGGTTCTTATCAGAAAGATGCTTGCTATTCCGGAAAGGGCAACCCTCTTCCCTGCAACAATAAATCCCCCGTCGGAGCACTGTTTCACAGATCGCGCGGATTCATAACCGGGGCCACCATAATTTTTTGTGGCGATAACATTACCACTGATATCAATTTTTATGAGTTGCACATTATTGTCGGAAAAAGAGACACTATTTGATGCGCCAACAATCATATAATTACCATCTGCGGTGGCAATGATTTCTTTTGCATCCTCATTTCCGTATCCACCATACCGCTTTGAGAAGATTAAAGTACCGGCAGGATCAATCTTCAGCAGATAATGATCAAAGTCTCCTGATCCAGTGCTTTGTGAATAGCCTACAATAAAATAATTCCCGTCGGCCGCTTTCAAAATACAATTGGGAACTTCCGGCAAGCTGCCACCGCCATATGTCTGCTTCCATAAGATGGTTCCGTATGCATCTGTTCTAACAACCATCACATCAAGATCATTCACAATGCTTGTTTCTGTGGAAGCAGCTATGATATAACCGCCGTCGGAAGTTTGCAATACATCTCTACCACTCTCATGGATAGTAGAAGGATATATCTCCTGAAATGTTATTTGCGCACTTGCAACGGAGGCCCCACACAACATTGCCAATAAAATGACCTGCGCGCGCTTTAAATATTTTTTTTTCATGATAAATAAAATTAATTTGTTAATAATAAACCTACTGCACAATAAACCAACTGCTATAATTCGACTGATCAGAAATCACCTTTATAAAATAAGCGCCCCGGCCTTCCTTGCTGATATCTATCTCTGCCGATTTATCGCAAGTCTTTTGCTCAATGAGCTGCCCCATTGAATTATAAACCATTACTAAATTTGAAGAGGAATTCAATTGCATTAAATCAAGCGTGAAATTTCCACTGTTGGGATTTGGATACAAACTTATTTCAGCTGAGTTCATTTCAGAAGGAACACCAACGCCTGCCAGTGTAATTTTAGTCACAAAAGCATCCGTTCTTCCATACTCCAAAAAAGGTGGTAATGTTCCGAATGATGCTCCATCCAAAATTGCGCCTGTAGCATACACTGACCCTGTTGCTTCTGCACAAATCGAATTCCCGGATTCATAGCCCAGTGCTTCCAAAGAATCGGCCGGGCCTCCAATCGATTTTGCCCATGTAAAATTACCGGAAGGATCAAGAGCAGCAATAAAAACATCCGAGCTATCCGCAGCTGATAAGGTCACACTATTAAACGATGCAATATTACCAAACTGGCCAGTTATAAACAGGTTCGATCCATCACAACCTATACCTCTCGCTCTGTCGATCAATGGCCCGCCCGCGGATTTTGCCCATAACGTATTACCGGCAACAGGATCATAACAGGCTACAAATATATCTGCCATTCCCGTGCTTGTTAAAGAAAACCCATCAAATACCGCATAAGCATTGTATTCTCCTGTGAGATAAATTTTCCCGGAACTATCCAATGTCAAATCCCAGGCTACATCATCATAGTCTGAACCCGGGCTCTTCACCCATTGCATTACGCCCGAAGAATTATACTTTGCAAGAAAGATATCATAGTCGACAAAAGCGCCCGGTCCTGTTGTCAGCGTCTGAGTACCAAACAAAGCCAAATCGGAATGTAAGCCGGCCATATACACATTACCTGCAGCATCGCATTTAACTGCGAGTGCTTCATCTCTCCCTGCACTTCCAGCTCTTTGTAACCAAAGGAAATTTCCGTTTGGATCATACTTCGCGAGGAAAATGTCTTTCCCCCCGGCACTGATATACATTGACCCAGCTATTTTTGTCGTATCTGTATAATATCCGCAAACGTAAACATTGCCAGTTAGGTCGCACGTAACGGCTAATCCCTTTTCACTATAGTTATACCCTTCGCTTTTAGCCCAAAGCAGATTTCCGTTCATATCGTACTTCGCCAGAAAGATATCGTTATCACCAACACAAGTTAAGGTAACAGCAGAACCCTGGAATAAAATAGTATTTCCATACCCTTCTATTTCGCCGGTTACCACCAAATTATTAGAAGCATCAATAGCCAGCCCCTGCGCGTAATCCCCAAGATTCCCACCAGCTGTCCGAATCCAATCAACGGTACCTGCAGGAGAATACCGAACAAGAAACATATCATGGTTTCCGTGATTTACCAGCGTATTTCCACTAAAAATTGCTTCTTCTTCATATTTTCCTGCAACGTATACATTTCCTAAATTGTCATTTACTATTCCAAAACCATAATCATAGGCATATAAGCCTTCCCGTTTTGCCCAGCTGAAATTCTGAGCAAGGCTGCAAAGCATTAAACTATTTAACACCAGCAATAAATATATTTTTTTCATATTTTCTATTTTTTTATAATAATTAATATACAAAGATAAATCAGGCTGCAAGGTTTCGTTTCTCTTTTCGTCGATGTCAAACTTTCAATCGCTGGAATGACAAATAACAAGCTCCTCTTGAAAGGCCTTACAGCGTTGCAAAAAAACCGATTACAATTTCGTCTGTTTCAGCTATGAGAAACAAGCAATCAACGAATAATCATCTGAACAAGCTTTCATACGTCATAACTTTGAAAAAAAAGACCTAAACATGTCCCAAAGCAATCAAACTAATCTTGAAAAAGAAAATGCCAGCATAAAAAGCATCAGCCTGATAGAAGGTGAATTTATTATTCAGGAAGAAAGCGCAGGCGAATTGTTTCAAATTAACGGAGACTATCCCATGGATAAATTGCCAGGCGTATTGTGCAAGGGAATTCAGTATTACGATCTAAAAAATGTTGGTTTCATTAACAATACAGGAATGATCAACCTTATTGACCTCTTAAAATCGCTGCTTAAAAAAGGTGTCGAAACGCAATTTGTAAATGTAAATGACAGCATTAAAACCAAAATTAAAACCTTGGGACTGGACCATATTTTAAATTGCGTATAACAAGCCATGAAAGAATTTTATTTCAACAGGTTTAATGACAGGCAACCTTACAAGGCAATTTCCGAGAATAAGTACCGAAGCATGCTATTTCAACTTTGCGGAGTTGTTACCATTGCGTTTGGCATTTCGTATATTTATTGGCGATGGGCTTACTCGCTCAATCCGGATGCTTTATGGTTTGCGATCCCGCTCGTAGTTGCAGAAACATTAAGCTTTCTGAGTACCATCATGATCATCATCAATTTCTGGGATTATAAGGACGCAAAAAAAACACCACCTGTCTTACACCTGTCTGAAATAGAGGA
>DASWNK010000051.1:0-5774 GCA_036399275.1 Bacteroidia bacterium | reverse complement strand
TGCGATCTTATTTACACTTCCCGGTGTTTCGAGTCGAAATGAATTGAGTTCTTCCTATTCCGTGCGTGGTGGAAATTTTGATGAAAATCTTGTATATGTAAATGGCATTGAAATATATCGTCCTTTCCTTACACGGTCCGGACAACAGGAAGGGTTAAGCTTCATCAACGCTGATCTTGTTTCTTCAGTATTATTCTCTGCCGGCGGCTTTGAAGCGAAATACGGCGATAAAATGTCGAGTGTACTGGATGTGCAATACCGCAGGCCAAGGAAATTTGCAGGAACAGTTTCCGGAAGCTTGCTTGGAAGTAATCTTCACCTTGAAGGTTGTTCTAAGAATTACCGTTTCACCTGGCTGGTCGGTGCGCGATATAAAACCAACAAGTATCTCTTAGGAAAAACCGATTCAAAAGGAGATTATAAACCTTTCTTTGCGGATGTACAAATGTACACGACCTATGATATTAATCCTAACTGGGAACTCGACTTCCTGGGGAACTATGCAAGCAATAGATACCAATTTGTTCCTGAAAACAGAGAAACTGATTTTGGCACCTTGGATAAAGCCCTACGCCTGAAAATATATTTCGACGGGCAAGAGATTGATCAGTTCAATACCATGATGGGGGCTTTATCAGCCATTTATAATGATGATGCACAAAAACTTAATTTGAAATTCATTGGATCTGCTTTTAAAAGCAAAGAGAGCGAAGCATTTGACATCCAAGGCCAGTATTTCATCGGTGAGCTGGAAACCGATTTCGGGAAACCGAATTTTGGTGATCTGGTGACAGAACGTGGCATAGGAACTTTCATCAATCATGCAAGAACCAACCTGGAAGCATATGTTTTCAGCGGCGAACATAAAGGCACTTATACGGAAGGTAAAAAACAATTGCTGTGGGGACTGAAATATTCAAATGAAAGAATTACCGATAAACTGAGCGAGTGGAAATACGTGGACAGTGCAGGATTTTCCATCCCTACACCTTCCGGCGCAGTTATCGATCCCGGCAATATTGAATTGCAGGATGTTGTAAAACAAAAAATCAATATCTCCTCCAACAGAATCTCCGGATACCTGCAGGGAACCTGGAGCAGGAACACAAAAGATACAGCGGTCGTTTCAGCTACATTGGGCGTGCGTGCAAACTATTGGGATCTTAATAAGCAGGCATTGGTCGGGCCAAGAGGAACTTTAGGGCTCAAGCCTAACTGGAAAAGAGATTTCCTATTTAAATTTTCTTCCGGCTATTATTATCAGCCGGCTTTCTACAGAGAATTACGGTCACCTGCGGGAATCATAAATAAAGATATTAAAGCGCAGACCTCCATTCATTTCGTGCTGACCAGCGATTACAATTTTAAAGCATGGAAACGGCCCTTTAAATTTATTGCAGAAGCTTATTACAAACACCTCGATAACCTGATACCTTATGAAATTGACAATGTAAGGATCCGTTATTCCGCAAAGAACAATGCAAAGGGTTATGTAAAAGGAATTGATTTGAAAGTAAATGGGGAGTTTGTAAAAGGCCTTGAATCCTGGGCCTCACTTTCTATTATGGAAACACGCGAAGATATTAAGGATGACTTTTATTTCGATTATTACAACAGCGATGGCGAGCTGATCGTACCTGGCTTTACTGCCAACAACGTAAAAACAGATAGTATCCGTTATGAACCAGGCTATATCTACCGACCGACCGATCAGCGTGTAAGCTTTGGCTTGTTTTTTCAAGACAATATTCCGAACAAGCCTGATTTGAAAATGCACCTGAATTTATTATTCGGAACAGGCGTTCCATTTGGCGCACCGGGAACACAACGCTATCAGCAAGTATTCAGAATGCCGCCATACAGAAGAGTTGACATTGGCTTCTCCTACCAGGCATTAAAAGAAAGCAGAAAAGTAAAACCAAAGAGCCCCGGTCGTTTCCTGAAATCATTGTGGATCAGTCTTGAAGTATTTAACCTCTTAGGAACCAATAATACCGTTTCTTATATTTGGGTGGAAGATGTGACAAACCGGCAATATGCTGTTCCGAATTATCTGACGCAGCGACAATTGAATTTGAGAATGATCGTTAAATTTTAATCGCATGGCGAAAGAGAAAAAAGCAATCCCCTTTGATTTTGCAATAGAGAACCTCTTCTCGCTTGATCCGATCGTTAAGCCAATGTTCGGGGCCCATGCGATTTATATCGGCAGTAAAATAGTATTGATCCTTCGCAACAAGGAAGATGAGGACAGTGGAGTTTGGATAGCGACTATTCCGGAACATCATAACAGCTTAAAAAAAACATTTCCGGCAATGCGGAATATACAATTGTTCGGAGGAGGAACCAGCAGCTGGCAATTACTACCAATGGATGCTGATAGCTTTGAAGCTAACGTAAACAAAGTATGTGACCTGATATTGAAGAGTGATCCCCGCGTTGGAAAAATTCCGGTGAAAAAGAAAGCAAAAGCAAAAAAATAAATTAAACGGCAATGAACTATTCCAGAGAAGCGATAGACAAAACCACTGCTTGGGTAGAAGGCGACAACAGGGCAAAGCAATGGCTGCAAGACAATAATTTTGAAGAACTCGTTCAGTTAAAAGATGCCGCAAGCCGTCATGCAAAAGCATTCGAATATCTTTTGGTACATAAGCATCTGACATTGGCAGCCTTTGTAAATGCTGTGTGGGAGGATCAGAAAGCATTTAGACTGCTGATGGATCAAAAGGAGTTTCAATGGGCTGCTATGGCCAATTATATCAATGGCGATGATAAAGCAGAAGTGTTTTTAATGAAAAACAAACTCGATCATTACTTCAAACTGGCGCATGCCATACTTATGAAGATCCGGAAGGAAGGCGATGAAGGAACTGTCTTTTTCAATAGCGGTCCGTTTAAAATATAAGCCCACCCCAGGGAGTATTAATACTGACAATGGCATTGGCACTAAACGAAGCCGAAGTCCTCTGAATTGCATACCTTTACTTTACTTAGCAGAAAAACTTAAATGAAAATAAAGGTCTTCCTTTTTTTATTTCTATTCTCAACCCTGTATTACAACGGTTATGGCCAAAGCTATAAAAAGGTTGATTCCCTAAAAATGTGCCTGAGAACGGAGACAGTTGATTCGAATTTACAAAGCATCTATTCTTCACTTGGCTGGTACCTGAGAAACACTGATACGGATTCCGCACTATATTATCAAAACAAGGGAATGACCCTTGCAAAAAAGCTGAAAAGCAAAAAGCGCATTGCAGGATCACATGGTCACCTTGGCGTAATTTATTGGGTAAACGGAGAATACGAAAAGGCAATAGAGCATACTGCAATAGCCCTGGAAATGAATCAGGAAATGGGCCTTCAAAAGGATGTATCCGATGGGTATACTAATTTATCCTTGATTTATGCCATGACAAAAAAATTTCCTGAAGCGATCAATTATGCAATGAAGTCGATCATTATCAGAAAAACCTTGAATAACAACAGTCTTATGGCAACGGGTTACCAAAATCTGGGCTATGTTTATTATCAGGCTGGTCAAAAAGAAAAAGCGACCGAGAATTTTATCAAAGCTTCCGATTACCTCGAAAAAATTTCCGACAAAACTGCACTGGCCGGCATTTATAATAACATTGCCGTTCTCTTTCAGGAACAGAACAATCAGAAAATGGCCCTGGAGTATTACGCAAAGTCACTTGACTTCTATAAGCTGTCAGATGATAAATTGGGTCAGAGCCAGACGAATTCCAATATGGCGCAGCTTTACATCCTTAAAAAGGATTTTCCGAAAGCAAAAGCTTATCTCGACCAGGCAATGTTTTTTGCCCAGGCATTAAACAGCAAAAAAGAAATAGAAGGACTATATTTTGTCTTTAGTGAGTGGCACCTGGCACAAAACCAATATCAGAAAAGTCTAGAATATTATAAGCTGGCGACGGCTATAAAAGACTCACTGACAGACAATGAACGGAACAAACAATTCGCAGAATCCCAAGCCAAGTTCGAATCGAACGAGAAAGACAAAGAGATCCAGCTATTGAATAAAGACAAAGCACTGCAGCATATTGAACTGGAAAGGCAAACCGCCGAAGCGGAAAAGCAACAAGCACAAAGAAACGCGTTCATTTTAGGCTTTTTGATGCTGTTAGCGCTGGTTGTTTTTGTATACAGAGGCTATCGTGAAAAAAAGAAAGACAATCTCATCATTGAATCACAGAAGATGCTGGTGGAAGAGAAAAACAAAGACATTACAGATTCAATCAACTACGCTAAGCGCATTCAGGAAGCTATTTTGCCAACACAGGAATTAAAGAACAAACTATTTCCAAGCTCTTTCGTTCTCTTTGAACCGAGAGATATTGTAAGCGGAGATTTTTTCTGGTTTGCTGAAAAAAAGGGCAAAAAAATAATTGCTGCCGCTGATTGCACTGGCCATGGTGTTCCGGGCGCATTCATGAGCATGATCGGAACAGCATTCCTAAACGAGATTGTCAATAGCAAGGATATCACCACGCCATCAAAGATCCTGGATAATTTAAGGGAGCGAATCATCGTTTCATTAAAGCAGCAGGGAATGGAAGGGGAAAACAGAGATGGCATGGATATCGGTTTGCTCAGCTTTGATGAGAATAACCGGACGGTTGAATTTGCGGGCGCCAACAATCCATTGTGGATCATCCGAAACGGAGTTTTAGAAGAAATAAAAGGAAACAAGCAGCCGATTGGATTTCATGAAGGCGTCTCCCAACCTTTTATTCAGCATAGTATTCCACTTAATAAAGGCGATACATTATTTCTATTGACAGATGGTTTTGCAGATCAGTTCGGGGGACCGAATGGAAAAAAATTTAAGTACAAACAATTGCAACATTTTCTGATCGCTGAGCAACACTTATCCATGCCTGCATTGGAAATGAGCCTTCGTGACAAATTGCAGGAATGGAAAGGAAATCTTGAACAGGTGGATGATGTGCTATTGATCGGGATCAGGGTTTAAGAAAACGAAAAAGCTGCGAAAACCGAAGCGGAATAATTTTATTAATTTGTATCTTTAATTAAAAAAATGAGAGTCATTGCCAACATACCACACGACCGGATCACCATCAGCATCTTCTCGATGAATGACAAATACCAAGTTCAATTTTTGGCCGGCCCCATGGAACAAACATTTAAGATCGCACACAATGACGTAAATGGTGTGGAAGGAATTAATAAACTAGTAGACGAAGAATTTATTGAAAAGGTGCTGGAGCGTTTCAATGAAATGTACCTGAGCTTACAATCTGCAAAAGAAAGAAACCGTTTATAGACAGGGTACGGGGAACCAGAGGTGAAATAAAACGATCAATAGTAAGTAAAACAGAATAGCATGTTAAAGAAAATATTTTTTTCATTCTTCAGTATCATCATTATAACCGGTTTTCATCCGGCTCCTACTTACCAGATCGCATTAATGAAATATAGCGGCGGCGGGGACTGGTATGCCAACCTGGAAACTTCTTTGCCCAACCTGATCCAATTCTGTAATACCAATTTAAAAACCAGCATCAATCCTGAACAGGCAACTGTTGAGGTTGGAAGTCCCGACATTTTTAATTACCCCTTTGTTCACATGACCGGGCATGGAAATGTGGTGTTTAGCTCACAAGAAACAGAGAACCTCCGTAATTATTTAATTGGCGGCGGCTTCCTGCACATCTCCGACAATTATGGAATGGATAAATTTATTCGCCCGGAAATGAAAAAAGTATTTCCCGAGCTTGATTTTATTG
>DASWNK010000050.1:0-27990 GCA_036399275.1 Bacteroidia bacterium | reverse complement strand
ATTTGAAGAGCTAGGATTCAAGATCCCTAAAACAAAAGCAACCAAAGGGCAGATCATCTGGTCGGCCATTAAAACGCAGATCGTATTTCCGGATAAAAAGATAAAAGAGATCGGTTTGTTTCCTGATATGACAGATGAAACATCGCTTGCTCTTATGCGAATGATGTACAATTCACTAGCCGCATTCTTCTTTGTTGAAAGGGATACGTATCCGATTATCATTTTTAAAATGGTAAGGCTGAGCAAAAAAATGGGCAATGCGCCGGAATCGATTATCGGTTACGGATCCTATGGGCTCATCTTAGCCGGTGTTTTACACAAGCCGGAAGCGGGATATAATGCCGGCAAAGAAGCAATGCGCTTATTCGGAAAATTTGATGCTCCCCATCTGATTTCTAGTGCGGGGTTTGTCGACACGACATTTATTAGTCATTGGAAAGAGTCTTTGCTATCATTTGAAAATGATTGCTTAAAGCATTATGAAAAGGGAATGAATACGGGAAATCTGGAGTATGCTGCCTGGAACCTCTATTCACATTCCAATTCTGTGTTTTTTCGTGGAACTAAAATTCATGAAATAGCGGACGTTTACGCTGATTACGATAAGTTCTATTTGAATCATAAACAGTTAAATGCGTATGGAGCGTCCCTGATCATAAAAAATACGGTCAACAGAATGCTGTTGAAGGCGAAAATTAAAATAGCGGATACGGAGGAGGAACAGAAACTATTTCAACTCGAAAGCAAAGCAAATAACAGCGTCTTTTTATTTGTTTACCATACCATGAAATTGTTTCTGGGTGCAATGCATAACGAATACGCTTTGGTATTGAAGAATGCGCTTCAAAATGAGAAGGATATTGAGAATGCTGCCAGCTTGTATTGGCAGCCCTATTTCAGAGGCTTGAAAGCTGCTATCTATGTCAACTGTGCTTTTGAAGGTGTGTTGGATTATGAAAAAGTGAAGAAAGAAATTCAACGAGACCGCAAGAAACTTCAGCTGGCTAATAATGTTTTTGATGGTAATGTAGGTTGGATCCTTGATTTGGTTGATGCGGAAACAGAAGCGTTTGAGAAGAAGACTGTCAATCATGCTTTGTACGACAGTGCCAAAGAAAAAGCCATCAAATATGAATTTCATTTCCCTGCCATCTTCATCGAGTTGATGAGAATTCAGAAAATGAAGTATTTGAATATTTCAGGCAGTCAGCCCTTTTGGGAAGAAGTAAAAGAAAAGATCGCTGAATTGGAATTGAACAGTGTCATTTATTCCTGGGAAACAAAATTTCCAGAGTTAAAAGGACATGTAGCTCAGAACACAGTGATTTCTCAAAACAGGGGAAAAATGACTTCAGAAGAATTTGATGTTCAGACAATCATTAAAACAACCCAGGCGCTTAGCAGTGAAATTGTTTTGAATAAGCTGATCGATAAAATGATGCGCTTTGCGATGGAAAACGCCGGCGCAAGATACGGATGCTTCCTGATAAAGGAAGAGGAAGGATATTCCATGGCAGCTGAAAAATATGCCGATGGAATGAATAAAGAAACGCATGACGGTATTCCGGACAGCATCTTTAATTTTGTACACCGTACCAGCGAGCCGTTGATACTTGACAGTGCAATGGATACTGCGCCATATAATAAAGATCCTAAGATCGTTGCCCTCGCTGAAAAATCCGTGATGTGTATTCCTATCATCTTTCAAAATGCATCCATTGGTATGATCTACTTAACGAATCAATTGTCGAAGGGCGTTTTTACCGAACAACGCATAGGCTTGCTGAAAATGCTTGCCGGGCAAATGGGGGTGAGCTTGCAAAATGCCATCCTTTATGATAACCTTGAAAAGCTGGTTGATACAAGAACGGCCCAGGTGGTGGAACAAAAAAACCTAATAGAGGAGAAGGCGGCCGAACTTGCTCAAAGGCACAAGGAAATAACCGATAGCATCAATTACGCGGAGCGGATCCAAAGAGCATTGCTCGCAAGCGAAAAACTGCTGGATGAAAACTTAAAGGATTACTTTGTTTTGTTTAAGCCGAAGGATGTAGTAAGCGGAGATTTTTATTGGGCAACCAAACTTTTGAATAATAATTTTATTTTAGTAACCGCCGATAGCACAGGGCATGGGGTGGCAGGCGCGATTATGAGCATTGTAAATATTGCTTGTATAAAAGAGGCGGTAAGTAAAGATATCTTAAGCCCAGACCTTTTGTTAAATGAAATCAGAAGGTTGGTGATCGAAAGCTTAAAAAATGATGGCAGCTCTGAAGGCGGAAAGGATGGAATGGATGCCAGCTTAATTTCATTTGATTTTAAAAATAATTTGATGTATTGCGCTTGCGCCATTAATCCGGTATGGATTGTCAGAAACAATGAAGTGATTGAGGTAAAAGTCGATCGCTTTCCAATTGGTAAGCATGATCTGAACAAAACACCATTTGCATTGCAAACAATTGCGCTGCAAAAAGGCGATGTGATTTATACGTTAACGGATGGTTTCGCTGATCAATTCGGCGGACCAAAAGGAAGAAAGTTTATGTATAAACAATTGAAAAGCATTTTAGTTTCCATCTCATCCGAGTCAATGGCAGCACAACAACAAGAACTGGACAATGTTTTTAATAGCTGGAAAGGTGAAATGGAACAGATTGATGATGTTTGTATCATTGGAATTCGTGTTTAATAAAAGGCATCGCTTTTTCTGGTATTGCTCCATAACCCGATAACCATGATTATAACCTGCGGAATTTATTTGTACAGTACGATCTGTAAGAAGATTCTTATTTGCCATGCCACCCATGCTTCCTGGAAAACCTGGTCGGTCCCGAAAGGTTTAAAAGAATTAGGAGAAGATTCTTATGCGGCAGCTGTTCGCGAATTAAAAGAAGAAACGGATGTGGACATCCATGCGCTTCATGTAATTGCTGTTCATGTGCTCCCGGCTATAAAATATCAAAAGCAAAATAAAACAATAGAATCCTTTTTAGTGATCAGCGATTCGGATATGGAAGGATTTAAATTTAAATGCCATTCACTGATCAATAATTCTTTTCCGGAAATAGATGCCTGGAAGTGGTTGTCCCTGGAATCGCTGACAAATGTGCTCCATGAAAGCCAGCAGAAAAATATTTCTTTGATTCAAAATTTAATTGCTTAGTTGGTTGAGAGCAAAGCGTCATTAATAAAAAAGCCGACAGATATTTTCTGCCGGCTTTTTTTACTGAGTTTTTTAAATTATTCTACAATTAGTTTAGCGGTGCTTCTTCCTGTCTTATTTAAGACATCTATGAAATAAATTCCACTCGTTGCATTCTTCAAAGTAATCACCTTTTTATAAGGACCAGAGAAGTTTTCAAGTTTCTCCGAATAAACCACTTCTCCAAGTACATTCATGACCTTAATCTCAGCATCTGTTTTTTCAGTTACACTGAAGCTAAGTGTAAAAGCATTTGTACTACTTGGATTTGGATATGCAATCTGGCTGAATCCATCGGTAATGTTTTCCCCAATGCCGCTGGTTATAGTCACATTGATCGTGTCACTTGCAGAGCAACCAAATGTATCAGTTACTGTAACATAATATTGGCCGGAAGTTGTTACGGTAATTGTCTGCGTGGTAGCGCCTGTGCTCCACATGAAGTTAGCACCGGTGTTTCCTGCATTCAGTACAAGCGAGCCTGAAGTTAAGGTAGTATCATTACCAAGGTTCACAACCGGCGGCGGATTTACGATGATATTAATGGTATCAGAATCAGTACAAGTACCATTGCTCACCGTCACACAATAGGTTCCGCTTATACATACATTGATCATCGCATACGTTTCTCCTCCGCACCAGGTATAAGTCGCACCGGGATTCCCTGCATTCAGTACAATACAGCTGCAAACGGTGGTATCGGCGCCAAGGTCAACTTCAATATTGTTGTTGATGATGTTAACATTGATGGTATCTGAATCCATACAGCCTATTGAATCGGTAACGGTTACATAATACATTCCTGAAGTAGTTACCACAATTGTTTGTGTGGTTTCTGTTGTGCTCCATAAATAAGTGGCGCCGCTTATGCCTGCATCAAGGATAAATGGCAGCGCATGACAATTCATGAAAGTCGTGTCATTACCAAGATCCACGGTCAGTGTTCCCGGATTGATCGTTACATTGATCGTATCAGTGGCTGTACATCCGGATCCATTAGTTACTTTCACCCAATACGTTCCGCTTGTTGTAACAGTGATAGTCTGGGTGGTTGCCATTGTGCTCCATAAATAATCCATTCCTGGGTTTCCGGCGTCAAGCGTAAAGTATCCCTGACAGAAAATAAGTGTAGTATCATTACCAAGGTCAACTGTTGGAGGTATTCCTAAGTAAATTACAACAGTGTCGTAAGCGCAGCATCCATTGATGTGATCAATCACTTTCAGAATGTAGGTTCCGGGAGCATTCACAATTGGAGTTGCCGTATTTGCACCGGAAACGATATTTCCTCCGAGGGTGGTCCAGTTGAATCCAACATTGGACGTTGAAGAGCCATTAAGTATTACTGTGCTTATTCCGCAACCAATTGCTGTATCAGCGCCTGCGTTTACGTTCGGTGCCATCATATTCGATGTGATCATCGCCGTATCTTTCGCTGAACATCCGCTGGTAGGATGAGTGATGGTTAATACATAACCGCCTGCCGTGTTTGCAACCGGATTGAAAGTGGCTCCGCCTGAAACAATATTGCCTCCGCTAAAGCTTGTCCACATTGTCATTGCGCCGGGTGTACTAGAGGAACCATCTAAAATTGTGGATGAAACAACACAATTCAATACCATGTCTCCGCCAGCATCTACATCAGGAATAGTATTATCATAATACACATTTGCCGAATCGTTAGCTGTACATCCGCTTACCGGTTCTGTTACGGTGAGCACATACGTTCCCGGAATTTGCACAAGCGGTGTGGCAGTATTTGCGCCTGAAAGAATAGCGCCGCCATTGATAGCAATCCATGCAAATGTTGCTCCAGGTGTGGTTGATGATCCGTTTAAATTTGTTTGCGTCATAGCACAGGTTAACGTATCATCCGGGCCGGCATTGGCATCAGGCGTGATACCGGTGAACGTCACCATGGTGGTATCTTTCGCAGAACATCCTGCAGTACTTGAAACAGTTAATATATAGGTGCCTTGCGCATCTACGGTTGGCATCGCAGTGGACGCTCCGGAAACAATGTTACCTCCGATTGTTGTCCAGCTAAAGTTAACTCCCGCTGTTGATGATGAGCCGCTGAGCATTACGGAAGAAGTTGTACAGTTGAGCGTTTTATCCGCCCCCGCATTAACATTGGGTACCGAATTCACAGTAACAGTTGCAGTAGCGGTTTCTGCACAACCGTTGGAACCGGTTACTGTAACAGTATAAGTCGTCGTCATTGTCGGCGATACCGTAATAGAAGAAGAAGTGCTTCCTCCCGGACTCCAGGAATAACCTAGAGGCAGAAGGCCGCCCGTTACATTGGCTGTCAGCGTTACTGCCGGTCCGTTGATACAGCGTGAACAGCCTGTAAGAGAAATCTGCGGTGAAGTATTAAATGAACCGTTAAGGAAATCTTTTAGCACAGCATCAATTGAAAATGAGGCACGTGTTTCAATTAAAAAGGAAGTGAAACATGGATCTAATCCGGGAATCGAGCAAAGGTCTATACCGCCTTCGAAAAAAGCACCGGGACCGAAAATGTTTGCGGCGCCTGTCTTAGGAACAAAAGGCCATGGGGAAGGAACAGCAGTAGTATTGGTGATGGCAAATGAATTAATACCGGTTACTGGAACAGAATCCAATGTCCCGTTTACGTCTCCGCCAGAACCAACCCATACATAAGCTTTAATAACAGCAGTCCCTCCGCCATTCACAAATTCACTCACGATCAGAAGATCGCCGACAGTGTGAACGCCGGTAAAAGATCCGCCAGCAGATACGCTAACATTATTTTTAAATAACCAAAAGCCGATATTGGAGCTTCCGTTGGTAGCGTAGCGGTCGGCAAAAAAGTAAAGCTTGCAATTATCATACAAGGCAACGCCGCCATGTAAGATATCATCTTTATCTGGAACGGAGCCGGTTGTCCAGCCCCAGTTATTGATATCAAGATCATCTTTAGATCCCCCGCCCTGGAAAATATTATTCATATCGGTTACCACATTGGTGGTAATTTGAGCATTGCTCGTATTGTTATAAATCATGTCCCAGTCATCCGGCGGATTAGGTAAAACAGAAGTTGCATTTCCTTCGAGTTCAAATCCGCTTGTGATCTGCGCCCGCATGCCTGTTTGTAAGGCGAAGAAAATTAATAATGCGGTAATGCCTTTATTAAACGGAGGATTTAGTGGTGGAATTTTTTTTCTTAAATTAGTTTTTGGTAGTTTGATTTTCATTGTTAATGAGATTTATTATTAATAGTTTATTTTGTATCATGCCTTACAAAAAAAAGTGCCATGCAGGCTCGGGCAAGAAAGAAGGTGCTGCGAAAAAAAGGATTTTTTATAACAACAATTTTATCATTGGCGATCAGGATATTTGGTTTGTAGCAAGTCTGCTTTTGTGTACCTACCAAGCTCGAAAAAATAAAATTTGACAACATAGATGATACATCGTTCGTTTTTTATTCTTCGCTTATCTTCTTTCCTGGTGCTGAATGGGGAAAAATAAAACTGATTTTAATCATGTCTTCGGCAGTTTGCCGGCTTTCTGGCTTTAAAAGCCTTACATTTACAGTAAGAAGATAATACTCCTCAAAAAATCAACAAGATCGTGTTTCATCATTTCCTTTTATTGGCGCAGGCTTCTACATAATTTCTTTAAAACGAAGATCGTAATAGCTTGACCGGTTTTACTTCATCCGGTCGCAATACCAATGTTTACAGTTAAAATATGGCATGTATGCTCTAGTTTGATGTTCTTAAAATATTCAACTTCGTAGTGTGAAAAAAATTAGAGATGAAAAACTGATGGCCGATTTTGGAAGTCATGTCAGGAAACTGAGAATGGCGCAGGGGTTGAGCATGGAAAAACTCGCGGAATTAGCGGAGATTGAATATAGCCAGATTTCTAAAATTGAACGCGGACTGGTTAATACCACCATAAGCAGTTCCAATGCCCTAGCCAAGGGCTTGAACATTGAATTACACACACTTTTTAATTTTAAATAGTGCTGTTAAAATCAATTTGAGCATGTCAAAAACTATCAGATCTGCTTTTTCTCCACTCAATAGTTTGTTTGCCGCAGATATAAAGTAACCATCTATTTTATTTATGAAGAAGAAGATTAAGCTTGCAATTGTCGATAAGCAGAAATTGTTCAGAAAAGGGTTACTCTCATTAATGAATAACAACTCAGAATTTGAAGTTGTCATAGAAGTTGCAAAGGGGGAGGAATTAATGGAGCAACTAAAGGTGAAGAAACCGGATGTTCTGTTACTTGATATAGAAATGCCGGAAACGAATGGTATCCGGTTAGCCGAAACTCTTCAGAATAATTACCCCGAAATTAAAATCTTGGTTCTTTCCACGTCCACCGAAGATGCCATCACATTATATTTGCTTGAAAGAGGTGTGCGTGGTTTTTTACTAAAGAATATTGATCTCTCAGTCCTATCGGATGCTATTTGCAAGGTAGTAAAAGATGGCTACTACTTTAACAGTAAAGTTTCAAAGGCAATGGTCAGGGAATTGATTCGCAATAAAAAGATTGTTCCTGTTGCAAAGCCTGTAGCCTTCTCCAGCAGGGAGATTGAAATCATCAAATTAATCTGTCAGGAATTCACCAACAAAGAAATAGCCTCTCGCTTATTTATCAGTACCCGAACGGTGGATGGCCATAAAAACAGAATTCAGCGGAAGGTGAATGCTAAGAATGTAATCGGTATTGTGATGCATGCAATGAAAAACCATTTGTTAGATTAGATCAACTAATTTTTAGGTTGTATTCATGCGATAGAAAGTGTTTTTAATCACCATTTTTTTTGTTCTCTATTCTCCCCAAAAGCGTATCGTCTTCGTAGAACGTAAATTTCACACGTAATTATTTTTTATATTAATTGTAAATTATAAATAGGAATATCCCTATTCGTGGCGCTTCTTGAGCGCTCTTTTTTCTTTCATTCTATTCGGCATGTTTTTTATTTCATACTCCTCTATCTCTCAAAGATCAGTGTAGCGCTTTTTTTTCTGAGGCCGATTCAATTAACAGAATTATTAACCTAAAAAATAAAAATAATGAAGAGATCTTCAACTGCCGTTTGGCATGGTACAGGTAAAGAAGGAAGTGGAACAATCACTTCCCAAAGTAAGGCAGTGAACAATGCTTCCTATGCATG
This sequence comes from Bacteroidia bacterium, assembly GCA_036399275.1. Lineage (GTDB taxonomy): Bacteria > Bacteroidota > Bacteroidia > 2-12-FULL-35-15 > 2-12-FULL-35-15 > 2-12-FULL-35-15. The sequence goes on along the minus strand of DASWNK010000050.1, from coordinate 19,626 downwards.
GAATACACGCTATGCTGATGAAGCCGGAACGAATCCGGAAGAATTAATTGCGGCCGCACATGCAGGATGTTTTAGCATGAAGCTTGGTTTTCTCCTCGATGCAGCTGGTTTTACGGCAGAGGAGATTCAAACAACCGCCACGGTTACTCTGGAAGAAAACGGTATTACCCAATCTTATCTTAAGGTTCGCGCAAAAGTACCTGGGATGAACCAGGATCGTTTTTTAGAATGTGCTGAAAATGCAAAAAATGACTGTCCGGTTTCAAAAGCATTGAATTTGAAAATTATAATGGATGCAACTATCCCGCAAACTGCTAAAGTAAAATGAAGGCCTCAAGGAGCATAACCAATAAGCAAAACAAGCAGGGCCGGTCGAAAAAACCTCGTCCTGAAATTAGAGACGATATCGATAGTCGAAAAGAAAGAGAAGAAGGCTATACTGGCGATATCAGTAAGAAAGGCGATCGGAAGAAAAAGAATTCAAAGGCTGCCAGAAAAGCACTTGCAAAAAAAATAAAAGAGGAACAAGGAGAAGAACAAGGCGAATAAATCTATCAATTAAATAATTATCATGGAAATAAATTCAACGCAAGAACGGCTGGAGCCGGTTGTTAAAACAGAAACATTAATCATCAAGAGCAAGGCATTTGAAGAGAAGGGAGTCATTCCGGCAAGATATACCTGCGATGCCGAAAATATGAATCCCCCGATAAGCATTGAGCGTATTCCGGCGGGAACAAAAAGCCTGGCAATTATTGTTGATGATCCGGATGCTCCCAAAGGAACGTTTGACCATTGGCTGATCTGGAACATTGAGCCTACTGACAGTATTCCTGAAAATGCAGCGCCGGGAATTGAAGGGAAAAACAGCTTCGGAACAATTAATTATGAAGGCCCCTGCCCGCCCAGCGGAAAGCCTCATCGCTATTTTTTTAAAGTGTATGCATTAGATGCCTTGCTTGATGTGAAAGAAGGTGCTGATAAAAAAACGCTGGAGGCTGCTATCAGTAAGCACATAATTGCCAAAGGTGAAATTATTGGGCTGTACTCGGAGACAAAAGAAGACAAATAAATTAATAAAAAAACATAAACCTTGCTTCCTTCTCATTATTAATTCTGTCGCCAGGTCGCTTGTAATAATGATAAAAATAATAGGCCTAGTTCAGAAGTAATTCAACCGCAAGGAAAGCGCGGAAATAAACCGGATGGCAGAATAAAAGTAGATAAGAAATATGATCCGGATGGTAACCTGGAACAACCGAAAAGAAATAAACGTATGAGATCACTTGAAATTACTGTTCCTGTTGGCGGATTTAAGCTAAGAGGTAACTTAAACATACCGGACAATACAGATTCAATTGTTATATTTTCTCACGGAAGTGGCAGTAGCCGATTCAGCCCCAGAAATCAATACGTTGCTGAAATATTGAATAAAAAGAATATCGCAACACTGCTGGTCGATTTGCTAACAGAAGACGAAGACCAGATATATGGAAACCGCTTTAATATCGAAATGCTTGCCATGCGATTACTTGCCATAACAAATTACATACGTTTGCTTCCCGAATGGAAGGACATGGCGATTGGGTATTTTGGTGCCAGCACAGGTGCAGCATCAGCACTGCAAGCGGCTGCACAATTGGATGATGATGTCCGGGCGGTTGTTTGTCGCGGCGGTCGCCCCGATCTTGCTGCTTCGATTGAATTGGTGAAAGCTCCGGTACTGCTGATTGTTGGCAGTCTTGATCCTGTTGTGATTGAGTTGAATGAGCGGGCCTATGCGTTGCTTCATGGAGAAAAAAGAATTGAAATCGTAAAAGGTGCATCACATTTGTTTGAAGAGCCAGGTAAGCTGGATGCTGTTGCTGCACTCGCCGCCGACTGGTTTGAGAAACATCTTTTAAAACCCAAGGCTGTTCATGCTTTTCTATAACCGGCAGGATGCAGCCATGAAGCTGATTCCTTATCTTGAAAAATATAAAGGTAATGCAGGGGTGGTACTTGCCGTTCCGCGGGGTGGAATCCCCGTCGGGTTCTACATCGCAAAGCACTTTAAGTTTCCGATGGAACCGCTGCTTACAAAAAAAATTGGCCATCCATGGAGCATGGAATTGGCGATAGGAGCTGTAAGCCTCGAAGATCAGATTATTGATGGCCGACACAACTTGCCAAAAGCGTATGTCGAAAAAGAGATCAAACTTTTGCGGCAAATGTTAAAAGAAAGATATGTGAAATTTATGGCAGGCCGCAAGCCTGTGGATCTGAAAAATAAAGTTGTGATCATTGTTGATGATGGTATCGCAACGGGTAACACCTTGCTTGCTGCGATACGGATGATCCGGAAAAAACAGCCTGAGAAAATTGTTGTAGCGGCACCAGTTGCTCCCACGGGAACTGCCGAACGGATTGAGAAGGAAGTAGATGATCTGATTTGCCTGCATACACTCGATAATTTTGTTGGTGTGGGGCTTTACTACGCAGACTTTTCCCAGGTTAGTGATGAAGAGGTTATTCGCTTGTTAGAAGAAATTAATCGTATTGAAAATACCGCATAAATATAGCACAAATGAAAGTTTCCTACTTGAAAGAAAGAACAGGTGAAACCGTTGATTTAAACAAGTTGATTCTTGAGAATTCGATGGAGCTCTACACTGTTGAAGCACTCGATAAACTGATCGAGAAGATCGGCGATGCGAAGTATGTATTGTTAGGAGAGGCATCCCATGGTACACACGAATATTATACCTGGCGTACTATGATCAGCAAAAGGCTCATAGAAGAAAAAGGTTTTTCTTTTATCGCTGTGGAAGGCGACTGGCCCGATTGCTATCGGCTGAACCGTTATGTAAAAGATTATTCCGATGCAGGCAAAAGTGCCTTAGATGTGTTGCATGCCTTCGACCGCTGGCCAACCTGGATGTGGGCCAATTGGGAAGTTGTTGCCCTGGCGGAATGGCTTCGGGAGCACAATGAACATTTTTCAAAAGCTCACAAGGTGGGTTTTTATGGTTTAGATGTGTATAGCCTTTGGGAGTCCATGGAAGCAATTATTAATTATCTGGATAAAAAGGATCCCGAAACAACGCTCACCGCCCGGCATGTTTTGAAATGCTTCGAGCCTTTCGCAGATGGTGAAGGGCAGGCCTATGCGCGTGCAAGTCTTATGTTTCCTTCCTTATGTGAAGCAGAAGTTGTTGACTTGCTGGTTCAGATACGGAAAAACATGCCCGGCTACAATACCGATCATGAAGCTGCATTGAGCGCCGAGCAAAATGCACACATTGTTTTTAATGCAGAAAAATATTATCGCGCAATGGTCCGGCCTGGAGCTGATTCATGGAATATCCGCGATCAGCACATGGTTGAAACGCTCGATCGCTTGATGGAATTCCACGGACCGGAAGCGAAGGGGATTATCTGGGAACATAATACGCACATTGGTGATGCCCGTGCAACAGACATGATCCGGGAAGGAAATGTAAATGTCGGGCAATTGCTCAATGAGCAACACCATCAGGATGGTGTGTTTTCAATTGGCTTTGGTTCTTATAAAGGGCAGGTGATTGCCGGCCGTGAATGGGGGGATGTAATGCGCGTGATGAACATGCCCGATGCAATGACGGATAGCTGGGAATATCTCTTACATCAGCTGGATGCAAAAGACAGGATCGTATTTATGTCGGAAGAAATGAAAAAGCAAATCGGTGAAAAGGAATTTGGGCACAGGGCCATTGGTGTTGTTTACCTTCCGCAGTTTGAGCAATTTGGGAACTATGTCCCAAGCCTGATCCCCCATCGTTATGATGCGTTTGTTTACATTGATGAAACCACTGCTGTTCATCCGATTCACATATTGCCGGACGGACATCAAATGCCGGAAACGTTTCCTTTTGCTGTGTAAAAAATGAATGAAATAAAATAAATATAAATAAAATGGAAAATAAAAAACTGATTGATGAATTACATTTCTGTGCAGCACAATGCAATCATTGCTACGACGCCTGCCAGATGGAAAAGGACAAAGAAGAGCTAAAGCGTTGCATGGTGCTTGATCTGGATTGCGCGGATATCTGCCGCTTAACAGCACAAGTGCTCGAACGAAATTCAGAAACGGCAGATCTTTTTCTGAAGTTCTGTGCAGAGATCTGCGAAAAGTGTGCTGAAGAATGTGATAAGCATTCACAGTTGGAGCATTGTAAAAAATGCGCAGAGGCTTGTCATAGGTGTGCGGAAATGTGCCAGAATCCAGTTGCCTAATAGATGCTGTTCAAAATGGCATTGGTTTTTTAAAACTCGAAAAAATAGTATTAACCATTAAACCTTAATCTCATGTTTTATCACTCAAAAGAATTACAATTTAACGCGAAGGTTTCAAAGCCTGATCCGCGTTTTGCCCGTTTGCTCCTCGAACAGTTCGGTGGTGCTAACGGAGAATTAAAAGCTGCCATGCAATACTTTGTGCAGGCGTTTTCTGTTAAACATGCATATCCCGATAAATACGATTTGTTGATGGATATTGCTACGGAAGAATTCAGCCATCTTGAAATTGTCGGAGCAACTGTTCAGATGTTGCTGAAAGGTGTTAACGGCTCGCTGAAAGATACTGCTGACGCTGAGGACATCACAGGACTACTTGATGGAAAAGCCGCAAAGGAAACATACATTCATGAAGCAATGACCAATCCGCATTTTTTCGTGCTGAGTGGTGGAGGCCCGCTTGTAACTGACAGTATGGGCGTTCCCTGGAGTGGCGCTTATGTAAATGCAAATTCGGACTTAACGGTCGATCTGCGCTCCAACATTGCTGCAGAATCACGCGCGAAGATCGTGTATGAATACCTGCTGCAATTTACGGATGATGTATATGTGAAAGAAACTTTGCGTTTTCTTATGACAAGAGAGGTAGCACATTTTCAAATGTTTGAAGCTGCACTCAATTCCATTCAACCTAATTTCCCTCCGGGCATTTTGGAAAGTGATCCGAAACATAGTAATACTTATTTCAATATGTCGAATGGGCAGGAAGTGCGTGGGCCATGGAATCAAGGTGTAAGCCCTGAGTTTAAAGAAGAGTGGCAATATATCAGTAACCCGCTTGCACATGTGCGTGAAACAAACGGACTGGTAGACAGAGTTGCTGAAGGAACCAAAAGGACAGAGAAAAGTGTTCAGAAACATAATGAGATATTAAGTAAAGAACGTGCTGATCTGATCAACTATGCAACACCGGAAGGTACAATTCAATGGAATGATTATAAAGGAATATAATTAATGAAACAAAAAAAGGCAGTTTTTTACAACTGCCTTTTTTTAACTGTAAAATGAGATCAGGAGAACTGAAACATTAGCAGCAACGAAAATCCTGCGACCGCTAACAAGCCATGTATTGCAGCCAGCCATTTTGGAATTGTTTTTCCCATCAAGTCACGGGCTACTAATATCAAGCCGCCCGATGCGGCTATTAAAAAAAGAATTAAACTGTCAATAGGATCAGGGTCATTTTGAGTGCAATAAATAACCAAAAGAATAATTCCTGCTATAGCCAGGGGCCCGTGCGTCAATACAAGCGCTTTGGGCGTATGTTTTCCTTTGATCACAAATCCGAATAACAGAAGGCCTAATATGGCGGCAAGAGAAAATAAAGCAATAGCTGCTATGATCATGATTGAATAATTTTTGGTTGTTTGATTGATAAATAATAGGGAAGGTCGCCGTTAGCCGGGCCATTTAAAACTTTACCGTCGTAGGTGAATCTGCTCCCATGACAGGGACAGTCCCAGCTTTTTTCTCCGCCATTCCATTTGACAATGCATTGCATGTGCGGGCAAATCGCCGATACTACATGCAGATGATTCTCTTCATCGCGGTAAGCTCCGAACTTTTCTCCTTTTATTTCTATGATTTTCCCTTCTGTTGTTTTTATTTCAGAAAAATCAGAAACATCCGCATGCATGGGATAGTCCTTGAAATATTCTGCTATAACACTCATGTTGTTTTTTATATAATGGCCGGTTGATTTAAAGCTGAAGCGCGAAGGACTGTATAGTTTTTCCCAGCTGTTTTCTACTCCCAGAATAAGATCTGTAATTAAAATTCCTGCAATTGTTCCGTGAGTCATTCCGTTTCCTGAATCGCCGGTAACAATATATACATTGTCTTTATCCATCGGGTTTCTTCCAATGAATGCCAGCGAGTCGGCCGGCTCCATAACTTGCCCTGACCAGCGGTAAATAATCTCTTCTATCGGGAAGCGGGCTCTCGTCCAGCTTTCAAGCGCCGCATATCGGTGTATTTCTTCGTTTGTTTCACCTTTTCCGGTAACATGATCTTCGCCGCCGGCAATAAGAATGTTATGCGCTTCATCCATCTCCTGCAGGCGCACATAATGATAGGGCGCCACATCTTTATCGACATCAAAGTCTCCCGTATCCCACCACAAAGCTTTGGTGCCTCCCTTTTTTATTTTTGCTCCGATCACATACGTTCGGTAAGCTGTTTGTTTTGTATGAATTGCAAACTGATCCTGTACCGGTGTGTTGGTTGCAACCACCACATGATCGGCCGTGACCTTGTATCCTTGGTCAGTGACGATTCCTGTAGAATCAATCTGGCGCGCATGGGTGCCGGTGTAGATTTCTCCTTTGTGTTTTATGATTGCTTCGCAAAGCCCTTTCATATATTTAAGAATATGAAATTGCCCCTGACCTGGAAATGATAAGCAAGGCCCGCTTTCGGAAGTGATTCCCGGAATGTGATTTAGGTTTTCTACCTTGATGCCTGCTTTTCGTGCCGCAAGGTATTCCTTTTCAAGTGATTCTTTTTTATCGCTGGGATGAAGGAACAGGTAACCATTAAGCCGTGTAAAGTCGCAATCGATATTTTCTGTGGCTATAGTTCTTTCAATAAAGTCGATTGCCTGAGTATGGCTTTCTGCGGCCAGGCTTGCGCCTTCGTCTCCATGGATTCGTTCCAGGTCATAATAACGATCGTCCAGTACATTTACCAGGTGAGCGGTTGTTCTTCCTGTTTCTCCACTGGCAATATATCCGTCTTCTATCACTACTACCTTTTTTCCTTGTATCGCAAGATTGTAGGCAACAGAAACACCGGCAATTCCGCCTCCGATAATAACAACGTCGGTTTTTAAGTGTTTGGTCAAGGGCTCATATTTAATAGAAGGAGTTGTTGCAGACCAGACAGAAAGAGTATCTCCGGAAGTTTTAATTCCATCGGGATTGTCGTTTTTTTTCATAATGTTTTATTGAATTAATGCGCAAATGTAAAGGTGCATGTAGGTGCTTTTGTCTGCTATTTCGTTGAATGAATGTTCGTAATCGCTTAAAGCGCATCTCGGTCCTTTAAAATTTTTTTTCTTCTTTTTGAATTTTTGGCTGGCATGAATTTGACCTGATAAAAATCTCATTCTAGTTCAAACTCAAAATAGAAGTTATAATGGAAAAAAATACCCACTTTTCAGCATTACATTCAATCAAAAGTATCGCTTCATTATTCTTATTGATAGCAATTCTTTGCTCCGTTAGTTCTTTCGGACAAACCTTTCCAGCAGGCTTTAGCCAGGTTAAAGTAGCGACCATTTACTATCCCACTTCAATGGTAAAGTGTTCGGATGGACGGATTTTCGTCACTGAAAAATCGGGGAAAGTAAAAATCATTAAAAATGGGGCGGTTTTGTCCACTCCTTTTTTACAGGTGAATGTTAATCAGTTAAATGAAAGAGGGTTGAGCTCTATTGTGCTCGATCCAAACTTTAGCAGCAACCAGTATGTTTATATTTATTATACCACTTCAAGCTCACCGATTCATAATCGCTTAAGCAGATTTACTGCTAACGGTGATGTGGCTATACCGGGAAGCGAGCATATAATCATGGATTTTGAGCCATTGGTAAACTCAATTCACAATGGAGGTGGAATGGCTTTCGGTTCGGACGGGAAACTATTTCTTGCAACTGGGAATGATAATGTGAACAGTTATTCTCAGGATCTTAATAATTCTAAAGGAAAGGTGTTGCGGATTAATACGGATGGAAGTGTTCCTTCCGGAAATCCTTTTACCGGATCAGAATCAGCCAAGCGGATTTGGGCTTACGGCCTAAGAAACCCTTGGACGATAGATATTCAGGCGGGTACAGGAAAAATATTTGTGAATGAAGTAGGAGAGGGTTCCTGGGAAGAAATCAATAATGCTACTGTGGGCGGACGCAACTTCGGATGGCCGGGTTCTGAAGGCGCAACCAGTAATCCTGCCTATACCGCTCCTGTTTATACTTATCCTCATGGATCTCCGGGCCTAAGTTCCGGATGTGCAATTACCGGTGGCGTATTTTTCAATCCAGCCTCTACCAATTATCCTTCTTCTTATATCGGAAAATATTTTTTTATTGATTATTGCAATCATTGGATCAATTACCTGGATTTAAGCAGCGGTGTCCAAAAACAGAATTTTGCAAGTAATCTTGCTGGCGCCTTGAATTATATTATTGACGGAGCAGATGGAAATCTCTATTATTTCAGTATCAGTCAGAATGCATTGTACAAAATTATTTACAGCAATAATAACGCACCTGTGATTACCAGCCAGCCAGCTAGTGCTACAGTCTCTGCAGGACAAAATGTAACTTTTTCTGTCAGTGCGTCCGGCGCAACTCCCATGACATTCCAGTGGAGAAAAAATGGAGCGGCCATAAGCGGTGCCACTTCTTCGTCTTATACAATAACAAATGTCCAGGCTTCTCATGCCGGACAATACAGTGCTGTAGTAACTAACAGTTATGGAAATGCAACAAGCAGCAATGCTGTATTAACTGTAACTGCTTACAACGCAAAACCAAATGGTAGCATCCTTACGCCTGCAAATGCTTCGATTTACAGAGGAGGCGATATAATTAATTTCTCCGGTAACGGAACTGATGCAGAAGATGGGACATTGCCTGCAAGTGCATTTAACTGGTACGTTGAATTTCATCATGACTCCCATGTCCATCCCGGACCTTTTATTCCTACGGGCGTAAAAACGGGCTCGTTCAATATTTCAACTACTGGTGAAATGTCGGCAAATGTATATTTTCAGTTGTTTTTAGTGGTAACGGACTCCGATGGTTCAACGGATACTTCTTCCGTTCGCATCAATCCGAAAACATGTACACTTACATTGGCATCACAATCTTCGGGATTGAAACTTTTGTTGGACGGTCAGCCTCATACTACTCCGTATTCTGTATTGGCGGTATCAGGCATGCAAAGAACCTTGGGGGCAACAAGTCCGCAAACCATGGGTGATTCTACCTACACTTTTAGTCACTGGTCGCAGGGCGGATTGGCTGCACAAAATATTATTGTTACGGATGCCAATCAAACATTTAAAGCTTATTATATCGCCAGCGGTGGAAGTACAGCAGGATGTTCGGCCACTGGAAAAATCACCAGAGATTATTGGAGCAATGTATATGGAACTTCCGTGAATGATGTTCCTGTGAATACAGCTCCTACCAGCACAAGCTTATTAACAATTTTTGAAGGGCCCATTAATGCAGGTGATCATTATGGAAGCAGGATCAGAGGATATATTTGTCCGCCTGCTACCGGTAATTATATATTCTGGATCGCCAGCGATAATGCAAGTGAGCTGTGGTTAAGCACCAACAGCAGTCCGGGAAGCAAAGTGAAAATTGCATCAGTGCCTTCTTATACATTATCAAGGCAATGGACAAAATATCCCTCTCAGAAATCAGTTGCGATCTATTTAACAGCGGGCACAAAGTATTACATCGAGAGTATTCACCGTGAAGGCGATCAGGGCGATCACATTGCAGTAGGCTGGCAGCTCCCCAATGGAACAATGGAGAGACCGATACCTGGTTCCAGGTTATCACCTTACACAACATCCGGTGGAAGCACACCGGTAGTGAGCATTACATCGCCGTCAAACAATACGACCTATTCGAATCCCTCAAACATTACTTTTAATGCGAATGCCACATCATCCGGAGGAAGCATAACAAAGGTGGAATTTTTTAACGGATCTTCACTGATTGGTCAGGACTATACCGCGCCATACAGCTACACCTGGATGAATGTTTCCACCGGAACTTATACAATCACGGCAAAGGCTACAAACAATACTGGTCAAGTCGGAACTTCTTCGCCAATTACAGTGGTCGTGCAAGGATGCGGAACGCCGATCATAACGCCGCTTGGAACGACAACCATGTGTTCAGGCTCTGTGACATTAAAAACAGCGACGCTTTCAGGAGGTAGCTATCAGTGGAAAAAGGACGGAGTAGATATCAGCGGCGCAACCGCCGCGTCTTACACGGCAAGCTCATCGGGCGAATACCAGGTAAAAGTTATTCAGGGTTCTTGTATTTCATGGTCGGCGCCTACCTGGGTGAAGATCATATCCGGCCTGCGCGCAACCATTACTGTTGGTGGTCCTCTCCAGTTTTGTCCGGGCGGAAATGTTAAGCTATATGGAAATACCTGCGCAGGATTCAGCTATCAATGGATCAGGAATGGTGTTGATATTGCAGGTGCAACTGTCGCAACATATACCGCCACTACCAGTGGAACTTACCAATTGAGAGTTACGCAATCCGGCGTTCATGCATGGTCCTCACTGGTAACGGTGGATGTAACCTGCAGGGAAGGTGAAGAAGAATCAGACGAAGAGCTGAATGAAGACCCGCTTTTGTCGGAAATAAAGATTGAGGAGCCTGAAGGTGGATTCCAAATGAAAGTATATCCGAACCCCAATAATGGACTTTTTACAATAGGATTTAATATGCCTGCAGCTGCTGACGCGAAAATAAAAATCAGGATAATAAATTTATTAGGACAGGAGGTTTACACCAAGGAGCTGATTGCAAAAGATGAATATATAAAAGAAACGGTCGAGTTGGATCCTTCTTTACCTACCGGTATTTATACATTGCAGGTAATGATAGGAACTAAAGTAGAAAACACAAGTGTTGTTTTGTCCAGATAAAATCAATAAATACTATATATGAAGACTATTCTAATTTGTGATGACGACCAGTTTATAATGCAGGCCGCAAAAAGCGCCCTGATGCAAAAAGGGTATAATGTGAGTACTTTAGAAACCTGTGATCTCTTGGTGGAAAAAGTCGAACGGATGCAGCCGGATCTTATCCTGATGGATCTGCTTATCCCGCCTATGGGCGGCGATAATTCCATTAAGTTACTGAAGAATAATTTAAAAACAAAACACATTCCTATTTTGTTGTTTTCCGGCGATCAGGACATTGAAAAAATTACATCTGAAATTGAAGCGAACGGATTCATCAAAAAACCTTTTAATATAGAAGAGTTTGGAGAAAATATAGAGAACGCTATTACCAGCAATGGTGTCATTCCAAAAATAGTTGAATAAATTAAGGTAAGCAACCCCGCGAAGCACGTTTGCAATAATAGAAGGAGCTAAACGTTAAATTATTTAAGCTTTTGATATTTTTTTTAGGGATAATACAACCTTTTAAAAAAAATACAGTAGAACCTAAGCATAGATATAGATCTTTATATGAATTGCATTATTGTTGATGATGATAAAATGTCGCAAAATGCCATGGAGCATTTGGTGAAACAGCTTCCCTTTCTAAATCTGATTGGGGTGTATGGGAGTGCTTGCGATGCATTGAAAATCTTAAATTCTCAAACGGTAAACCTCATGTTGCTGGATATTGAAATGCCAGAAATGACAGGGCTTCAGTTTCTGAAGAATCTGAGCAAACCTCCGATAACTATTTTGGCAACTTCCAAAAAGGATTATGCCTTAGAAGCTTTTGAGTACAATATCATTGATTACCTCGTAAAGCCGATCCCTTTAGAACGTTTTTTTAAAGCGATATCCAAGGCAAAAACGGCCTTTGATTCCACCGGGAAAAATCCGGAATTTTCCTTTGACAATTTGTTTGTTAAGGTCAATGGTGCGATTGCAAAAGTGGATACGAGAGAAATCTTATGGATAGAAGCTTTAGGCGATTATATAACCATCCATACCCCTGAGAAGAGATATACCGTTCATTCTACTTTAAAAGCAATTGAAGCTCGCCTTGATCCTGAAAAATTTTTAAGGGTCCACCGGTCATACATTATTGCAATTGATACCATTAATGCTATCGATGATAACGTTATTGCTATTAATAAGCAGCTCATTCCCATAGGGGCTGTTTATAAAGAAAATTTTAAAAAACGCTTGAACTTACTGTAGCAGCAAATTTTCTCCTAAATTTTCCTGAACTTGAATTTAATACGGGCTCATGGAAAGCTGTTTTTTTTATATACTTTAATTTAAGTCACATGAGAACCAGCGGGAATCATTATTCAGTAAATATTCTTTTAATAGAAGATAATCCTGGTGATATCAGGCTTACAGAAGAAGCATTTAGAAAGGGTGAAATGCTAAGTAAGTTGAATGTAGCGATGGATGGAGAGGAAGGCTTAAAGTATTTGAGAAAGGAAGATAAATATGCCGGAGTAGAAACTCCTCATATTATTTTGCTTGATCTCAATCTCCCTAAAAAGGACGGACGTCAGGTGCTTGCAGAAATAAAGGCCTGTCCGAAGCTTAAATTAATTCCGGTCATTGTGCTCACTACTTCTGCGGCGGAACAGGATATTATGAGCATGTATTCTCTGCATGCCAACTGTTATATAACAAAGCCGGTTGATTTCAAACAATTTTCCAATGTCGTTCGGTCGATCGAAAATTTCTGGTTATCAATTGTTCAGCTTCCGGGCAAATAAATTATTCTCTAATGAGCATAAAAGTAGCAAAATGGTTTAAAAATATCTCAATAGCAAAAAAGCTCTATTTTGTTTTGGGGATCATGGCTTTATTGATCGCTCTGGAATTATTTACCTTATGGTTCTCTCTTAATGCACTTTCTTCCGTAAGAGCATTTGTGGCAGGTGAAGGCCTTTGGTCAAAAGCCCAGAAGGATGCCGTTTACTACCTTCAAAAATACTCCCGCACATATAGTGAAAACGATTACAAGAAATTTGAAGAATTCATGAAGGTTCCGCAGGGAGATCATAAGGCACTGGTTGAGCTGGTAAAAGAAGAACCCGATTTGGCGAAGGCGAAAGCAGGGTTTATTGAAGGAAGGAACAATGAAAATGACGTTGATGGAATGATCAATTTATTCCGACGGTTTCATGATGTTTATTATATCAGCAAAGCGATTGGCATCTGGACGGAAGCCGACTCGACCATCGCTACGCTGATTCCTATTGCACAAAAGCTCCATGCGGAGATTGGCCTGAAAAATCCTTCGGATGAAAAGGTTGATGCGATCATTTCCGAGATCGATCCGATCAATGAAAGGCTGACTAGCCTGGAGGATGAATTCTCTTTTACTTTGGGTGAAGGTTCCCGTTGGCTCGAAAATCTGGTTTTGAAAATCTTATTCTTAATTGCGTTAACCGTGGAGCTTACGGGTTTAATCCTGACAATCTCCGTCAGTGTTGGCATAGCAAAGGGCATAAAAGAGATCACTACTGCCGCAAATAAAGTTGCAAAAGCGGAATTCAATGTAAAAGCACAAGTGTTTTCGAAAGATGAAATTGGACAATTGGCAACTGTATTCAATAAGATGATTGATGACCTTCAGGAAAATATTGGGCAGAAAATCAAGGCCGAGAATGAGCTGAAAGAAAAAACACAAGACCTGATCCGCTCCAACACCGAACTGGAACAGTTTGCTTATGTGGCCTCCCACGATTTGCAGGAACCTTTAAGAATGATTACCAGTTATTTGCAATTGATTGAAGAACGATACAAAGATAAACTGGATGATGATGCCAATGAGTTTATCGCTTTTGCTGTTGATGGTGCAAAGAGAATGAAGAATCTCATTCATAGCTTGCTCGAATATTCCCGGGTTCACCGTGTACAGAAATTTGATCGCATTGAAACAAATGTACTTTTGGATAGAGTTCAGCAAAACCTTAACAGTAAAATAATGGAAAACAAGGTGGCGATAAAAATAGATAAACTGCCAAGTATCAATGGTGACAGTGTTCTGATTTCGCAATTATTTCAAAATCTGATTGAAAATGCAATAAAATTCAAAGGGGAAAGAGATCCTGAAATTAAGATCAGCGGCAAAAAAAATGAGGGCGAATTTTTGTTTTCTGTAGCCGACAATGGTATCGGGATCTCTGAAGAATATTGGGATAAAATTTTTATCATTTTGCAGCGCCTGCATTCCTCAGAAAAATACCCGGGTACGGGAATCGGACTGGCTATTTGTAAAAAAATAGTGGAACATCATGGAGGAAGGGTTTGGTTGGAGTCAAAGCCAGAAGAAGGAAGCACTTTTTATTTTACGATAAAGGAAATGGATGAACAAGGTGTCAATTAATTGATTTTAAAGTGAACGACGAAATTAACATATTGTTAGTGGAAGATAATCCAGGCGACGCACGCTTGCTGAATATCTATTTGGAAGGTTTTTTTGTTTCCGCTTTTTCTTTGTCAACAACCGCTTATTTATCTAAAGCATTTGAACTTCTGGGCGAAAAAACATTTTCTATCATTGTCCTGGATCTTACTTTGCCCGACAGTTCGGGGCTAGACACGTTTAAAAAGGTCTACCAACATTCTCCTCATATTCCGATTATTGTTCTTACCGGTTTTGAAGATGAATCAGTAGGTATCAATGCTGTGAAATTGGGTGCCCAGGATTTTCTTGTGAAAGGTAAAGTGAATGGTGCGGAATTGAGTCGCGCCATTAATTACAGCATCGAACGATTTAAACTGCTGAAGGCGCTTGCAGAAAATTCCAGGAAACTGGAAGAACGGACGTTGGAGTTACAGAAAGAAAAACTGAAGCTTTCGGAGGCGCAGAAATTATCTCATATCGGAAGCTGGGAATGGGATGTGGAAAAAAATGTCGTGAATTGGTCGGATGAGCTCTACCGTATTTTTGGATTGAAGAAAGAGGAATTCAATGCAAGTTTCGAAGGATACATGGATTGTATTCATCCGGAAGAAAAAGAATCTGTCCAGAAAATCATCGGTGGGGCTTTTTACGGATGCCATTCCTTTAATTTTTATCATCGTATTTTGCTTCCGGATAAAACCGTTAGAACAATTCACTCAATCGGGGAGGTAATCCAGGATGAGGATGGGAATGCCTCTAAAATGGTAGGAACCGCTCAGGATGTGACCGAACGCGTGAGTGAGGAGGAATTAAAAAAATTGGTGCTCGCCGCCACGCAATCCAATAACTCCGTGATTATTGCCGATAAGAATGGGAAGATAGAATGGGTAAATGAAGGCTTTACGCAGCTTACCGGCTATACCATGAATGAAGTGCTGAACACTTATGGCGAAGCAATGCGGAAAGGAAGCGAAAATGGCCTTTCCAGTTTGAAAGAATCTTTTTCCCTCCTCCTTAAAAATAAGCAGCCGATCACCTACGAGAATAAAAATATTTCAAAACAAGGAAAAGAATATTGGGTGATCACTACGCTTACTCCGGTTTTCGCTAAGAATGGTGAATTGGTAAGAATTATTGCCATCGACTCGGATATCACCCAGAGAAAGCAGATGGAAGAAGAGCTGCTTACGGCTAACAAAATTGCTGAGCATTCTTTGTGGAAAGGAAACAGAGCCCTCACTGAATTAATGCAGGCGAAAAAGGAGCTCGAAGAATCGATGAAAGTAAAAGAGCAGTTTCTCGCGAATATGAGCCATGAGATACGGACTCCCATGAATGCCATCATTGGATTCACGGATCTCATCCTAAAAACAAAGCTCGAAAGGGAGCAGCAGCAATATATTGCGGCCATTAAAACATCTGGCGAGAATTTATTGGTCATTATTAATGATATTCTTGATTTCTCAAAGTTGCAATCAGGAAATATCACGTTAGAGGAAATTGAGATGCATTTAGGGAAGCTTGTTCCTGCACTTGTCGAATTCATGCTTCCGAAATCGGTGGAAAAAAATATTAAGCTGTCCGCAAAGATTGATAAAAATATTCCTGAATGCCTCATCGGAGACCCTACACGATTAAATCAAATTCTTCTGAACCTGGTTGGAAACGCGATTAAATTCACGGCAAAAGGAGAAGTGAAGATCACCGTCGATCTTTTATCGAAAACGAATACGCATGCAATAGTAAAGTTTTCTGTTTCGGATACTGGCATCGGAATTTCTAATGATAAGTTGTCTTATGTTTTTCAGGGGTTCACGCAGGCCAGTAATTCTACCACCCGAAAATACGGCGGAACAGGATTAGGATTAACGATCGTAAAACAATTGATCGAGCTGCAAGGCGGAAGTGTTTCTGTTATGAGTGAAGAAGGAAAAGGCTCGGTTTTTACTTTTCAGATTGATTTTAAAATGGGTGCTGATCAGACCATAGAAAGAATACAAGAGCCGGATGAAAATGTTGATGATCATATTCCTGATTTGAATATTCTTCTGGTAGAGGATAATTTACTGAACCAGATATTGGCGACTAAAGTGCTGAACGATTGGAAATGGTCGGTACAGGTTGCTGAGAACGGGGTTTTAGCGCTTAAACAAATCGATAAAACGAATTTTGATCTCGTATTAATGGATATCCAGCTTCCTGAAATGGATGGGTACGAAGCAACCAGAAATATTCGTCAGAACGCGGACCCGATAAAATCAGGGGTTCCGATAATTGCAATGACAGCCCACGCCATGGCGGGCGAATCGGAGAAATGCATTCATGCCGGTATGGATGAATATGTTTCCAAACCATTTGATGCAAAGGCTTTATATAACAAAATAATTACTGTATTAAAAAAGAAAAGGGGTAGGAATGGATGCACATAAATATACAGATTTGTCCTATTTAAAAGAGATTTCAAACGGAAGCAACACTTTTATTCTTCAAATGATTTCTGTTTTCAATGCCTCTGTGCCGGAGATGATTCAGGATTTGGAAAATCAATATGAAATGCAAAATTGGACTGCCCTAAAACAGACTGCTCATAAAATAAAGCCCGTTCTTTTGTTTGTGGGAATTAAAGAATTGGAAGCGGACATTGCGCTAATGGAAGAATATACTTCCAAAGAGACTAATTTAGACCTGTTACCGGAAATTATTAACAGAATCCGGGTTATTTCCTCCTTTGCTACTCAGGAACTTGAGAATGAAAAGAAACAATTCCTTTAGTTTGCTTTTTTTATACCACAGTTCACCCTCCGAATTACTCATTTCACCGAAAACTATGTAATTTTTCTCTCCTGCCGACGTATCTATACTAAACTTAAAACTTATGGAAACGCCTGTAAACATATCGCTAAGCCAGTCCAGAAGGAATAACAGGATTAACGGACCTTTTTCTTTCCGGCTTAAGAATGCCGAAATCTATAAAAAAAGTCCGGTAATATTTCTTGTAGATGATGACCCTTTGTATTTACGTGCATTGGAGCTTGCTGTAAGTAGCCAGATAGGATCGGCAAAAATTCATTCTTTTCAAACGGCAAGCGCCTGCTTGAACGAAATAAAATTAAAGCCTGATGCGGTAATACTCGACTATTACCTGGATGCGGTTTATCCCGATGCCAAAAACGGAATTGATGTATTGAGAGAAATCAAAAAATCAAGTCCGCGAACAAAAGTAATCATGCTTTCGGCACAGGACAGTTTAAATATTGCGATTGACTGCATGGAAAATGGTGCTTACGACTATGTTTCCAAAAGCCAGTCTTCTTTTATCCGGATCAATAATCTTCTTTCTATTATCCTGGGCGACTCTCAGTCAACCTCTTTGTTTTTCAGGATTCTGCAATTGATACTCTTTATTATATTCCTAGTTATAGTAGCTAGTGCTTTACTTAACCATTAAAAAGAAATATTATGAAAGTCCTGATAGTAGATGATGACAAATTAATACTCGAAGCCATTGCGCATAATTTAATGTCGGACGGCTATGAAGTGGTAAGAGCTGAAAATGGCTACGAAGCATTGGACATGATTGATAAGATGAAAATCGATCTGATTATTTCCGATGTTATGATGCCGAATATTTCAGGTTTAGGCTTATTAAGTTTATTAAAGCAGTTTTATTTTAACAAAATACCTGTTATTATCATTTCATCATTAGATAAGGCAGATGTGGTTTTGCATTCGATTGGTTTAGGTGCAGTTGATTTTATCAGCAAGCCGATTGATTTTACTCAGCTGATGCCAATGATCAGAAAATACACCATAAAATGATTGCTGGAAGCATAAAATTCTACAAAGCCCGGCTTTAAACTCTCTCACCCGGGCCTATGTTTTCAAAGGATCGACGAAAAACAGAATTCTCAATTCAATTAGTTTGTAATTTTTTTTAAAATTCAGACATCATGAAAACCATAGAACCAATATCGATTCATATGATTGATGATGATGAAATGTTCCTTAGGGCATTGCAGCAGCATCTTCAAAGAGCCTTGAAAGAAAGTATCAAGATCAAATGGTTTCTCACAGGCGAGGAGTTTCTGAAAAATCTGCCTACGGAAAAACCTGACATCATTATTCTGGATCACATTCTTAATTCAAGGCTTCCATACGCAATGGACGGCCGCTTTGTATTGCAGAAAATCAGGCAGGCCGATCCTGAAATTCCTGTGATTATGTTGTCAGGACAAAATAAAATTGAAACTGCGCTTGAAAGCATTAAGGACGGCGCGTATGATTATGTGGTGAAAAACGATAATGCTTTTATGAAGATTCAGACTATTATACGGAATGCGGTTAAAAACACTCTGGTTTCTCAAAAAAAACAACTATTTAAACATTGGGCAACAATGATTGTATCTCTTCTTTTCATTGTTTCATTAGCAATTATTGTAATGAAAACATTTTTTCCATAAGGGTATGACCTTGAACCATAACAAACTGATTTTTATTATAGAAGACAATGATCTGTATTCCCTGATGCTGGACTATAATATTTCCAACGAAAGCATTGCCCGTTGCATGTGTTTCAGAACAGGGGAGGAGTGTATCGGAGCACTGGATATGAATCCAATGATGATTATCCTTGATTATGAGCTTCCGGGAATGAACGGAAAAGAGACATTGAAAAAAATTAAAGCGCTCAAACCTGAAATTCCAGTAATCATCTTGTCAATAAAAGGAGATCCACAGCTTATTCGCGAGTTGCTGGAAGAAGGTGCCTTCGAGTACCTTATGAAAGAACCTGATTCTGTAAAAAAATTGAAAAAAATAATTAATTCTAAAATTAACAAGCTAACGAAAGACGAATGGAGAACGATCCTTAGAATGAAATTGTTTCTCTTCTTCGTATTGGTCTCTTCATTAGTTATTGTAGCCTTCTACCTGAAACGATATTTGGAATAATTTAAAACTTACCTACATGAAAGCGATAACTATTCAGCGGATCCTGATCCCCATGGATTTTTCCGAAACGGCCTTGCTGGCCTTAGAGCAAGCGGCATTTATGGCTCGGTTGTTTAAAGCAGAATTATACATGCTTCACGTAATAGAAATGATGGAATTCGCCTATACAATTTATGATCCCAGCCTGGCCATTCCGCTTGAAGACGAAGAAATAGAAGAAAATGTTTCTATGAGCCTTGACGAACAGGCTAGGA
>DASWNK010000049.1:0-19967 GCA_036399275.1 Bacteroidia bacterium | reverse complement strand
TCATACCACGTTTGATCAGCACAGGCTTATCCACTCTCCCTAACTCATCCAGCAAATTAAAATTTTGTGAGTTGCGTGCACCTACCTGGAATACATCCACATAATCGATCATCTCAGCAATCTGCGATACCTGCATCACTTCCGTAATGATCTTTATGCCATTTGCGCGACAAACTCGGTTGAACATTTTTAATCCATCCAGCCCCATCCCTCGGAAAGCATAGGGCGAGCTACGGGGCTTGAACACTCCACCACGCATAATTTTAATATTGTTTTCCAACAGGTGCTTCACAATCTTTTCCACCTGCTCTTCGCTTTCAATGCTGCAAGGGCCTGCCATCAGACTGAAATTATTCTCCCCTATCTTTACCCCATCGCCAAGATCAATCTCGGTTGCATTCACTTTCCATTTCCGGGAAACCAACTTATAACTGTCGGATACCCGGTGTACATCTTCCACCCCCGGAAGCTGTCCGATCAGGCGGATATCGAACTCATTTTTACCGATGCATACCAGGTAAATCCCCTTTTGGGTTTTCACTTCAGTTGTTTTGTATCCAATCGCATTGATTGCCGAAAGAATTTTTTCTTTAGCAGATGGCTGGATGTTTTGTTCTAGTTGGATAATCATGGGATACAAATTACTAATAAATACAAATTTACAAATCTGTGTGTGAGGAGCGTCATTGCGAAGGAGGCACGACTGAAGCAATCTCACACCAGTAAAGAAAATAAAGTTCATTCATCATACTCGTTCTTTTGTTTTTAATAGGCTGTTTACAAACTCGCAAATACTTTTTTTCAGATCTGTACTTTGCGTAACAGCTTTAATGAATGCACTTCCAATAATGGCACCGTTGGCATATTCGCAGGCCTTCGAAAACGTTTTGTTATCGGAAATCCCAAAGCCTATTAGAACAGGGTTCTTTAATTGCATTTCAGCAATGCGCTTAAAATAACTTTCCTGCACGGCATCTATTCCGCTTTTTGCGCCGGTGGTGCTTGCGGAAGAAACCATATAAATGAATCCATCCGAATGAGCATCAATGAAACGAATTCTTTCTTCCGAAGTTTGAGGCGTAATGAGAAAAATATTTTTCAAATCATGCGTTTCAAATATCGTTTTGTATTCTTCGAGGTACTCCTGCATAGGCAGGTCAGGAATGATCACACCGGAAATCCCCAGGCCCGACGCCTCTTTACAAAAAGCTTCTATGCCGTATTGCAAAACGGGATTCAAATAACCCATCAGAATGAGTGGAACTTCAGAACGCGCTCCTTTTAATTGTTGAAAAAGCAATTTAATGCTCATCCCATTCTCCAATGCAATTTCACTGCTGCGCTGTATCGTCGGACCATCCGCCAAAGGATCAGAAAAAGGCATTCCGATCTCAATCAAATCAGCCCCGTTTGATTCCAGCTCCTGAATGATTGTTGCAGTATCATTCAATGCAGGATAACCGGCGGTGAAGTATACGGAAAGAATACCTTTCTGTTTTGTTTTGAATAATGTGGTAATGCGATTCATTTCAATTTGGTGATTTAACAGTTAACAATTTCTTAATTTATTCAATCTTCAAATTAGCCATATACGTTGCCAGGTCCTTATCTCCTCTTCCGGATAAATTCACGACAACAATTTCATCGGCCTTTGCAGCTAGTTTTTCCAGGTAGGCCAGTGCGTGAGCGCTTTCCAAAGCAGGAATGATCCCTTCGAGCTTGCAAAGCAGATCAACAGCCCGCAAAGCTTCATCATCAGTAATGGCAACAAACTGCGCCCTTCCTGTTTCAAATAAATGTGCATGCACAGGTCCGACACCCGGATAATCCAATCCGGCAGAAATACTATAAGGCTCGGTGATCTGACCATCCGCTGTTTGCATCAACAATGTTTTGCTTCCATGAATGATTCCCGGTTTACCAAGTATGCTTGTGGCGGCTGAATGGCCCGAATCAATTCCTTTACCTGCGGCTTCCACAGCAACCAAATGAACGCTCTCAATATCCAGGTAATGGTAAAATGCACCGGCAGCATTGCTTCCTCCGCCAACACATGCGACAATATGATGTGGATTTTCATTGCCGGTCTTTTCCAGCAATTGCTTTTTCATTTCTTCGGAGATCACGCTTTGGAAACGTGCAACCATGTCGGGATAAGGATGAGGACCAACCACCGAGCCAATGATATAATAGGTATCCAACGGATTATTGATCCAGTCGCGGATGGCCTCATTGGTAGCATCTTTTAACGTTTTGCTTCCGCTGGTAGCCGGCACCACTTCCGCACCCAGCAATTTCATTCTTGCTACATTCGGCGCCTGGCGTTCAATATCCACTTCGCCCATGTAAACAATGCATTTTAGTCCCATTAAGGCACAAACCGTAGCGGTTGCAACGCCATGCTGACCAGCGCCGGTTTCAGCAATGATACGCGTTTTTCCCAATCGCTTCGCCAAAAGAATTTGCCCGAGCGTATTGTTGATCTTGTGCGCACCCGTATGGTTCAGGTCTTCTCTTTTTAGAAAGATCTTTGTTTTATAATGTGCGGAAAGACGCTCTGCAAAATATAATGGAGATGGCCTTCCGACATAATCCCGCAGCAGATCATTTAATTCCTTTTGGAAATCCTCCTGATAGATAATATCCAGATACTTTGTGCGAAGCTCTTCCACATTGGGATACAACATCTCCGGGATGAAAGCTCCTCCGTAATTCCCGTAATATCCTTTTTCGTTTACCTGATACATTTCAATTTAACAATTTTTAGTTTAACGAATCATCCCCCTGCCCCCTTACGCTTGCGCCGAAGCTTCAACGTAGGAGCTCAAAGGCGGACAACCTTTCACTTGAACAACTCCAATCTGCAAGCCTCCAATTTTGCAATTTTACAATTTTACAATCTTCCCCAATTCCCCGACATTCTTCATTCCCGGTGAAATTTCGAATCGGCTATTAACATCCACCGCAATTAGATTTGAGAATTGAGTCTGGCGATCTGAGATTCGGCAAATTTCATCCACACCAATACCGCCGCTGATAAAGAAAGGCAACTTACCATCATATCCTTTCAGTAAGTCCCAATCGAATTGCGTTCCGCTGCCGCCATGTTCTGTTGTTTTTGTATCAAACAAAAAATAGTCACAGCAGGCAAAATAGTTCTCCAGGACTTTCATATTGAAATCTTCGTTCACCCCAAAAGCTTTTATTACAGGAATCAAATGATTCATCACTTCACAAAAGTCCGGCGTCTCTTCCCCATGCAATTGAATCAGATCAAGCTGGTAACGGTTGATCTTCTCAATGATATAATCAGCTTTCGCATTTACGAATACACCCACCTTTTTTATTTCGGAAGCAATTATCGGCATCTCAAAATCTTCCCCGACAAATCGTTTGGAAGCAGCATAGAATATAAATCCCATATAGTCTGGATTCAATGAAGCCACCTGCTTTATGTTTTCAGGATCCTTCATCCCGCATACTTTTAGTTTCATTTTATTTTCTTCTGCATGATAAAGTCGTTCATAAAATAACCTCTTCCAATGTCAAAATCAGCTATCGCTTTAATGGTAAATCCATTCTTAAAATAAAAATTAATGGCTTTATAATTTCTTCGATTCACCGTCAATTCAATTGTTTCGCCCTCAGGCATTCCTATTAACAAATGTCTCAGCAAAGCGCTCCCTACTCCTTTTCCCTGATCACTTACTTCTACATAAAATTTATGCAGAAAATAGTTCTTATGGTCTTTAGTACTAATGGAAATATATCCAACCGCCTTTTCGTCATCGTATACCAATGTGAATTGATGTCCTTCATTCATCTGCTTTAACAAGCTCTCAGAGGAGTACATCGTTTCCAGCATAAAGTCGATCTGCTCCATACTGATGATCGTAATGTAATGCTTGCGCCAGATATTATCTGCAAGTTGAGCGATCAGGGCTACATCCTCTTTGCCGGCCTTTCTATAGCTTAGTTCCATTTTAAACAGCGAGTATATTGTTTCTAAAAACATAAAGTTCTTTAATAAAGTTAGCGCAGGCCACTTCCGGGCGACTGCTTTTCATGAATGTTTCGCCCATCAGGAAGCCTTTAAATCCGGCATCTTTCAGCTCATGGACAATTTTCACAGTGTCCAATCCGCTTTCGGAAATTTTAATAAACTCAGTTGGTATTTTGTTTGCCAGATCAAAAGACTGTGAAACATTCACCGTAAAATCCTTCAGGTTGCGGTTGTTAACGCCAACCGCATCAACAAATTCATTGATCGCAGAAAGCTCACTTTCATCCCGGATCTCCAATAACACTTCGAGTCCCAGTGAACGGGCAAACTGAGCCATTCGCTTGATCTCAGCAGCATTTAATACATTCGCCAGTAATAAGATCACATCCGCACCGATAGATCTGGCTTCAATGATCTGGTATTCGTCAATGATAAAATCTTTTCGCAGAATCGGGCAGTAATTGAACTTCCGTGCAATGGTAAGATCTTCATTCTTTCCTCCAAAGAACTCTGTGTCCGTAAGCACACTTAGCGCATTGGCACCTGCCTGCATATACCCAATGGAGGTTCGTTCTACATCCGCATATTTATTGATCATTCCCCTGGAAGGCGATTTTCGCTTAAACTCTGCGATGATTCCCATCTTATCCTTTCTCAATAAATACTTTTTGAAGGAAACTGCGGGCGATGCAAAATAGGTAGAGCGCTCCAATAGCTTTACCGGATAAAGACTTTTCCGCTCCGCCACTTCCTTTTTCTTTTGTGCAATAATCTGATCTAAAATAGTCATTCCTTTAATTTTTTATCAATTGTTTATATACGGCCAGGGCGCTTTTGGATTCTAAAGCCTCCTTCGCTTCCGCAATACAGGTTGCTATTTCCTGCAAAGGCTTCACACACCGGATAGCCATGGCAGCATTTGCGCATACTGCATCATTCTGTGCGGATGTTCCTTTTCCATTCAATACATTCATAAAAATCAGTGCTGCATCATCAATGCTGTCGCCTCCGAAAAGATCTTCCTGCTTTAGCTTGTCAAATCCAATTTCCTGTGGAGCCAGGATCTGTTCCTTTGTTTTAGAGATCAGCTTAAAATCAGCCGTGAGTGATATTTCATCGTACCCGTCCAGTGAATGAATGATGCTGTATTCCGTTGATGAATCCTGCAACAGATAATTGTACAAGCGGGCCATTTCCAGATTATAAACTCCCAGCAACTGATATTTTGGAAAACACGGATTAATAAGCGGGCCCAGCATATTAAAGAAAGTGCGCACACCCAATTCCTTTCTCACAGGTGCAATACTTTTCATGGCAGGATGAAATAATGGTGCGTGCATAAAACAGATTCCCGCTTCGTCCAATTGCTTCTGCAAAACGGATTTATCATTGCTGAATTTATAACCGATCGCTTCCAACACATTGGAAGAACCGCTGACAGAAGATACGCCATAATTTCCGTGCTTGGTTACTTTTAATCCGGCAGCTGCTGCAACAAAACAAGATAAGGTGGAAATATTGAAGGTATCTTTCCCGTCGCCTCCTGTCCCAACAATGTCAATGGTTTCATTGGTTTCAAAATCAATGCGTAAACAAAGCTCCAGCATCGCATCCCGAAAGCCTGATAACTCCTCCACCGTTACTGAGCGCATAAGGTATACCGACATGAATGCAGCCACTTGAGAAGGGTTGTAGCGCTCCGATGCAATATTGATCAGCACTTCTTTCGCCTGTGAGCGGGAAAGTGTTTTGTATTCAAATAATATGTTCAGTATTTCTTTCATTTAACCTTTGATCCAATTTTCCATCATTTGTAATCCATGTTCTGTAAGCACACTTTCCGGATGGAATTGTACAGCACGTACATTATACGTCTTATGCCTCAAGGCCATGATGCTTCCAGATTCGTCTACCGCAGTTATTTCAAGCTCCTCCGGCAAGTCATTTCTATTTACTGCCCAGGAATGATAGCGGCCTACATTTAATTTTTGGGGAATATTTTTAAATAAAAAGTCATCTGCAATTATTTCTACCGGCGTTGCCACACCATGGAACACTTCAGTTAAGTTGATCAGGGAGCCGCCAAATGCTTCCGCAATGGCTTGTTGTCCCAAGCATACGCCTAAAATATTTTTCACCGGCGCATACGTTTTTATTACATCGAGTAATATTCCCGCTTCCGACGGAATACCCGGACCGGGAGATAAGAGGATCTTATCGAAGCGTTCGACCTCCTTTAATGTGATCTTATCATTTCTATGCACTTCAATTATTTCATCCGTTACCTTCTCGAGGTAATGAACCAGGTTGTAAGTGAAGCTGTCGTAGTTATCGAGTACTAGTATCATTTAATTGGAAATTGGAAAATTATATTGTTTCCGCGAGCAAAATCGCCTTCTTCAGCGCCGCCAGCTTATTATTCACTTCATTCAGCTCACTTTCCTCATTGGACGATTCAACTACGCCAGCACCTGCCTGGTAAAACAAACAATTGTTTTTACTCAGGAAAGAACGGATCATGATCGCGTTATTAAAAGTACCATCAAATCCCATAAATCCAATGCATCCGCCGTAAAAACTTCTATTACCGCGCTCGTATTGATCGATCAATTGCATCGCTCTATGCTTTGGCGCGCCACTCAACGTCCCTGCGGGAAATGTATCCGCCACCACTTTCATGGTTCCTGTATTCGGTTTTAATTTGCCGGAAACATTGGACACCAGGTGAATCACATGCGAATAATACTGAATCTCTCGAAAAGTATTCACTTCTACTTCCGAACAGTTCCTGCTGAGGTCATTTCTTGCAAGATCCACTAACATTACATGCTCTGCATTTTCTTTGGGATCGTGCTTTAATTTTTCTGCCAACAATGCATCCGATTCATCATTTCCGGTACGCTTGAAAGTCCCTGCGATTGGATGAATAGCAGCCGTATTGTCTTTTACCACCAACTGCGCTTCGGGAGAGGAACCGAAAATTTTAAAATTGCCGTAATCGAAATAAAATAAGTATGGCGAAGGATTGACAGAACGCAGTGCACGGTATACATTGAACTCATCGCCTATAAAACTTTGAGAGAACTCGCGGGATAATACAATCTGGAATACATCGCCTCTTTTGCAATGCATCTTGCCTTTCGAAAGCACTTGCATGAATTCGGCATCTGAAAAATTAGATTGCTCCTGCCCTTTTGTCTTGAATGAAAAAGAAGCAAAATTTTTATTGCGGATCAAGCCTTCTATTTGCTCTAAGCCTTCTGCAGCATTTTCAAAAGAATGCTCAAAAATGAACAGCTCATCTTTAAAATGATTAATCGCAATTACATACTGATATACGTTATAAATGATGTCAGGAATTTTCTTGCTTTCCTTTTTCACTGCATTAACCGGCAGCGTTTCAAAGTACCGGATCGCGTCATAAGCGATGTAACCAAACAAGCCGTTATTGATAAATCCGGAAGGCAAATCAGGTTGATCAGGACCCGAATGTACACTAAAGCTGCGGGCAAAAGTTTCAATCTCAGCCGGAACCGAAATTGAATCATCAATCGCTTTTATTTGAACATTACCATCAGGAAAGGTGCAGACGATCTTCTCATTCTCGACTTTGATCCCGGCAATGGGCTTGCAGCAGATAAAGGAAAAGCTGTTCTCATCCCCATGGTAATCGGAGCTTTCCAGCAAAATGCTGTTCGGGAATTTATCGCGCAGCTTCAAATAAATGCTTACCGGGGTAAACGTATCAGCTAAAAGCTTTTTATAAGTGGTGTTCAGTGAGTAGTTCATTTCTTCAGTATGGTATGGGTAAATAAAAACGCCTGTTCGTTGAGGAACAGGCGTTAAATAATATCTTATAGTATTAAATAATAATTTATGCCGTTCTCTTTGAGTACGACCACCACCACATGTTATTTAATAATTGCTTTTTCATTTTCTGCTACAAATATAAGGGTCTTTAAAATTAAAAAGCAAATAATATTTCAAAATAATTGTAAAAACGTAATAAACACCAGGATTCTGGAGAGATCAAATCATCTTATTTCCCTGAGATCAATTTCTCCAATAGAGCAGTGGTGGTTTTCCAGTTGAATTTATCAATTACAAACCGGTAACCGTTCGTCGCAATTTGTTTGGCTTTCGTTTCATTTTGCAGCAGGTCGATGATGTGACGGGCATATTGCTCTGGCGTATCAGCAACAAGGATCTGTTCACCCGGCTTTGCACCCAAAGCATTATTTGCCAGTGAAGAAGTGATACAAGGAATCTGCATGGCCATTGCTTCCAACAATTTATTCTGCAAACCAATACTTATCTGCATGGGTGCAACCAATATTTTCGATTTGGCAAAATTAACACGAATATCATCCACCCATCCGCTCACAATTACTTTATCGGAAGCCAGTTCAAGCACCGCAGCATTGGGCGAAGCGCCTGAGATCAACAAACGCGTTGCCGGTAATTTATTCCATATATAGGGCATTACTTTTTCCACCAGGTATTCTACGCTTTCAATATTGGGAGGATAATTCATGTTGCCATTAAAGAGCAAGTCGTATTCCTTTTTATGCTGCAGCGGCTTAAAGAAAGAAGTATCCACACCATTCGGAACTACCAGGATTTTTTGCTTGTCGGGATGAGGGATCAGGTTCTTATCCTGTTCCGAAATGATGGTGCGGTTAGTAAAATAAGCGAAAGCCTTTTTCTCATACCGCAGCAATCGCCTGTATTCCATTGCTACAAAAGGTTTCATGTAGAAAGGCTCTGTGGATTTTCTTCTTTCCATTCCCTTTGAAAAAACATCCATATAATCCAATGTCTTTGGTATCTGAGGATATTTTCGAATGTATTCGGACGTACGGATCAGCTGGCAATAAATGTGATCGGGCTTGTGCCTGGCGATCAGCTCATCGACCTTTTTCTGAGCTTTGCTAAAATAAAAATAGCCCACCTGCAATGGATTTCCGTTAAAAAAAGCACGAATAAGGTTGAAGAAGATAGTGAATTTGGAAAATTTCAGAATAGAAATAGCGACACAATATTTTTTCAGCTCGTTCAGCGCTTTGTCATCCAGAATACTGTCATTTAAGGCAAACAGAATGATCTGATGTTTTTGGGATAACTCTCTGATCTGGTTAAATGCACGCAGCTTATCCCCTTTCTCAAGAGGATAAGGCACACGCGATAAAATAACAAACAGCTTCATCCTTTGATCAATGTTCGATAAAAATCAGAGAGTGTATCACAGATCTTCTGGTTATTGTATTTTGTTTCTGCGAGTAATCTTGCATTTCTACCGATGGTATCAGAAAATGCTTTATCGCTCACACATTTGCTGATCGCCCTTACAAACTCCTCTTCCGTATTTGCGATCAGAATATTTTTTTCATTTTCATATTCAATTCCTTCTGCTCCTATTGCAGTAGAAATAATAGTTTTGCCCAGCGCCATTCCTTCAATGATTTTCACCCGCATTCCTCCGCCGGAATTTAAAGGAACAATCATAATGGAATGCGAATTTATGAAAGCATGTGAATCGGCTACTTCCCCTTTTATCACCACATTCGCTTGGTGTAATTGTTTGAGCCAGTCGGGCATATTCCTTCCGGCAAGGTACAATTTTATTTTCTCATTTTTCTTCAGTACTTCCGGCCATATTTCCTGGAGAAACCATTGAATTCCGTCCGCATTCGGCCGCCAGTCCATCGCGCCGATATGAAACACCGATGGGCTTTCCAGCGTAGATCGATCTTCTTTGTACCTTCCAAGCTCAATTCCAAAAGGAGTATGAACAATGGGCATTGTGCATCCTGCGCTTTGAAAGATAATCGCATCCTGCCCTGTAATAGCTGCAATAGCATCGAAATGATTGAGCGCGCCTAATTCATATGTCTTCAGGCGTTTTGCAAGTAGCCCCAAATATATTTTTTTTATGGGATTACCTGTATTTTCTGCCAGCCTTTCCCATATCAGGTATTCCACGTTATGAGAGCGAAGAGCGATCTTTGCTTTGCTGTACCGTCGTATTGTGTTCAGGTATGGACTAAGCCATAAGCCTTCCAGCTGAACAAGATCAAATTGCTTGACAGATAATATTTCTATTAGCGCATCCTCAAATGCTTTCGAATAAAAACGGATAATGTTATATGAATCGCTGGAAAATAAGTTCAGAAAGGCGTCCAGCAGCTTTACTCTCGTATCAATAAAAACAGAGCGGTAAGCCGTTTTAGTGCGATAATCAATGTCGATCTCTTCGTCCGCGATAAAATGTTTGTGTGTGCTTATTGCAAGCACCTGCACTTCATTCCCCGCATGAATGAGTCCATGCGTAAGCATATTCATTGCAATGGTTCCACCGTCTTGAGGAGGGAAAGGAACTTTACTGCAAATCTGTAAGATCTTCATATTCGTTAGTTCAGCTGCTTCTTTAGATGGGCTTTTTTATCTCTGCTTTTTTATTCTTAAAAAGCTTTTTTACAGGGTCAATATATGCATTCATATCGAACAGATTACTATCTGATGTCGCTTTTGCCGTCAGAAAGATTCCGATTGGAAGCAGGATCGCTGTGGCCATCCACATTCCCATATATGGAGGCATTTCTCCTTCTTTGGCCAGCTTCTCTCCTGTTATGGAAAGAATGTGGAAGATGATGAAGAAAATAACAGAAACAACTACTGGCATTCCCAAACCGCCTTTGCGAATAATTGCACCCAAAGGAGCGCCGATAAAGAAAAGGACAATGCAGGCAACGGAAAGTGTAAACTTACGATGCCATTCGATATCGCATCTGAAAATAGAATATTCCTCCGAAATAATATCATCCGACATTCCTTCTGCTGTGGTCTTTGCATTCCTTGCCATATTGGTAGCCGCCTCTATTATGCTTAACTGCTGCGCTTTCGGAAGCTTTGCAAAATAATCAGGAATCGTCGCTTTGACCTTATTGGAATCGAGCTTCGACAAAAACAAGCTTGATTTACTGTAGTAAGAATTGGTCAGATGTTTATGAAATTCACTCCTTCTCTGCTCGTTTTTCGCTCTTAATGAATCGGCAACCGTGTTCAATTGCGCAAGAGTCATCATCTGGTAATTGCTCTTGAAGAGATCCTCATTGGTCCTGTTCATCTTAAAAGCGGAGAGATCGAAACGGATCACCCGCTCTTCAAACCGGTCTCTTACCAAAGGGTGCGTTTCTGCATCTTTCGGGCTGTCGGAGATGTCTTTATAGCTTACACCATCTTTTAAGGTAAGTACCAAGAACATTTTGTCAGCCGTTTCCTCCATTTTGCCCGACTTTGCATACAATACTACATCATTGCCTTTCATCGCCCGGTGATCATAGATCAGAATGTCTCTCAATGTTTTTCCGTCCTTCTCTTTTTTATCTATCCGGATACTGAAGCCCTGGATACTGTTATTGAATACCCCCTCTTTAAACATCAGAGCAGGCTTTGATTCACGCACATCATACAGCAATGATCCAGCTTTCAAATTTGTTAACGGAAGTATGTTGTTCGAAAAATAAAAAGCCGATACCGACAGAAGAACTGTTGTAATAATGAGTGGCGTCATCACTTTCTGCAACGACAATCCCGCACTTTTCATAGCAGTCAGCTCAAAATGCTCCCCCAGGTTTCCGAAAGTCATCAGGGAGGATAATAAAATGGCCAGCGGTAAAGCCATCGGAATGGTGGTAAGAGAGAAATAAAAGAAAAGCTGTGATAAAATGGAGGCGCCAATACCCTTGCCAACAAAGTCGTCGATGTATTTAAAAATAAACATCATAAAAAACACGAACATGGCAATGAAAAAAGTCATTACGAATGGACCGATGTATGATTTTAAGATGAATTTATAAAGCGTTTTCATAGGCTCGCAAAGATAGCAATAACTATGCTACAATTGAAATATTGGAATTGCTGAGTGAAATACCTGTTCAGGCTCTGCGCCGCCCTTCATTTAGCTTTTCCGGTCATTGAACAACTCTGTTCAGTCCTAATTTAAGCTCCGAAGCTTCGCACCTCATTAATTTTATTATTTTTGTTTCCAAGAACACTGAAAATGATACGCAATAAAAAAGTAGTTGTTGTTTTACCTGCATACAATGCGGCCTTAACCTTAGAAAAAACTTACAAGGAAATCCCTTTCGACATTGTAGATGAAGTGGTGTTAGTGGATGATGTAAGCAAGGACGATACCATTGAAGTAGCAAACCGCATCGGCATCAAGCACATCATCAAACATCAGAAGAACAGAGGTTACGGCGGAAACCAGAAGTCCTGCTATGATAAAGCCCTGGAACTTGGCGGCGATATTGTGATCATGCTTCACCCGGATTATCAATACACACCGATGTTGATCCAGTCGATGGCCCATATTATTGCGAATGATCTTTATCCGGTTGTGTTTGGCTCCCGTATCCTTGGAAAAGGCGCACTGAAAGGCGGAATGCCGAAATATAAGTACTTTTTCAACCGCTGCTTAACACTCACACAAAACATTCTACTGAACCAGAAACTATCTGAATACCATACCGGCTACCGTGCTTTTTCCCGTGAAGTACTCGAAACGGTAGATTATGAAGCCAACAACGATGATTTTGTTTTCGACAATGAAATGATCTCCCAGGTATTCATGGCCGGCTTTGAAATCGCCGAGATCACTTGTCCGACCAAATATTTTCCCGAAGCATCTTCCATTAACTTCAGCCGAAGTGCCAAATACGGCATGGGTGTATTGCGCGTGTCTTTCACGCATTTCTTTCATACAATGGGCCTTACTAAATGCAAGCGTTATAAAACGAAGAAGTAGATGTTAGGGATCTGGCTTGTTTGGCTTCCTCTGTTTATTTATTGGCTGACACGGAAAAAACCCTTTAAAAGAAAGTAAGTTTATTCTGCAATACAGAAAAGAACTGCATCAGGAACAGTATTCTACTTTGGATTTCTCATCCAGAACACAAATCCATTTTTACGATAGATTTCTTTGAGCTCGGGATAATATTGCTTCACATCTGGTATGCCCGTGATCTTACTTACAAAATAAGCAGGCTTATCAATGTCGCCATGATGCAGCCAATCGCTGTTATAGCTATTGGGATTGCTTTGTGGTTGTTTGTGCGAGTAAAACAAATGTGCGTAGCTTTTAAAGCTGATGGTTTCCACATAACAATCTTTGCCTTGCAGGTATTCATAAAACTCGATGGCAGCACCTTGTGAATATTTTTCAATTCTTGGCACCAACAGTATGGAAGCCGTATTCACAGCAAACAAGCTGAATAGAAAAATCCCGATAATCCCTTCTTTTATTTTCCCTTTCCTGATAAGAACCAGCATGGCTCCTGTTCCGGCAATCAGAATAATTCCGATCAGCCATTCCACTCCTGTCCAGGAAACATTTGCTTTCAGGTTCTCCAATGCAAAAGGATCTTGAATCAGATCTGCATCAATTATTTTTTGTTTGTACTTATCAATAACCGGCAAAGCGGAAATAGCAATACCTATAATGCTTGCAATGGAAAGCAGCAGAATGCCTGAGCTTTTCTTCCAACGCATTTCTCTCATCATAAGCTTATATATAACATAGGCCGAGAGAAAGCTCAGTGGAAAATAACAAAGTGAGGAATAATGAACGATCTTGGTTTTTACGATGCTGAATAAGATCAATACCACCCAGAACAATATCATCATCCAAAATTTAAAGTGCTTTTGATACGGCGTATCGTAAGAGCTGCGGCGAAAAGACCGCAATGCAAAAACGGATAATGGAAAACAACCGACCAGCAAAACGATCCAATGATAAATGAAAGGTCCGCCATGACCTGCATCCTGCGTGTTGAATAATCGCACCTGGTAGACAAAAAACTCTTTTATAATGTCTGTATTTCCTGTAAGCGCAAGCATCAGAAACCACAGTCCGCCAACAAAAGCAACCGCCAGCGCATAAATAAGGATTTGTTTAATTGTGATAATGGATTGAAAGCGCTTCAGTGTCCAGAAAACACCAAAGCATAATCCGAATATCAATCCGGCAACAGGGCCCTTGGTAAGAATCGCCAAGCCTATGAATATCGCCGACAGAATAAGCGGACGTGTGCGTTTGTTATTACTGAAAACAATAAAATAATACACACCGCTGAAGATGAAGAGATTGAACCATGGATCGATGATGCCGGATTTAAAATAAAAATGCGGAAGAAAAGAACCGGCATAAGCCAGCACCCAAATGAGCCCGAAACGTTCATCGTAAAGCTTTCTTCCGATATTGAACAGCACCAGCAAGGTAAACATGCCACAGATCGCATTCGGAAGGCGTGCGGCAAATTCATTGATTCCAAAAAGGTTCATAGACAACGCCTGCATCCAGATAAAGATCGGCGGTTTTTCCCAGAAAGGCTGATAGTTGATTGTCACCGAAAAATAATCTCCGCTCACAACCATTTCACGGGCACATTCCGCAAAGTTGATCTCATCCCAATCGAAAAGGTGAACAGCGCCCAAAAAAGGAACAAAGAGAATCAATGCGCCAATGGCAATCAGGATATTGTATCGCATCGTGCGTGAATTCATTAGCTGAAGAATGTTACAATTGATTTTTCAAGTCCCGGACGTTTATTTTGCTGTACAAAATAGAAAACGAAGAAAGCAGTCGTTGCTCCTACAATAGAACCGGCATATACATCTTCAAAAAAATGCTGCGACAAATAAATTCTTGAAAAACCAATCAGTAAAGCCAGAATAAAAAACAAAAGCTTATAGGAGCGTTTCTCCACGATCAGTGCCAGCGCAAAGTACAGGGAGAATGCGCTGGTAGTATGTCCGGAAGGAAAACTAAAATATTCATGGTTATCAATCCCGGGAACAAGGTACAGATCATGGATTCCTTCAAAGAATTTTTTGGGGCGCACTACATCATCAAAAAGAGTATGCTTCAATACTTGTGTGATGAGCGCAGAAATGATATTGGCTCCTGCCAGAATGAGCGCATAACGGTATTTAATGGCCAGCAGCATGATAAAAACCAGGGTAACCACCACGCCTTCTCCCATATACGTCATGTATGCGAAGAACTTATCAAAAAAGAAATTGTGAAAAGTGTTGAACAGAAGGTGTGTATCCGCTTTTGAATTGATAAAGATCAATACAGCGCCCAGCAGCAAAAAGACAGCATAGGGCAATAAAAATGAAAGATTAGCTTTAACAATGGCTTTCACAGATGAACGATAAATGATGGACCGGATTAGTTAGAGCCTAACACACCTAATAATTTATTTACCTGACTGTCCCAAAGGAGTTTGGAAGTCTGCATATCCGATGCTTCATCAGCGAAATCGACAATGATAAGGGAGATATCACCGGTAAGCTCGTCCTTTTCAATACGGAATTCGAAATAAGTCCCTTCCGGCCTATCGATCCAGCGAAGACGGATATAGCGCTCTTCTTTAAATCCGAGCAACTTTGCTTTTTGCTCGCTTCCATCCCAGAAAAAAGTAAAGATTCCATCACGGATGTTTACATCATCGGCAAACCATTCGGATAAGCCGCTTGGACTGGTTATAAATTCATATAAAATACCGGCTGAAGTACGAATCACATATTCCAGCTCGAATTTTCCTTTTGGTTCTTTTTTAGGTGTGCCTTTCTTATCCAGCTCATCGGATGCCAATGAAAGAGATGTAATTGGATTGACGAAAGTCTTGAGGATCTTAGGAACTTTCGGACCAGATTTCTTCTTCTTTGTACTTTGAATCAGCTGTTCAATCAGCTCATCATGAACAATTTCCGGTTCATCATCGTCACCTTTGTTTTTTGGCTTTCTTCCTCCTTTGGACTTGCCGGATTTCGGAGAAAGAGGCTTTTTAGTATCAATAACCGGCTTTTCTGCCTTATTTTTCTCTTCTTTTACTGCTTTTTGAGCTTTTTCGGGCTTAGCAACTTTCGTCTTGATAATGATGAGCTCCACCTTGCCTGTTTTTTTAAGAGGCTTTATGGCTTTTGCGGGTACTTTCTTTAAAGGCTTGGCTGGCTTAACAGATTTTACGGACTTCTTAAGTGGCTTGGAAGCCTTAACAGGTTTAACTGCTGACTTTTTAGCAATCACTTTGCCTGCTTTAACAGGTTTTACAGCTTTCTTAGCAGGTTTTGAAACCGCTTTCTTTACAGATTTAGCAGGTTTTACGTTTTTTTGGGTAATGGTCTTCTTCACAGGCTTTTTAGATGCTTTAACAGGCGCAACATTCTTCTTAGAAGCTGGCTTTGAGGCCTTTGCCTTCTTAGGAGCGGTTTTTGTTTTCGCCGGTTTTATATTTTTTTTCACCTTTTGAGGTGCTTTTTGCTTCTTACTCATCTGAATTGCATTTAATAACAAATCTCACGCAATATATAAAAAAATTCTAATCCTACAACAGCTCTTTTACTTTGTTGAGAATTTTGGCTATTACAAGGTTAACCGATTACTTCCTTCCAAGCAAAGTCTTTGGCAAAAATAAAGCACTGTTACATAATCAGTTACAAAACAATAAGGACGGAAAAATTTTCAAATCCGGAAGCCAAAAACGGGCATTTTCCATCGCTGCAGTTCTTCAATTTTAAGATTTTTTGTGTTTTAGCCGAAAGAGAGAGTATTAAAAAAAGCCCCGATCAGGGGCTTTCTT
Source organism: Bacteroidia bacterium (assembly GCA_036399275.1). GTDB lineage: Bacteria > Bacteroidota > Bacteroidia > 2-12-FULL-35-15 > 2-12-FULL-35-15 > 2-12-FULL-35-15. The sequence goes on along the minus strand of DASWNK010000049.1, from coordinate 3,311 downwards.
CGTAGCGAGATCGGGAGTTGAACCCGAGTCCGCCTAGGCGGATATGAATCCTTTACTTTCTGCAAAATGATTCTTTATCCATTCCCGTCCCTTTCCGGTTTTAAAATACTTTTCTTTATCTCTGGCTTGTCCTTTGGTTTCATGGAATTCTATGTGAATTACTTCCCATGGTCTAAATCTGGTAGTAAAACCTTTATTAGCATTGTTATGCCAATAGATCCGCTGTATTATATTGGACGACAATCCAATATAATATCGTTTAGCAGAATAAGAATACAGTATATAGGTAACAAATTCCATCGTCAAAATTCCGATTAAGGATCGTGCGGGGAGGGAGTAAATCAATTCTTGTGATCTTCCGCAAAACAAAAACATTAAAAAAGCCCCGATTAAGGGGCTTTTTCTGTAGCGAGATCGGGAGTTGAACCCGAGACCTCAGGGTTATGAATCCTGCGCTCTAACCATCTGAGCTACCTCGCCATTGGTTTTGAGGGCGCAAATATAGTATTTATCTTTTTATATGAGAATTTTTTTTTAGCTATTTCAAAAGATGCATCCAGGCAGCTTTGTACTATATACTTACAGTTGCCCTGGTAACATTTCTATAAAGAAATTCATTATAAATATGTCTGCGGGCAAATCTGCCTTGTGAATCAGCGTTCACTAGTTTGATATAAATGTTGCGGGGAACATCAAAATATTCATAAACACTTCCATCGATAAAAATAATTTTGAGGATCAGCTTGTCATATTCAAAATCTGCAATGTTGGAACCTGCAATGGTTGCCGTATATTCTGCCGATGCAGCAAGCTGTGTTTCAGGTGCTATGCTTACCAGAAAATGATACGCTTCAATAATGGATTTGCTTTTTTCTTCCGCTTCTAACTTTAAAGCATCACTGTCCACAAATTTGTCGGGATGAAACTCTTTCATAAAGTCCCTGTAAATTGTTTTCAACTCTTTTAAGGTTGTCGTTTTTGTTACTCCCAACAATTTACGGTATTCAATTATTTTTTTCATGATTCTGTTTTAACACGATGCTGCCTAACCAATGGGTTTGCCTTAGCGGCCGCAAAAGTACGCTTTTTTTTATGCTTTACTGCCTATTGGTCCGAAGAATTGCAAATAACAACAGAACGAAGAAGCTACAAGAACGATGTCGGCATTAAGGTGATCGAGAAAACCGGCGACTGGGAAGTGGTGATTGTAAAGCAATGAACCATGCCTATTTATCACAACGGATGTTCATCAAACAGCGATAAGCACATAAAGCGAGCTCGTAGGTTGCTTTTGTTTTCCCACCGGCAAGTGAAAATTTCTGATCAATTGCTTTTCTATACCATTCGATGGCCTGCTCTTTTTCCTTTTTTGATTCATAGGTTTTTCCAATCATATAACACAGGTAACATTCCCATTCCTCTCTCCTCCCCTTTTCATTTTCAATACAGGGTAGCATTTGTTTGTACATACTCAATGCCGCATCATAATGCCTCGTATTAAACCAGGCATCCGCAATGTAAGCGGGAAACAAATCCATTCGTTTGATTCCGGTATACCATAATTTCATCACCACCAACGAATCCTTAAAAAGGGAGCTGTAGTCTCTCAGATCGTCTATACTGTTTATCGAATCGGGAAGACTGACACTTACCGTGCTCCACCAGGAAGGCAAAGGAACATCACAATTATGGATGAGCGAAGAATCTTTGTTTGACGATATGCCGCAATAAGCATTTTGCTTTGCAACCAGCAAAGCAGAAAGGATGAATAACATCCGTATCATCATTTTACTTGCAGTTCCTTTTATCACAATCTTCCATTTTTACCGGTCCATAAATAATATTTCCGGAAGTGTTGATCAGGGCAATGTGCTTATCTGTAGTAACTAGCGCTACACCGGCCTTAAATGGTCTGCACCATTCATAAGCCGCAGCAATTACCATCGCGCCTTTTTTATTGATATAACCACTCTTTCCATTTATTTCCACATGGGCCAACCCTTCACTAAAGGAATATGCGCGAGTATATAACGGTGCAACTACCGTATCGCCTGCAATGTTTAAATAACCCATTTTTCTATCGCTTGTTGTAAAGGAAATCAATCCTTCGGAAACTTCACCAAGGAATGAATACTTGGGAGAAATCACATAATTACCAAGGGTATCGATCAATCCATAGAATTTTCGTTCCCTGTTCTCATTGTCGGGATAGCTGGTGGCAACCGTAGCATAGCCTTCCTTAAAAGGTCCGCCTTCCTGGAATTGTGGAACGATCGTCAACTCCCCTGCCCTGTTTATATAACCGGCCTTGCCTGCCATTTTTATTGCCGCGAAATTGCCCGAAAACTCTTCACAGCCATCGAAGCCCTGATAAACGCTAGTACTGTACGCGTTCGCAAAAGAAGGTTTCCCGGTTTCCTTGTTCTTTGCCACCCGTAAGATCTGCTTGTATTGCTTATCATACCGCGGATCGGTGAATGGAATGAGTTCGCCTTTTTTATTGATGATCCTCACTTCATTATCAATTCTTACATAAGCGATCCCATCCTGGAAAGGTCTTACCATTTGAAAATTCAATTTAGGTTGCACAATATAGGTTCCCGTGGAGTCGATGATACCGGTGATGCTATTTGAAACGATATCATAATACTTGTATTCTTCGCCCAGTGAAGTTGTTTTTTCGGCATCACGATGATTTGCGTATGTCCACACAAAAGCAAGCCCTTCGCTAAATCCCGAGGCATGTTCGAATTGGCCCGGGATCATCAGCTTACCTGCCGGACTCACATAACCTATTTTGCAGTCGATGGGAATCTGCGCCCATGTATTGCTGGGATATGTCTTCTGCGCGTACGCTTGCGACAACATCAATAAAAAGAAAATAAAGCTCAGTTCCTTTCTCATTTATTTCTGGTAATAAAAATGAATATACAATTGCGCGTTTTCGGCGTCGTATTGAAAATAAAAATTCTTCATGCCCATGGTTGTCAGGCTTTTTCTTAAAGTACTCTCCTCTATTACAACTGATTTATCGTGCTCCTGCATGATTTTGTAAGTACCTACGGAATTCTTTTTTGCAGGAACACTCCATGTTCCGATGATATAGTCAGAGCCGATGGCCACATCAATTGCAGCACATTTTAAACGGGTAACCGCTTCTTTATTACCGTATGGAACAGAAAAGGTAGCGTTGGTAAGTAAAGCGCCCCTAAACTCTTTGATCAGTGGTGCAGGAATTTGCAAGAGCTCTGTTCTTTTATCAAAGAAACGTTTTTCCGATTGCCAGCTGTTTTCCATCTCTGGAAAATTAA
>DASWNK010000048.1:0-12937 GCA_036399275.1 Bacteroidia bacterium | reverse complement strand
CGATCACCGGCCCACCCGCAACTGCCGCTTTAAACACATCCGGGTAACGCGTCATGATGCTGGTAGTCATAAAGCCTCCATAGCTCCATCCGAATAATCCCATTCGGTTGGCATCTACATATTTCTGAGATTTTAAATAGTTCACGCCAACCATCTGGTCTTTCATTTCCACATTCCCTACATGTCTGAATATCGCTTGTTCAAAGCCCAATCCGCGATTGGAGCTTCCTCTTCCGTCGATGGTGAATACTACAAATCCGTGTTCTGCCATGTATTGGAACCACAGGTCGCCACCACCGTTCCAGGTATTGTTGATCATTTGTGCCCCCGGTCCATTGTACAAATAAACAATCACCGGATATTTTTTTGTAGAATCGAAATCAACCGGTTTAAACAAACGGCAAAAAAGATCATCGCCGCTTTCGCTTTTTAATTTGAATAAGCTTAATTCACCCAGTTTGTAATCCAGCAGAGGATTCTTAGCCGTATAGATGGTGCTTGATTTTTTTCCGCTGGTGCTAACAATATTGATCAGGCGGGGAGTAGTAGTGCTCTGGAAATTATCAATGATGTAATTTCCATTGCTGTTCATGATGGAAGTATGTGTTCCATCGCCGGAAGTAATGCGTGTTGTTTTCCCGGACTTAATCTCTGTTGAATAGAAATTGCGGGTAATGCCGCTTTCGGTAGTAGAAGTGTAAAATACTTTTGTGCCTTTTGCATCAAACCCTGCAAAGTCGGTTACGATCCAATTGCCTTTTGTTACTTGCTTTACAAGGCTACCATCATTATTGTAAAGGTACAAGTGATTGTATCCGTCGCGCTCGCTTTGCCAGATAAACTGGCCGGAACTATTTGGCAGAAACACCATTGGATGCATGGGGTGAACGTATTTGTCCTGTTTCTCTTCAAACAATGTTTTTTCCAGGAGTCCGGTAAGGGTACTGTAGGAGTTAACTTTCAGTTGCTTCTGATCACGGCTCAATACTGCTATGTATACATGTTGCTCATCAGCGCTCCAGGCAATGTTCGTAAGGTATTGTTCTTTTGGTTCTCCCGTTTTCAGGAAAGTAGTTTTTCCGTTGCTTACATTGTAAACGCCAACAGTTACTTCATGGCTTTTATCACCGGCCATCGGATATTTTATGTTCTCATTTTTTGCCGGGCGGCTGGTCCAGTCGATAATCGGATAATCCGTTACCATCGTTTGGTCCATCCGGTAAAAGGCAAGGAGGTTACCATTCGGCGACCAGAACGTACCTTTCACAATACCGAATTCTTCGCGGTGAACCGATTTTCCGTTCACAATGTTCTCATCTTTATCATTGGTAACAATCAGATTACTTTTTCCGTCATAAACAAAAAGATTGTTTTTTACCGTAAAAGCCACGTAGCTTGTCTTGGCGGCTACATCGGTGTTTTCAGCTTCTTCTCCCAGATCGCGGTTGGATTCTACGCTTATCTTTTTAGAACCCAAATCATAGAGCAGTATTTTTTTATCTGATTCAAAAGAAAATTGTTTTGAATTTTTCCATTGCATCGATGGAAATGATTTAACCGTTTTTTGTCCGGCCGCTGTTAAGGCGCCATTTAGTTGGCCAAGAGATAGAAGAGATGTTGTACCGGCACTTTCTGCTGTACCGCTAACAAGAATGTCTTCTGTGGTGTTATTGTCCACAAAGGAATAGTTGTTGCTGCCCTTCACCCACATCAGCTGTTTAAGCTTTGAGGGAGCAAGAGAAGTACGTTGTTTTACAACGGCTTCTTCCATTGTTAAGAGTTTGCTTTGAGCAATGCTTGTCTGGGCCAGAAGTACAAGGCTCCAAAATAAAAGGAATGTTTTTTTCATAAGTATATTTCAATAAAAATTGCATCCCGGAAACATTCCTGAATGCAATTATAAAGATATACTTTTTTTAGAAACCGATTAACTTCCTGAGTTCCTCAACAGTTGTAAACTCAGCGTCGATTTTGGTAACCACAAAATCAAAATGGCTCTTGTTTTTAAAAACAGTTTTCTTGAATTCTTCTGTCTTATAAACTGCCAGGGACCCATCATCATTTACTGCCAGCAGTGTGTTTTGTGCTACGTCACTTTTACTGAATGCAATCTTGGATGCACTATATCCCCGGTAACCATCGTATTGGAAAACGGAATTGCTGGTTTTGTCGATTACATACGCCGATTTTGGATTGATTGATTTGTTCCCTGTCGTCTTGTAGTTGGCGAAAATCTCTACTGGTTGTTTCATTCGCTGTATCTGATCACAATTGTATATTCCCAGACCGCTCAATGATAAACTTTGGGTAAGGTTGGATGCATTCGCTTCTTCTGTATTAAGGTCAGCCAGCTTTTTAGCATTCGTTTGTTCATGCCACTTTTTTTCATTCTCCTGTGTTTGTTTGCAGTAATCCAGCCATTCCGTATAGCTCATTTTCTTTTCGTCGGCGTTCATCAGTTTTTTGGCTTTGGCAAAGGCATAAAGACTTAATTGTTTTGGATCAGTAACATAAATGTCGTTGTCGCTATTTCTGCCTTTTAGGAGTGCCTTGTTAAATCTTTTTTCACGTATTCCAAGTGTTCTGCTATATCGCTTCATTCGTGTGCTAACGTTTCGTACTTCTTTCGGTTCACCTTTTTGATCAACTGTTACAAGGCTTGCTGAAAGGCTTTTAACGGATTTGTTGTCTTTTAGCTTTATTTCCAGATCACCTCCTGAAGTATAAACTCTCACATCATTGTAATATTTCCGGCGTCCGAATTTCTGTTTAAATTCCGATGGGCTCATGTTTTCATTCAATGCAAAATAAACATCGTTGAATTCTCGCATCTCGGGATGAGCAGTGTTTAAATAATTCACTTTGAACAAAACAGTGCCTTCCTTGGTCTTTTTGATGCTATTGATGCGAACTAAGGAGTAAACAGATTTCTCTCGCTTCTTGCCTTCTGAACGATACGATATTCTTTTGTTCCCTTTGGTTTTAATGCTGGTATATACGTAGCTGGTATCGTCAAATCGTTTTGCAAAAACAGTGGAATCGTAAATGCGCTGGTTGTTCATGGCAAAGTTTTGATAGGCCCGGTAAGCCTGGGTAGGGGCTTTTAGTTTGATAGTTGTTTGGCTGGTGACTGCTTTCGGTTTGTTGAGATATTCCCAATTGCCTGTTGAATCATTGAAGGCATAAAAGTTATAGGTTGAATCTTTGCTGGTGCTTGCGAAATTCATGTCAATGTTTTTATCTGCTGCCAGCGCTACTGGTTCATTCAGCGTACTGGCGGTCATTTCAAACATCCCTGCCGATTCAAAGTTGGTGACTTCTCCCGCTGTGTCGTACTTCATTGGGATGCCACTGACTAAGAAATCGACAGGGTCTCTGAATTCACGATAGCTTAATGTGACGCTGGTGGTAACTGGCTGTCCATTTTTATCGATGAATGCATTTGCCGGTATTAAAATTTTTGTACCGGAAGGATAGGTCACTATATTTTCAATGCCCGGGTTGATTTTGTAATTGGTTCTTTCCACGTCAATGCCTTTGATGGGTGGAATTACGTTCGCATATTTGGAAATAAAGCCTGCATTGCTGCGCGAAAAATTTATGGTGGTTTCAAATCGTTTGGATAGCTCCTTGTATTCAGCACTGTCAATTTCACCGGCAAGTGCAATGTATTTCAACGATGCGAATTTTTTATCACCTTTATTAATATAGTAATCATACGCAATTGGTTCCTTGGCTTCCGATTGAGCGCTTTCGTTTTTCGAAATGCTTTCATCGGTATTGATCAGAACAACGTTTTGAATATTTTTTAAAGCATAAAGATTGTTCGGAAGATCAAAGATTGTGAAGATGCCCAAGGTAAGATTTTGGAGATTGGGTAACTCGCTTAACTGGGGGAGCACGAGGTTGTAGTTTAAGTTCTCGTTATCAAGAAATGACAAGCTTTCTATCGAGAATAGATTGTCCGTTAACGTAGGAAGACTCTCAAAAAGGTTTCCGGTAAACACAATTTCTTTTACTGAGCGCTGTGTTTTTATCTCCTCAAATAATGTTGCCCATTCCTTTTCTGTAGCATCACCTTTCAGGACAATCATTTTTAATACCTTGAATTGGCTTGCTTTGTCGGAGAAGCTTTTTAACTCTTTTGTACAATCAATTTGTAATGATTGTACATAAGGAAGAATGGAATCATTCTGGATATCACCGAGGCGACATATTGTAGACCGGTTTTGTTGGCCGAAACAAAAAACATTAGCGATGCAGCATGCTAAGACTAACATTTTAGTGGGGAGGAGTTGTTTCATTTTAGTTTGTTTACGTCTATAACGAACAACTATTTCAAATGATACAATTTTTATTTCTTAATAATTTCAGAAAGAGAGGCAACCATTTGGAGGATCTTCCGACGGTTGTGGTTTGATGGGATCATCCGTTTTTATAGCCCCGATTGCAGCGTAAATCCTTTACCGCTTTTCGCGGAAAAGCTTGCAGCGAAAAGCGGGTGGATTTTTATCTGATCAGAAAATTAATGTGCTTCAATTCTTATTTAACGGCTCCACCATTATTAATGGTGTCTTTTGTAGGAGCAACAAAGCTTAATTCGCCTTTATTGTTTTCCGCCATCAGGATCATGCCCTGGCTTTCGATGCCTTTTATTTTCCGGGGCGCAAGGTTCACGAGAATGCTGACCTGCTGCCCGATAATGTCTTCGGGTTTGTAATAACCGGCGATTCCGGAAACAACTGTACGTTTGTCAATTCCGGTATCAATAAGGAGCTTTAAGAGCTTATCCGTTTTTGGAACACGCTCGGCTTCCAGGATGGTTCCAATACGAATGTCCATTTTGCTGAAATCATCGAAGGATGTTTCCGGCTTTGAAGCTTCAATATCGGCAGTATTACTTTCTTCGTTCAGTTTTTTTGAATCGGCCAGTTTTTGTACTTGTGCGGTAATTGTTTCATCTTCCACCTTATCGAACAATAAGCTTGCAGTGCCAATAATATGTCCGGGCAATAAAAGGTCGGTGCGCGTTGCATCATTCCATTTTAGTCCGGCATTGAGCTTAAGCATGGTACCCAGTTTCACAGACGTGAATGGTAAAAATGGTTCCATCAGTACAGCCAGGTTAGCGGAAATCTGTAAGGATAAATTCATGATCGTCTGAACCCTTTTCTCGTCGGTCTTGATCAATGTCCAGGGTTCATTATCTGCCAGGTATTTATTACCCAATCGTGCCAGGTTCATCAATTCTCCCAGAGCTTCGCGGAAGCGGTATTGCTCAATGCTTGCTGCGATCTTTGCAGGAAACTTGCTGATCTCTTCCAGTAATAGAAGATCACCTTTGGTATATTCTGCGGCGACAGGAACTTTTCCTTCGTAGTATTTATGCGTGAGTACCAGTGTCCGGTTCACAAAGTTTCCGAGAATGGCAACCAGCTCATTGTTATTCTTTGCCTGGAAATCTTTCCATGTAAAATCATTGTCTTTGGTTTCAGGAGCATTGGCACAAAGTGTATAACGCAACACATCCTGCTTGTCTTTGAACTCAAGCAAATACTCATGCAGCCACACTGCCCAATTGCGGGAGGTGGAGATCTTGTCGCCTTCCAGGTTCAAAAACTCATTGGCCGGAACATTTTCCGGAACAATGTAAGAGCCTTCTGCCATTAGCATGGCTGGAAAAATAATGCAATGAAAAACAATATTGTCTTTTCCGATAAAATGTACCAGCTTGGTTTCTTTGTCTTTCCAATAGAGTTCCCAATCCTGATTCTTGCTACCTGATTCTTGATTCCTGAAAAGTTCTTTCGTAGCAGAGATATAACCGATCGGCGCATCAAACCATACATACAATACTTTTCCTTCAGCACCTTCCACAGGCACTTTCACGCCCCAGTCGAGATCGCGTGTCATGGCGCGTGGCTGCAATCCTGCATTCAGCCAGCTTTTGCATTGCCCGAAGACATTACTTTTCCATTCTTTGTGTGAATCTATATAGGCTTCAATCTGTGGCTGCATTTTATCGAGCGGCAAAAACCAGTTTTTTGTTTTTTTCAAAACTGGCTTCTCACCCGATAAGGCAGATTTCGGATTGATCAGATCTGTGGCATTCAAGGTGCTTCCGCATTTTTCGCATTGATCACCATAAGCATTTTCATTTCCGCATTTCGGACAAGTACCTACAATGTAGCGGTCGGCCAGAAATTGATTCGCTTTTTCATCAAAGTATTGCTCAGTGATCTCTTCTGAAAATACTTTTTTATCATACAGCGTTTTGAAAAATTCAGACGCTGTTTCATGATGTGTTTCCGAAGAAGTACGGGAATAGATGTCGAAGGAAACTCCGAACTCGCGGAAAGAATCGCCCATCATTTTATGATACTTGTCTACTACCTGTTGAGGGCTGATACCTTCCTTTTTTGCTTTAATGGTAATAGGAACGCCATGTTCATCCGAGCCACAAATAAACTTTACATCTTCGCCTTTGGAACGGAGGTAACGAACGTATATGTCTGCAGGCAGGTAACATCCTGCAAGGTGACCAATGTGAACAGGGCCATTTGCGTAGGGCAATGCTGCAGTAACGGTATGTCTTTTAAATTTCATAAATGCTGTAAATTTTCAATGCCTGAAAAGGCTAACAAAAATACGAATTAATCTTTGAGTAGCTTCTTTTGCATGATATATGCGATGCTGGCGGCTCTGTTCTTGGTCGTTTCCGCGTTTGGGCCATCATACAACTCATTCACCGTTTCCCAGAAAAGTTTGAGCCATACTTCGAAATCTTCTTTTTGCAAAGGCAATTGCATATGGCGTTCCATCAGGTTTAGTGAATAGGCGTGTTCCGGAAAAAGTGTGGCATTCCAGAAGCTGTCTACACGGGGCAAGTGTTCTTCCAGGTTCAGGTGGATGAAATGGTGTTTTATTGAACTGACGAGGAGCTTATCATAAAAAGTTTTGATTAGCTTTGTTACATCAGCGGGCGAGAGGATATCGGGCTTTTTCATTTTATTTTACAAATATCCGATTACTTTCGCAAAAAATAAAGAACCAAAATGAATTTAACCCGACCAACATATTTAAGTAAGGGAGATAAGATCGCCATTATTGCTACTGCCCGTAAGATTAGCATGGAAGAGCTTCAGCCTGCCATCGACCGGTTTAAGAGCTGGGGATTGGAAGTGGTCTTTGGCAAAAATTTATTTAAAGAAGAAAACCAATTTTCGGGTTCGGACGAGGAGCGTGCGGAAGACCTTCAGGCCGCATTGGATGATTCGTCGCTGAAAGCAATCATTGCCGGACGTGGCGGTTATGGCACCATGCGCATCATCGATAAAATCGATTTTACGAACTTCAAAAGGCATCCTAAATGGATGATCGGTTTCAGCGATATTACTGTTTTGCATTCTCACATCCATAATTTGGGCGTGGAAACCATGCATGCAAAAATGCTGTTCAATTTTATTAAAAATGATGAGTCCTCCGAAGCATTAAGGAAAGCATTGTTCGGAGAAGCCTTGATATATCAAACAGAAACACATGCTTTGAACAGGAAGGGGATGGCAGAAGGCTTGTTGATAGGAGGGAACCTTTCATTACTATATGCATTATCAGGCAGCACTTCAGATATAGATACAAAAGGGAAAATTTTGTTCATAGAGGACCTGGACGAATATTTATATCACCTTGATCGGATGATGCTTCAGCTGAAACGCTCTGGAAAGCTTGAACACTTAGCAGGCCTGGTGGCAGGGGGAATGACGGAAATGAAAGACAACCCCATTCCTTTTGGGAAGAATGCCGAAGAAATAATTATTGACGCCGTAAAGGAATACGGGTTCCCGGTTTGTTTTAATTTTCCTGCCGGACATATTGATCGTAATCTTGCTTTGTATTTTGGAAGAAAAATAAAACTGGAAGTAAATGAACAGGGCACTCTTCTCTCGTTTGACATTTAAACTGGAATTGAAGAAATAAAAAAATCCCTCTTACAGATTGTCAGAGGGATTTTTTTATTGTCGGATACTGATTTTATTCAAACACAATCTTTTTGCTGAATCGGTTTCCATCCACTATCACGTTCAATAAATAAATACCGCTTGGCATTTGATCTCTCGTTAATGTGTAGTTATCCGCTTTCATGTTTGTTACGTTCTTCGTTTGTCTGCCTATAGCATCATACAATTCAATGCTCACTGCTTTACCGCTGAATGCAGTCAGATCAATGGTTACCGAATTTGTTGCCGGGTTCGGGTAAACATTAAAATCAATTGCGGAGGAAAGGTCATTTATATCCAATGCAGTGGTGTAATTGCAATTTAATGCAACACCGCAGGTAAAGTGCTCAAGAAAATTGCGCGACTCAACTATGATTGTATCATAATAGGCAGCACGGGTGGCGGCTGTTCCTCCGGATACTTCGGGAGTATGGTCCGCACCTTCGAATGTTTCGAAGCAGTTGATGATACCCAGGTTATCGGCTTGATCAGCAATAGAAGCGCTTCCGTCAACAACCAATAAAGGGAATGAGCCTGCTAAATAAATGGTTTCCGATCCATAAGGAACCGTATTGTCATTCGTTCCATGAAAGCTGATCACCGGAACGTCGCCGGGGCTCATCCATGCGGTATCACCCAAGGCACCACAAATATTTACGATTGCTTTCACTCCTGAAGAGTAGCCGGGATTTCCGCTGTTTCCTTCTAAGCCCCCACCCATGCCCTTTTGGCCTGTTGCAGTTCCAACAGTTACTCCTGTTGTATCAATGTAAGAAGGGAACTCTGATAACAGGTCCATGTAGGCAATATGTACTGCAATAAATCCACCGGCTGAAACGCCTGCGAAATAGATATTGTTGGTATCAATTTTATAAGTGTTTCCACCGATTCTTGCATTTTTTCTGAAGAAACGAACAGCGGCACGTCCATCATGAACGGCACGCATCACTGCTGCTCCGGCATCTGTAGAATCTACGGTGTGTTCAGCTGCGAAAGGAAAATTGGTCATTCCTAAACGATAATCAATAGAAGCGGTAACATAACCCATTTTCGCGAAATCTTTCGCCAATGGAGTAACATCACCTCCTGTTTTGCTGCCGGTATAAAAACTTCCACCGTGTGCAATAATGATAAGTGCACGACTGGTAGCAGTGTCTCCTACTGGTTGGTAAACATCCAGCTTTAAGGATTGAGTTGTTCCTGAAGCAGTAACATTGCTTCCATAAACCACATTGGAGGTTGGAACCGGTGCGGTAGGAAAAATATAATCATGATAACGGCCGCCGGCACATTGTGCAAAGGATTCAGTTCCGGCTGCCATTAAAAGAAGGCTGCCAATAATAAAAGAGTAGAGTTTTTTCATCGGTTAGTGTTTGAGTTTGGTTAAAGATAGCGATTAGTATTGATATATTAGTCTTGAGTCTTGAGCCATTAGTCTTTAGTCGGGAGTTTGGAGTTGGGAGTCGGTGTGGGGAATCCTGCGTCTTTAGTCTTGTGTCTTACATCTTATGTCTTTAGTCTGGAGTAGTGTCTTTAGTCTTGTATCTCACATCTCACATCTCACATCTCCGTTCTCCACTCTCCCGTCTCCGCTCTCCCGTCTCCGCTCTCCCGTCAAAATACGTATTCAATACTCACACCCGGCACAACGGCCTTGCTTTTATAAGTGCCGCTGAATCCTGTTTCCAGATTGGTATCTGTTCGTTTTCTTCCTTCGATGTAGAGCAGCGACGCATCAATGTGTACTTTTTTAGTAATGTTAAACGATGCACCTGCAGTAATGCCCAGCTTATCGGCATCAGGAGTTTCAGGTGTTAAGTAGCCGTCCTGAACCGGGCTCATATCATAATAAGTTCCCAAACGAAGGGTCCATTTTTCATTCGCTTTATATTGAGCGCCGATGCGGAAAATGGTTGAGTTCTTATACAAACGGGCAGAATGAATGTCTTTTAGCTTATCCGTGTTTTCTTCAAAATCAATGATCAGCGAATCGTAGGATTTCCAGCCGATGTAATTGATATCCAACGCCAGCTTTAATTTATCGTTGGGACTGAAACCAAAGCCTAATGATGCAACCTGAGGTAATCGTAAAGTGGTTGAAAAGGTGGTGGAGGGGAAGTATTGTGCTAAGGAAGAAGCCACTTCAAAATCGGCAGTTCCGCTTTTTACATTCACTTTCACCTGGGAGCGGTAATCAAGTCCAATGGAAAATTTCTCATTCACTTTGATAAAAAGCCCGACATTATAGCCATATCCGCTGGCTTTTCCTTCTAAGCTTCCTTCTCCGTAATTGCCGCTGCTATCCTGAACAGGAACACCTTTTCTTAAACCGAAGCTTCCGGTAGCATATATAAAGCCTGCACCTATTCCAAAGTGATCATTGATCTTATAAGAAGCGGTAGGCTGAATAAAAATTGTTTTCAGATCGATTTCCCGGATCAGGAACTGTCCTTTCCAGTCGTCAGGCCATTGTGCTTTGCTTCCGAAAGGGGTATAAATGCCCAGTCCGCAGTTCCATTTGGCTGTTTTCTTGAATTTGTACACAGCATATAAGGTAAAAGGAGTTCCGGTATTTTTCTCCATGTGGGCAGTGTAACGTGTAGAATAATCGGCATAAGTGGTGCGCGGCATAATGAAGCTGGCCCCGAAATAGATTCCGCGCAAAGAGTCAAGAAAAGAAACTGCTCCGGGATTGAAGAAGATACTCGCATTGTCGAGGCAAAACCCCGTACCGGCATGACCCATGCCCGCCTGTTTCTGGCCCTGCAAATTGATCTGGAATCCTCCTGCAATGAGCTGGTGGGATAAGCAAAGGCAAACAACAATAGATAGTAGGAGTCTTTTCATAGTCCAAAATAAACGAAAATATGACACATATCAAATTTTACTTGCCCGAATAACAATATTCCTTACCTTTGGAACCGAAATCAAGGAAAAAATGATCAGATCCCTTCAAAATACAACAATGTGCGCTGATATGTGTTGTAAGTGTAATGCTTATGTGGACTGATTTTTTAATATATTAACAATGCATATTTTAAAAGGTTTTTCCATTATTGGAAAAACCTTTTTGCTTTAAGCTAACTTTGTAACAAACAGAATACTTTAAATTAAACATGGCATCTTCTACAGAAATAAAAACAAATGTGGTCATCCTTTTTGCGGGAGATTCCGGCGACGGAATTCAGCTCACAGGCTCCCAGTTTACGACCACTGCCGCATTATACGGAAACGACATCAGCACCTTTCCGAATTTCCCCGCTGAGATCCGCGCTCCACAAGGAACCATTGCAGGTGTTTCAGGCTTTCAGCTGCATTTCGGATCGGTAGAGATTTTTACTGCCGGCGATGCGTGTGATGTGCTGGTGGTGATGAACGCTGCTGCATTGAAAGCAAACCTGAAGCAATTAAAACAAGGTGGAATCATCATTGCGAATACCGATGGATTTGATCCGAAGAATTTAAAGCTTGCAAAATATCCGGATGGTGTGAACCCATTAAAAGATGGTTCTCTTGATAAATACCAACTCTATGAAATTGATGTAACCAAGATCACCAGAACTGCTTTGGCGGATTCCGGCCTTGGAACAAAAGAAATGGATCGTTCCAAGAACATGTTTGTACTTGGCTATATTTATTGGTTGTACAACCGTTCCCTCGACAATTCGATTGAGTTCTTAAAAGAGCAATTCAAAAAACGTCCGGAACTGATCGATGCTAACGTGAAAGTATTAAAGGCTGGTTTCAATTATGGCGATACGGTAGAAGCGCCGATGAACCGTTTTGATGTGAAGCCGGCACCGGTTGCAAAAGGAACTTACCGCAGCATTATGGGAAACCAGGCTGCAGCATTGGGATTGATCGCGGCAACACACAAAGCAGGATTAACATTATTCTACGGAACTTATCCAATAACTCCTGCATCGGATATTTTGCATGAACTTTCAAAACATAAAAATTTCGGAGTAAAAACATTCCAGGCGGAAGACGAGATCGCGGCAGTTACTTCTGCGATTGGTGCATCTTTCGGTGGCGCATTAGGAGTTACTGCTTCCTCCGGTCCGGGCATTGCTTTGAAAGGTGAAGCAATTGGTTTGGCATTGATGCTGGAAATTCCTTTGGTGATTGTGAATGTACAACGTGGCGGGCCAAGCACAGGATTGCCTACCAAAACAGAACAAGCGGATCTTCTTCAGGCATTGTACGGAAGAAACGGTGAAGCTCCTGTTCCGGTGATTGCATCGTACACTCCTTCCGATTGTTTTTTCGGAGCCTATGAAGCTTGTCGTTTGGCAATTGAGTTCATGACACCTGTTTTCTTTTTAAGCGATGGTTATATTGCGAATGGTTCTGAGCCCTGGAAATTTCCTACTGCTGCCGAACTTCCCGAATTGAAAGTGGCTTTCGCGAAAAATGATCTGAAAGAAGGAGAAGTATTTTTGCCTTATAAGCGTAACGAAAAATTAGCGCGCCCCTGGGCCATTCCTGGAACAAAAGGTCTGGAGCATAGAGTAGGAGGTATAGAGAAAGAAAATGAAACGGGAAATATTTCCTACGATCCGGAGAACCATGAATTGATGGTGAAATTACGCCAGGCAAAGGTCGACAGGATTGCTGATTTTATTCCACTACAGGAAATTGATAATGGAAACAAAAAAGGAAAGCTGCTCATTCTCGGATGGGGTTCTACCTACGGTTCCATTAAAACTGCCGTGCGGGAAGCCATTGCGGAAGGACATGATGTAGCGCATGCACATGTGAAATACCTGAATCCTTTGCCGAAAAATCTGGAAGAGGTATTGAGGAATTACGATAAAGTATTGATCCCGGAAATGAACAGCGGGCAGCTGATCAAAGTGATCCGTGATAAATTCCTGATTGATGCGAAAGGTTTGAATAAAATAAAAGGGATGCCTTTTTCATCGGAGGAAATAAAAAAT
>DASWNK010000047.1:0-3828 GCA_036399275.1 Bacteroidia bacterium | reverse complement strand
TCACTTTTACGCGCAGGTTAGAACCTCTGTTCACTCTTCTTCCACCTCTTCCGCCGCTACTGCCACCGAAATGCCCTCCAAAAATATCTCCGAACTGACTGAAGATATCATCCATGTTCATTCCACCGAAACCTTGTCCGCCTCTGCCGCCGCCGAAACCACCATTCCCGCCAACTCCGGCATGACCATATTGATCATAGCGCTGCTTTTTTTCCGGACTGCTTAATATCTCATAGGCTTCTGCTGCTTCCTTAAATTTTTCTTCTGCCGCCTTATCGCCGGGATTCTTATCCGGGTGATATTTAATAGCCATTTTACGGTAAGCCTTCTTAATCTCATCCGCAGCCGCGCCCTTCGGAATCTCTAATATATCGTAATAATCTCTTTTACTCATTTGGATTTAATCGTTAATCAGGTTATTGGTTAGTAAGAAACCTATTGTCCTATCACCACTTTCGGAAAGCGAATGATCTTTCCATTCAGGCTATAGCCTTTTTCAAGTTCTTCCACTACTTTCCCTTTCATGTCTTCTGATGGAGCAGGAACATTGGTGATCGCTTCATGAATATCCGCATCGAATGTTTCGCCTATGGACGACATTTCCGCCAAGCCCTTGTGCTGAAGCGTAGATTTCAGTTTATTGTAAATCAAATTAACACCGTCGTTCACCGCTTTAATATCAGTTGTTTCCGAGTTTGATTTAATGGCCCGTTCAAAATCATCCAATACGGGTAAAATATTTTTAAAAACATCTTCTCCTGCGGACTGCATCAGCTCTATCTTTTCTTTTGAAGTACGTTTTCTGAAATTGTCAAACTCTGAGTATAAACGCAGATATTTATCGTTTAGTTCCTCTACTTTGGCTTTCAGCTCAGTTATTTGCTTGTCTTTGTCATCTGTAATTACTGCTTCTTCCTGAGGAACCTGTTCTTCGTTTTGTTCGTTCACCGTATCGCTCTCGTGTGTGTTCATTTTCTTGAATATGTTTTTAAATTTTTTCATTAATTTTTTAACGGATTGAAACCTTCAAATTGTCTGCCAGCAAAGATAATAAGACATTTTGACATAAAAGACCGAAAATAAAAAGACAGAACCCGAAAGTTCTGTCTTTTATGACTAAAATCTTCTTTTACTTTGTAAAATTAAACTCCGTGCGCCGGTTCAGCTGATGCTCAACTTCTGAACAATCCACTCCGTTTTTACAGCGGTTCTTGATTTGAGACTCACCGTATCCCTTGGCTTTTAATCTTCCTTTTTCAATCCCTTGCAAAATGAAATATTCCATTACCTTTTGCGCTCTTTTTTCTGAAAGGTTCATGTTATATACATCTTCTCCTTTGGCATCGGTATGGCTGTTAATGGAAAGCCTCAGGGCTTTGTTTCCGGCCATGGCGCTGATGATTTTGTCGAGCTTTTCAACAGACTCCTGTTTGATCTCCGAAGAGTTCGGATCATAATAAACATTCTCAATCACGGTCAATTGTGCATCGGCGGAAGCCCCGAATGCTTTAATTCTCAATTCTGTATCTTCTTCTTTTTCCCTGGCCAATACTGCTAATTCCGCCGGTAATAGTTCGTATACATATCCTTTTTTTGTTTTATTGAAGGTCTTGATCACCGTACCATCAGGCTTAGCCGCGTATAATTGTCCGTCTTTGATCTTGGTATCGTCGGTGACCAACACATTGATTTTATAGGATTTGTCGGAACTAAGTTCAGAGAATTTGAAATCTCCATAATTATCTGTCACCGTACTTTGCAATTCGGTATCCTGCTGATCCTGCAAAACCACTTTCTGATTGGTAACCGGCTGGTTATGGTCCTTTCCGGTAATCAGCTTGCCGCTGTAATCCACATTCGCTTTCGGCGTTGAGCCTCCGGATTTCGCGCTGATCTTCAGTGTCAGAGGTTCTACTTTTACGATCTCAATGGCGCCTGTTTTTGTATTTACCACTTCGACTAAAATATCCTTTACAGTAAAATCTTCTCCCGGAAGGTATTTGGAAAGCAGCGCAATGGTTTCAGCATTCAGGATATATGTATCATTCTTGCAGATGGCAGTTCCTGATGGATTTCTTTTTTTATCCATATTGGAGAATACGCACTCATAAGACATAAGCTTGGTATTTCCGCTAGCATTTTTGTTGATTACCGTCAGAGAAGGATAGCTCAGAATATCAGCCACCGATGCCATGTCTCCGTTTCCAAAGCTAGCGATGCGGACTTCTACATCATTCTGCGCCTGCACCTGCAAGCCTGTGAGAGCCATCAGCAACAAAAGAAAATACCCCAGCTGTTTTTTCATTCCTTTTTGAATATTTACCAAAGCTAAAAAAAAACGAGAACTTATGCATAAAAAAAGACAGGACCCATCCGGATCCTGTCTTTCGCATATCAATCGGTATGCTTATTCTTTTATTAATTTTTTCAACTCATTCTCAAGTCCTGCGCCTCTTAAGGCATCACCTTTCGCTACGATAATACCATTTTCATCCAGAAGAAAACCTGCAGGGATGGAATTAACGCCATAAATAGCAGCACCTTTTGATTGCCATCCACCCAGATCACTCACGTGGTTCACCCACAACAGCCCGTCTTTAGCAATGGCATTGATCCATGCCGGTTTATTATTATCCATGGAAACGCTATAAACGGTAAAGCCTTTCGCCTTTTTATTGAATTTGGTGTCTTTGTATTTATTGTAAGTCGCAACCACATTTGGATTCTCGTGACGGCAAGGACCGCACCAGGAAGCCCAAAAATCGATCAATACGATTTTCCCTTTTAAGGAAGAAAGAGCGATTTCCTTATCTTCCGGGTTTTTAAAATTCAACTCAGGAGCTTTGTTACCAACAGCAGTTCCTTCAACAGCGCCGGCCTTTTCACCTTGCACAGCATCAGTAGCCGTATTTTTTATAAATCCGAATGTCAGAACCGACACTGCTGCGAACACTAATAAAATGTTTATTTTTTTCATCTGAGTTTAATTTTTAATTTATGGGTAGATACCCACGTTTACAAATTTATCATTTTTTTCGGATTACTTCCTTACAATTTGTGCGCCAAGTTTTTGTAAACGGACGTCGATGTTCTGATATCCCCTGTCGATCTGCTCTATATTGTGAATTGTACTCTTTCCATTGGCAGAAAGTGCAGCAATTAAAAGCGACACGCCGGCACGTATATCCGGGGAAGTCATGGAAATGCCTTTCAGCTTGTGCTCGCGGTTTAAGCCAATTACAGTGGCTCGGTGAGGATCGCAGAGAATGATCTGCGCGCCCATATCGATCAGTTTATCCACAAAGAACAAGCGACTTTCGAACATTTTCTGATGAATAAGCACAGTTCCTTTGGCTTGTGTTGCCACGACCAGGATAATACTCAGCAAATCGGGGGTGAAACCCGGCCAGATTGCATCTGAGATCGTAAGAATGGAACCATCAATAAAGGTGTCGATCTCATATTTCTCCTGGGAAGGAATGTAGATATCGTCTCCTCTGCGCTCCAGCTTAATGCCCAGGCGCTGAAACACGCTTGGGATCACGCCCAGTTCATCAAATTGCACATCTTTAATGGTAATTTCTGACTGAGTCATTGCAGCCAGGCCGATAAAGCTGCCCACTTCAATCATATCCGGAAGCATGCGGTGAGTCGTTCCGCCCAGGTATTCCACGCCTTCTACAATCAGTAAGTTGGATCCTATGCCGCTGATCTTCGCTCCCATGCGGTTGAGCATTTTGCACAACTGCTGAATATAGGGCTCACAGGCCGCATTGTAAATGGTGGTGGTTCCTTTTGCCAATACTGCCGCCATTAAAATATTGGCAG
>DASWNK010000046.1:0-3992 GCA_036399275.1 Bacteroidia bacterium | reverse complement strand
AGATTGGCACAAAGATCTGAAAGGCAACAATGATTAATTATCGATCACACAGCCGCAAATCATTAAAGCCATTCATAAAGAATACCTGAAGGCCGGCGCAGATATCATTGAAACAAATACGTTCAGTGCTACCACTATCGCTATGGCCGATTACGATATGCAGGAATTTGCATACGAGCTGAATTTCGAATCTGCAAAAGCGGCCAAAGAAGCGATTGCGGAATTTCAAAAGGAATCAGGTGATTCAACTCCCCGTTTCGTTGCAGGAGCTTTTGGCCCAACAAACAGAACGCTTTCATTATCTCCCGATGTAAATGATCCCGGCTTCCGTGCAGTTACTTTTGATGATATGGTAGTAGCCTACACCGAACAGGCTCGTGGCCTGATCGATGGCGGTGCTGACCTCTTGCTCATCGAAACTATTTTCGATACACTGAATGCGAAAGCGGCTTTGTTCGCTATTCAGAATTATTGTGAAAAGATCAACCGGAAAATCCCGGTAATGATTTCCGGAACTATCACCGATGCAAGCGGAAGAACATTGTCCGGCCAAACGACGGAAGCATTTTTAAATTCTGTTTCGCATGTGGATCTTTTAAGTGTCGGACTGAATTGTGCATTGGGTGCAAAAGAAATGCGCCCATACCTGGAAGAGCTTTCTGAGAAATCTCCTTTCTTCGTTAGTGCTTATCCCAATGCAGGACTGCCAAACCAGTTTGGTGAATACGATCAGGATGCGCATGAAATGGGACATCAGATCGAAGACTTCTTACAAGCTGGCTTTTTAAATATTGTCGGAGGATGCTGCGGTACTACGCCATCTCACATTAAACGGATTGCCGAATTGGCGAAGACTGCTTCCCCCCGTAAAAAGCCGAAGGCTGATACCTTAATGCATTTAAGCGGACTGGAGCCTTTAACCCTTCGTCCCGAAAGTAATTTCCTGAATGTGGGTGAACGTACCAACGTTACAGGATCTAAAAAATTCCTGCGTCTTATTAATGAAGGAAATTATGAAGAAGCTTTGTCAATCGCGAAAGATCAGGTAGACGGCGGCGCTCAGGTGATTGATGTGAACATGGATGAAGGAATGCTCGACAGTGAAGCTGCCATGACGAAATTTCTAAACCTCATTGCTGCCGAACCGGATATTGCCCGTGTGCCCATCATGATCGATTCTTCCAAATGGTCGGTGATCGAAGCAGGATTAAAATGTGTTCAGGGAAAAGCAATTGTGAATTCCATTTCTTTGAAAGAAGGCGAAGAGAAATTTATTGAATATGCACATAAAGTAAAGCAATATGGCGCTGCTGTAATTGTAATGGCCTTTGATGAAACCGGACAAGCAGATACATATCAGCGCAGAATAGATATTTGTAAGCGGGCCTATGATATTTTAGTGGATAAGGTTGGCTTCGCTCCTCAGGATATTATTTTCGATCCGAATATTTTTCCTGTCGCCACAGGAATGGAAGAGCATCGTTTGAATGCACTCGATTTCTTTAATGCGACGAAATGGATCAAAGAAAATTTACCACATGCAAAAGTAAGCGGCGGTGTAAGCAACGTTTCCTTTTCCTTTCGTGGAAATGATCACGTTCGTGAAGCCATCCATTCATCCTTTTTATACCATGCTGTAAAATGCGGTATGGACATGGGTATTGTGAATCCTGCACAATTAGTGGTATACGATGATATTGATAAAAAATTATTGACCCTGGTGGAAGATGTTTTGCTGAACAGAACAGACGACGCTACGGAAAAATTGGTGGAGCATGCCGAATCCTTAAAAGGCATTACCAAAGAAAAAACTGAGAAGGATGAGCAGTGGAGAAAAGGAACCGTGGAAGAGCGTTTGAGCTATGCCCTTGTAAAGGGATTGGTGGAACACATCGATTCGGATACGGAGGAAGCGCGCCTGAAATTAGGCCGCCCTTTGAATGTGATCGAAGGCCCCTTGATGGATGGAATGAATGTGGTGGGCGATTTGTTCGGCAGCGGAAAAATGTTTTTGCCGCAAGTGGTGAAGAGCGCACGTGTGATGAAAAAAGCGGTGGCCTACCTGGAACCTTATCTGCAGGCCGAAAAAGAAGCCAACAGATTAGCGGGTATTGTCGGGAATGGCCGATCCAATGCCGGTAAAATATTAATGGCAACTGTAAAAGGCGATGTGCACGACATTGGAAAAAACATTGTTGGCGTGGTACTCGCTTGTAACAACTACGAAATTGTGGATCTGGGTGTGATGGTTTCCTGCGATAAAATTTTGGAGGAAGCAAAAAAGCATGAGGTGGATATCATTGGCCTTAGCGGATTGATCACTCCTTCCCTCGATGAGATGGTCCATGTGGCAAAAGAAATGGAGCGCCTGAAATTTAGATTGCCTTTGC
Source organism: Bacteroidia bacterium (assembly GCA_036399275.1). Classification (GTDB taxonomy): domain Bacteria; phylum Bacteroidota; class Bacteroidia; order 2-12-FULL-35-15; family 2-12-FULL-35-15; genus 2-12-FULL-35-15. The sequence goes on along the minus strand of DASWNK010000046.1, from coordinate 1,602 downwards.
TGATCGGTGGCGCTACTACATCAAAAGTGCACACTGCCGTGAAGATCGCGCAGAATTATTCAGGGCCGGTGGTGCATGTGAACGATGCCAGTAAATCGGTGCCGGTTGCAAGCAGCTTGATCTCTGATGAACTGCGAGCAGCTTTCATGGTCGAAGTGACGAAGGATTATGATCGTGTGCGTGAACAAAATAAAAATGCTCAATCACAAAATAAATATATTTCCATTGAAGAGGCGCGCTTTAATAGATTCCCAATCGATTGGAACACGACACAAATTGTAAAGCCTTCTTTTATCGGGAATAAAGTGTTTGATGATTATTCTCTGGCGGAAATTGCGGAGTACATCGACTGGACGCCTTTCTTCATTTCTTGGGAGATGAAAGGTTCTTATCCTAAGATCCTGAAAGATCCCACCCGTGGTGAGGAAGCGAGCAAATTATTTGCAGATGCTCAAAGCATGTTGAAAAAGATCATCGACGAGAAATGGCTGAAAGCAACTGCTGTGTTTGGGATTTATCCGGCTAATGCCGTTGCTGATGATATAGAAGTGTATGAAAATGAAGACCGCAAAAAAATAAAAACAGTATTTCACTCACTGCGCCAACAAACAAAAAAACCAGCTGGTCAATACAATGTCGCACTGTCGGATTTCATTGCGTCAAAGACTGCTGACTCCAGGCTCCAGACTCCCGACTATGTAGGTGCATTTGCAGTTACAACCGGTATAGGAATCGATGAGCATGTCGCGCGTTTCGAAAAAGATTATGATGATTATTCCGCCATTATGTTAAAAGCATTGGCCGATCGTTTGGCAGAAGCATTTGCGGAACTGCTGCACAAAAGAGTTCGTAAGGAATTCTGGGGTTATGCAAAAGAGGAAGTATTGAAGAATGAAGATCTGATCAAAGAAGAATATGCAGGCATCCGTCCTGCTCCCGGTTATCCTGCACAACCGGACCATACCGAAAAGCCGGCTTTGTTTAAATTGCTCGAGGTAGAAAAAAACACAGGTATCACTTTAACCGAAAGCATGGCGATGTTTCCGACCGCTGCTGTTAGTGGCCTGTATTTTGCTCATCCACAATCACATTATTTTGGAATCGGTAAGATCAGCAAAGATCAGGTGGAAGATTATTCTAAAAGAAAAGGCATGAGCCTCGAGAAAGCAGAGCGTTGGTTGGGGCCGAATTTGTCATACTAAATTATTCGATATGAAACATACCATCAAAACGTTTACATGTATGCTTGTCTTTTTATTTGCGGCTAATTTCAGCTACGCACAAAAAAAGAAAGCTAAATCAGAATCTAAATCATCAGCCTTCGAATACCAGGGGCCTTATTGCAACGGATTGGCAAGAGTGAAGAAAGATCATAAGTGGGGCTATGTCGATACCGTTGGAAATATTATTATTCCGATAAAATATCAGCAGGTGGAAAATTTTTCGGAAGGAATTGCCCGGGTGCGCTTAGGTAGCAAATGGGGACTGATGGATAATACCGGCAGAGAAATTATTAAACCGACTTTCGTTTTTATTGGTGAATTCATCAACGGAAAAGCAAGAGTGCTGTTGGAAGGTGAAGAATATTATATGAACAAAGAA
>DASWNK010000045.1:0-48193 GCA_036399275.1 Bacteroidia bacterium | reverse complement strand
ACCAATAAACTTAAAATAATAACTTTGCGGGGCAATTACCAATTAGAGGACTTTGATGCGAACACTTCCGACAGGTTGATCATCATTGCTAAAAAAGGATAATTTAAAGAACGACTGCCAACTATACTGAAATGGATTATTCATTGTACATCATTCTTTTTCTTTCTGTTATCATCAGCGGAACAAGCGTGTTGTTTATTAATATCAGCAGCAAAAATCTGAAGCTCATTCTGTCTTTTAGTGGCGCTTTTCTATTTGCCATTAGTGTTTTACACCTGATCCCTGAAATCTATTTATCCGGAACTCCTAACGTTGGAATTTTTATTTTAGCTGGATTTTTTGCGCAGATACTATTGGAATTTTTCTCGGAAGGAATCGAGCACGGGCACATTCATGTTCATAAGCATGACCACAAGCACAACGCTTTTCCATACGCGATGATGATCGGACTCTCCATCCATTCCTTTTTAGAAGGAATGCCGCTTGCCAACCGTGCAACAGAATCTCATAGCTCTTTGCTAACCGGAATTGTGATGCATAATATCCCTATTGCCATTGCATTAATGACCATGTTGCTAGCTTCCCGCATCAGCAAGAGAAATGCGATTTTGTGGCTGATCGTATTTGCATTGGTAACTCCCTTAGGAACGTTCACCAGCTATGCTATCGGGCAAAACATGCTATTCGACCTTTCCACTTATTTTGATAAGATCATGGCAGTGGTGGTCGGAATATTCCTGCATATTTCCACCACCATTCTCTTTGAATCGAGTGAAAATCATCGCTTCAACCTTATCAAGTTCATGGTGATCATTTTGGGAGCCGTTTTTGCAATTGTGACCTTGTAGCTTATTCAATTGCGCGACACACTCTTAATTACAATCCTGCAAGCACTCCCTTTATTGCCTTAAAATCGGGGATCTCTGTTGCTACTTCAAGCACTTCGGCATAACGCACTATCCCTTTTGCATCAATTACGAAAGCCGAACGCTTTGAAACACCATTCATTCCAATAAATGTTTCATATAAACACTTATAAGCAGCAGAAGCCTCTTTATTAAAATCCGAAAGAAGAGGGAAATTCAGCTTTTGTTCTTCCTTGTATTTTGCCAGCACAAACCGGGAATCGACTGAAATACCAAGCACCTGGGCATTGAAATTGTTATAGCTGGCAATGTCGTCACGGGTTGCGCATAACTCAGCAGTACAGGTGCTGGTGAAGGCTAAAGGAAAAAACAATAATAACACATTCTTTCCTTTGTACTGTTCTAATGTTACTTCATTTTTGTCACTGTCTAAAAGTGTAAATGCCGGTGCTTTTTGTCCTGGTTCGATTGCCATTAGCGTTTTAATTTTGGATTTAGGGTTAATAATTCAGATGATAGTTATCACCGCTGCTTGCTTTTTTCTAAACAATAAATATAATCAATTGTTTCAGGTTTAAATCATTTTAAGTACCGTGTAATTTTGTAAATTCGTGCGAAATTTTGTTTAACCATAAAAATATATAAAAACCATGTCATTAGTAGGAAAAAAAGCGCCGGCATTTAAAGCACAGGCAGTAGTAAACGGAGGAGAAATAGTTGCTGACTTCTCTTTGGAACAATACATCGGCAAGAAACACGTGATTTTCTTCTTTTATCCAAAAGATTTTACATTTGTTTGTCCGACAGAATTACATGCATTTCAGGAAAAAATCGCTGAATTCGAATCCCGCAATGTCGCAGTTGTCGCTTGTTCTACAGACACGGAACAATCCCACTGGGGTTGGTTACAAGTACCAAAAGGACAAGGTGGAATACAGGGTGTGAAATACCCGATTGTTGCGGATACTACTAAAACAATCTCTATGAATTACGATGTTTTATCGGGCGATTATGAAATCGATGAAAACGACCAATTGGTTGCTACTGGTCCGATGATCGCTTTCCGCGGCTTATACCTGATCGATAAAAAAGGAATTGTTCGTCACATACTCATCAACGACCTTTCATTGGGACGCAATGTAGATGAAGCCCTTCGTATGGTAGATGCGCTACAGTTCAACGAAGAAAACGGAGAAGTATGCCCTGCAAACTGGGTAAAAGGCGAAACCGCGTTGAAAGCTACACATGAAGGCGTTGCCAGCTATTTATCAAAAAACTAATTTGTTAACATTTTTTAATAATAAGAGAAACGTCCTCCGGCAATGGGGGACGTTTTTTAATTTATCTTTGCGGAGCATTTAAAATCTAAAAAATGAACAAGAACATCTCCCTGTTATTGAATGTAGTCCTTATAATCGCCGTTGCGGTATTATACTTCTTGCATTTTTCCTCTCCGTCAACATGTGCCGCAACTACCGAAGGAACTGATTCTACAGCTGTGGCGAAACCTGTTGTGATGGCACCGAAAGATATCAAAGCTTCCAAGATCGTTTATGTGAACCTGGATGTATTGAATGAGAAATACGATTATATCAAAGATGTAAACACTTCAGCCAGAGCTGAACAGAGCTCTCTGGAAAGACAATACCAGACCAAAGGCCAAAAGCTGCAGGAAGACTACACTGCTTTCCAGCAAAAAGCGCAACAAGGCCTGTTATCGGAAAACCAGATCAATGCAGAGCAGGAAGCATTTGCAAGAAGAAAAGAAGAGCTGGATCAACTGGAAATGAAATCACAGGACCTGATGGCAAAAATCGAAGAGCGCTCCCAGGAAATGAACACGTCCATAAAAGAATATCTGAAAGAATACAACAAGAATAGCAACTACAATTTTGTAATGGCATTCAGCGATGGTCCTTTAAGCCCGGTGTTGATTGCAAACGACAGTCTTGACATTACCAATGAAATTTTGGAAGGACTGAATGCACAGTACAAAGCAGGCAAAGGGAAAAAGAAGTAATTGCTGGAGCGTAAAAACAATCTTAAAGAAATCAAAATGGAAGCTACTGAGAATAAAGGAACGTTGATGCACAAGATCAAGCATGTTGAGTTGTTCCATGACACCTTTAAGATAGGGAACCGATACACACCAACTGCCGAAGTAGGTGAAAATGAATATATGCTGCGTTATAACCTGATCAAAGAAGAAAACGAAGAATACCTGGATGCCTGTAAAAACGGCGACCTGGTTGAAATCGCAGATGCGCTAGGCGATCAGCTTTATATTTTATTCGGAACCATCCTCCGTCACGGGCTTCAGCATAAAATCGAAGAAGTATTTGATGAGATCCAGCGAAGCAATATGAGCAAGCTGGATGAAAAAGGGGAACCAATTTTCAGGGAAGATGGAAAGATCCTGAAAAGCAGTTTATATTTCAAACCGGATATTAAGACTATTCTGGAAAAATAATTTCGATTTTTTTCTCTCTTTAAAAACGGATCTACACGAATACTTTGTAGATCATGATCAAACCGGAGATCATTAGTATAATTCCAGCTATGATGCCCACCATCCTTAGAACCTTTTCACTTAGAAATGCGCTGATCTTATTGGCGGAGTATGCTTTTAAAGCATCTGTAAGAAACACCGTTGTCAGCGATGAGATAAAGAATAAAAATATATGAAGGGTCGTATAGGCTTTGTTGGAGCTAACTGAAACCACACAGGCCATCCAAAGGCCGATCACTACTGGGTTTAAAAGATTGAGAAAGAAACCTTTCGTAATATAAAGGGGAATGCTTGCTTCCTTTACCACCATGTCTTTTTTAACCACTTCTTTTTTCTGAAAAGCACTGAAGAAGCCAAACATCACTAATACTGTTCCTCCTACCAGGCCGACATAAATCTTATTCTGAGGGTCATCAAAAAATTGTGCAACCCCAAGATAGGCAAGCACCACACAAAAAAGATCGCTGAGAAAAATCCCGAATGCCAAACCCAAAGCAGGCCGAAAACCTCTCTTGGTGCTGGTTTGAATCAATGCAAAAAATGAGGGCCCTAGGGATAATGCCAGTGCCAGACCTAATGCTAATCCCGAGAAAATAGCCTTAAATATCATACTTATTTATTCATTTTTAAATAGGATTCCCAATCAAGCAACTGGTTCTTTTTTAAAACACGCGGGAATTTAAAAGAAGCGCCAACTTTCCCTTTTGTCTTCATATAATCATAAAACACATGAGTTGGAAGTACATCCACAATCACATCCTTTAATGCCGCTATTCGCTCCACTTTATAATCATCGTTCAACTCCTTCAACGTTTCATCGATGCGCGTACGAAGCAATTGCGGATCAACAGCATCGTCCGTCCCTATGAACCAGTGATGTGCAAACAAAGTGTTGTAATTAATTCCCGCCACTGAAAACTCTTTAATATCGATATTCAGTTCCAGGGAAACGAGTTCGATGGCCCGGTTCATATTGTCCTGAGAAAGATGCTCTCCGCACAAGCTTAAAAAATGTTTGGTCCGCCCCATTATCAGGATCTCATACTTTTCAAGAGAAGTGAATTTAATCACATCGCCGATGAGGTATCGCCAGGCGCCAGAGCAAGTGGAAATAAGCAGGGCATATTCCGTTCCTTCCTGCACCTGATCAATGTTTAAAGTTTCGGGATCCTTCACCATATTTCCATCGGCATCAAAATTAAGCTCATTGAAAGGAACAAATTCGTAGAACATACCATTGTCGAGCATCATCTTCATTGATTCCGATTCCTGTCTTGTTTGAAAAGCCACATAGCCCTCCGATGCCAGGTAAGTATCCATGTAAATGATAGGACGTGCCAATAATTTCTCAAAACCTTTTTTATAAGGAGCAAATGAAACACCCCCATGAATGTATACATTCAGGTTTGGCCAAACATCATGAATGCTGTTTACTTTATAGTCAGTAATTATCTTTTCAAACAAGATCTGAATCCATGCCGGAACGCCGCAAACGATGCCGATATCCCAGTCTTTCGCATTATTGCTAATCTCCTGCAATTTAGATTCCCAGTTGCGTTCCGCAGCGATTTTCTTTCCGGGCTTATTGTATTTCTGCACGTAAAATGGAATGGTGCCGGTAGTAATGCCACTCAAATCGCCTTCATAATAAGTTCCATTGTATTTAAGATCAGTGCTTCCTCCTACCACCAGTACGCCACGTTCGAAATGTTCTTTTGGTAATCCGCAGCGCACCTGAGAAATCATTTGTCTCAATCCTACTTTCTGGATCACCTTCAGCATGTCGGTTGTTACAGGAATATATTTACTGGAGGATTCGGAAGTACCCGAGCTTAAAGCGAAGTATTTGATCTTTTTGGGCCAGCAGACATTGGATTCACCATCCTTTGCCCTGTGCCACCAATTTTTAAACATGGAATCGTAATCATGCGTTTTTACGGTATTCTGAAAAGCCGTTATCACATCTTCTTCACCCAGTATTTTAGAAAAATTATAATATTCGCCAAAGGCCGTAAATTCCGCTTTGGTGAGCAGCTTCTTCAGCACTTTTGTTTGTTGCTTATAACCATCCTTCTTGCGGATCTTTGGCAATCTCTCCCGCAATTCAAACGCCCTCTTGATCACCGAACCTATTATTGCCATTCCTGGATCATATTAACGATTATTGCATTAAATTTTGACTAAAATACTCATTTTGAAATAAAATTCATCATTTTTATCAATTATTCGCTGCCTCCAAAAAAGCTGATTATGTACCTGAAACCACTGCTATGTCTTATCTTTATTTTCACCTGTTTCAGTGGAAAGGCTCAGGGGCCTTGCTTAAAAAATGCACATTCGCATAATGATTACCGCCAAAAGCGTCCTTTGTCGGATGCCCTTCAAAACGGCTTCAACAGCATGGAAGCAGATGTGTTTTTAGTGAAGGGACAATTGCTTGTTTCGCATCTTCCGCCCCGATCTAAAAAATGCAGCAGCCTGGAAGCGTTATACCTCCTGCCTCTGAAGACACTCTTTGATAAACAGCAGGGAATGGTTTACAGCAACGGATCGCTCATCTTGCTCATTGATATAAAATCAAATGCAACTGATACCTACAGATTACTCAGCAAGCTATTGGAGCAATACCGCGCCATGCTCACACGCTATGAAGATGGAAAAATAATTGCGGGCGCAGTTACCATTATCCTTTCGGGCAATAAGCCTTATGAAGAGCTTCAAAAAGAAAAAACGCGATTCGCCTTTATTGATCAAAGTTTATTAGAACTTGATCAGCCGCGTCAGGAAGATCTATGCTTAATGGCAAGCACAAAATATTCGAGCATCCTGAAATGGAAAGGAAAAGGATTAATTCCTGCGAAGGAGAAAAACAAGCTGATGCAATTAGTGAAACAAGCGCATGAGCAAGGAAAGAAGGTTCGTTTGTGGGCTTCTCCGGAGAATAAGATTGTATGGAAAGAATTACTCGATTGTGGCGTAGACCTGATCAACACGAATAAACTGGAAGAGCTGAAGCTATTTCTGGCTTCTTCCGCTACAGGCCCTCAATGATTTTGCTGCGCAAGGCTTCCACTTTGGAATTGATGATAATGAGCTGCTTTTCATTCATCGTCTCATCGGAAGTAATGACATTGTACTCAGAAGTGATCCCTTTCAGATCATCTATCAGGCGGGCGATATAGGTATCTTTCTTATATTCTTCCAGTAGCTTGATCACAATACCCAGACTTTGTTTTTGCTCCATAATAACATTATACATGGAACTGTTATCCGGTGTTTTTTCTGCATGGATAAACGCTTTTGTCGACAAATACAAACCTTCCAGCCAGCTCCCTGTCACCACCAATGCCGCCATCCCTACTCTTTCATCATTTTTCAGTGCCTGATCCACCTGGTTGTAAGAATCGTAAACGACCTGCGTCAATGAATCTTTATTGTCCTTGAATTTGGAATACTTATCCATCATTTCCTGATTGAACGCATATGGAATATTTAATTCCTCTGCCAAACGCTTGGTGTTTTTCACATAAGCGCCCATCTGCTGGAATTCTTCATACGTTACAGTATACGCAAGATCAGCACCATAAATGCCGAGGTTCAATGCTTTTGAATTATATTGATTGTATTTGGAAATGTTTGACACATCATTCATCGCTTTTTGCTCAAAAGGAACATTCTTTGAATAAAGGTTATCGAGAATCTCAAACGGAAATGGAATATCGCTGATCACCATATCGAATTTATGGGTAGAAATACCAGGACCAGTGCTCTCCACCAAAGCGATGGAATCATCCGCATTCAGCATGTTCTCTTTTCCGGAGTTTGTATCATTGTTACAGGACACAAATGCGCCTGTTATAAAGAGGAATGATAAGTATAAACCGGATTTTTTTTTCATTATTTAAAAATTTTAGTAAGTATACGACAATTCACTATCAAGGTTCCATAAAAACACAAAGGCCCATCGACTCAGTTTGGCAGCGCTTTATTTTTTATTGTACTTGAAGTCATGATTGTTTTTGATTGTTTTAAGCGATTCAAAAATCAGCTTGATTACATTCTCCACATCATCCTTATGAACACTTTCCACAGTAGTATGCATGTAGCGAAGTGGCAATGAAATCAATGCAGAAGGAACGCCTCCTGTTGAATAAGCAAAGGCGTCCGTATCTGTGCCGGTAGACCTGGATGCTGCAGCACGCTGAAAAGGAATTTTTTTCTTCTCTGCTGCATCAATGATCAGCTTCAACAAATTATTCTGAACAGAAGGACCATATGTCAGAACAGGCCCCTTTCCACAGGCAAGGTCACCGCTCGTCACTTTGCTCATCATGGGCGATTGTGTATCATGACAAACATCTGTAATGATAGCAACATCCGGCCTGATCGTTTGAGTGATCATTTCAGCACCTCTTAATCCTACTTCTTCCTGTACCGAATTGGTAATGTATAAACCGAAAGGCAAAACCGTTTTACTTTCCTTTAGCAAACGCGCTACCTCAGCAATCATGAATCCACCAATTCTATTATCCAGCGCTCTCCCAACATAGTAACGATCATTCAACACCATGAATTCATCTTCGTAGGTCACTACACACCCCACATGGATACCCAAGGCTTCCACTTCTTTTTTAGTGGAACAGCCGCAATCCAGAAAAATATTTTTTAGTGAGGGCGCCTCTTCCCTCGCTGCGTCGCGAACGTGGATAGCCGGCCAACCAAATACGGCTTTAATGATTCCTTTATCGGTATGAATATTCACTCGTTTTGAAGGAGCAATCATATGATCGCTCCCACCGTTTCTTCTCAAATAAATAAAACCATCGCTGGTAATGTAATGAACAAACCAGGAGATCTCATCCGCATGCGCCTCAATCACTACTTTGTATTTTGCTGTTGGATTGATCACCGCTACAGCGGTCCCATAATTATCCGTAAAATAATCATCGGTATATGGCTTTATATAATCAAGCCACAACTTTTGTCCGGCCGATTCAAAACCTGTTGGCGAAGCATTATTTAAATAATTACGTAAAAAATCCAGAGAGTTTTTTGTCAGGATCGATTTAGATGTCTTTGCTTTTTTTACTGCCGCTTTCTTTGCCATTCGAATTTCGTTTTTTTGTTAATCGTTTTTATTTCGCCTGCTTACTTTTCACCCACGTATCTACCATTTCCTCTAAAAAATTCAAAGGCAAAGGACCAGAAGTTAATACCACGTCATGGAATTCGCGGATATCAAATTTACCACCTAATTGTTTTTTAGCATTTTCACGCAGCTCCAGAATTTTGATCATTCCGATCTTGTAGCCTGTTGCCTGCGAAGGCCATACAATGTAACGCTCTATTTCCTTTTTATTATCGCCTTCCGGGTTAGGAGTGTTTTCTTTAAAATAAGCCAGTGCCTGTTCACGGGTCCATTTCTTGCGATGAATACCTGTATCCACCACCAAACGTGCAGCACGGAACAATTCCATTGCCAATCGTCCAAAATCGGAATAGGGATCCTGGTAAAAACCGATCTCTTTGGGAACCAATTCCGAATACAGCGCCCAACCTTCAATATAAGCTGTATTTCCGCCATGCATGCGGAATTTAGGAATTCCTTTTAATTCCTGCGCAATAGCAATTTGCATATGGTGACCCGGAATTCCTTCATGATAAGCCAATGCTTCCATCTGGTAAATCGCCTGATCAGCCATGTTAAACAGATTAATATAATAGCGGCCTGGCCTTGAGCCATCAATTGCAGGATCTTCATAAAAAGCGCCTCCTGCTGATTTTTCACGGAATGCTTCAACAGGCTTCACTACAATGTCTGCTTTAGGCTTTGTAAGAAACAATTTGTCCAGCTCAACCTTCATATCATCAATTATTTTCACCGCTTTCACACGATAAGCTTCCTTTCCGACCGCGTCATTCGCGTAGTAGAACTGCTTGTCGACACGCATGAAATCAAAAAACTCCTGAAGATTCTCACTTTTGAAATTCACTTTTTTCATGATGACTTTCATTTCTTCGTGAATGCGAGCTACTTCTTTCAAACCGATCTCATGGATCTCATCCGCAGTTAAATTGGTAGTGGTGGTCTGCTTCAAAGCGGCATCGTAAGCAATATCACCGTCAGGCAATTTCCAGGCGCCATCTTCGCTGGTCGCTTTCTTCTCCAAGGCTGTCCAATAAGCGATAAGGTTTTCATAAGCGGGCTTCACGGAAGTAGTTAACACAACTGTCGCCTTCCCGATCAAATCCTTTTTCGTTGCATCGTCAATGTCTTTAAGCGCGTTCACTTTATTGCTGAAATCTTCCAGCAAGGGATTCATGCCTTTGCCTTTTTCGAAGGGCTCTCCACTGATCACATTTTTACAATCATTCAATACATAAGGAAATACAAATTTCGGAGGAACAATGTTCTTCTCTTCACGGATTTTCAGATTCGCTATCAGCTGCCCGAACAACGAAGCTATTCCATTTAAGCGGGAGATGTATGCCTCTGCATCACTCTTATTATCCACCAGGTGAACATTAATCAGGAAAGTGGGAACATCGGTTTGCAATCCGCCCATTTGATTCACAGGATAATCATGAAAACGCCATTTGAAATTTTCAATTCCCTCCTGACACATCTTTTCAAACAAACGATAACTGATCTTGGTCTGAACATCCAGGGCCGCCAAGTCAAAGCCTGCATGAAGCGAGTCCAGTGCGGCTTTAGTGATTTCTAATTCTTTTTGAGCATTGGCATCACTGATATCAGGCCATTTTCCATAGTCCTTTTTGATGGCATAAAACGATTGCTGCATCGGATCGCGGTCAACTTTTGCATCAAATACGCGATCAAAAAAAGCATTCGCTTTCTTGCTTTCCGCAGCAATTTCTTCTGCGGAATAGTTTTTTTCTCCGGTCTTTTCTTTATTGTCACCGCATGAGCTGTTCAACAGCGGCGAAAAGAAAATAAAACAATAGATGATTTTTTTCATTTATGTAAATGTAGTGGTTGTTGCAAGTGTTGGTTCTTTTTTATTCTTAAAAAACAGAATGAGAACTACCCAGCCAAGGATAATACAGAAAGAGGCGGTGGCAATGGGCAAATTGATATTTACAAGGTTTATATAGCTCGCGATGATTGGAGGAATCGCCATTCCCAATGATTGTATCGATTGATTGATCCCGAGAATTTGCCCTTGCTCGTCTTTTCCAGCCTGACTGGAGACTACTGAAGTAATGTTTGGCTGAGTGAGTCCCTGAAAAATGGCAATAAAAGGCAATACGAAGAAAATATATTTTGACTGGGAAGGAAACAGCAAGAGCGGCAATACCAGTCCCAGGCCCAATCCGGCAACCTGTAAAATGCTCAAAGGAGCGAACTTTTTCGACAAAGGCCTTTGCAATGCGCCTTGAGCCACAACGATCCAAATCCCGATAAAAGCAAAAATGTCGGCAATATTGGAAATAGTAAAGTTGAACTTATTAATCAGGAAGACCTGAAAAAACTGCGTAAAAAAATTAAACCCGAGTGTTAACAGAAATACCACGCAAAAAATCGTCCGCATTTGTTTTAAGCGGAAGGCCTTTCCTATATTTCGAATTCCGGTAAATACACTCACCGCTGTATGCCTTCTTTCACGAAGTGTTTCCGGGAAAATAAAAAACACGAATGCAAGATTCACCAGCGTCAGTAAACCGGCAAACCAAAACGGAGTGGCAGCATTGAACCATGAAACAATGGAGGGGTCGGCGAATTTACCGCCTATGTAAGGACCCAATATAAAACCTAATCCAAACGCGGCTCCTACAATCCCAAAATTCTTTGCTTTGGATTTCTCATCGCTGAAATCGGAAATAGAAGAAAGCGCAATAGAAATATTGCCCCCGGTAAAACCATCCAGAAAACGGCTGAAGAAAAGCAGGTAAATATTCTGCTCCAGAATGGCTGTCGCAAAAAGAATATAGCCTATTAAAGTGCCTACTAAAGAGATAAACAATAATTTTTTTCTTCCAAAACGGTCGGAAAGTGCGCCAAGCATGGGAGCGCCGAAGAACTGCGCCAATGGATAGGCTGCGATCAGAAAACCCAGCAAAATTGTTCTCGTATGGGTACTTACATCAAAAGAAAGCATCTCATGCGCAGGATCAAGCAAGAGCGGAGCGATTACCGGAATAACAATACCGACTCCCAGCATATCAATAAATACGGTGAGGAATATAGTTAAAAGCGGTGATTTATGATTGTTCGTAGCTGTCATGTAATGAGCTACAAACTTAACCAATTTGTTTGGTTTCCGGAAAATACTTTTCAATCAAAATTTTCGAAAATAAAGCCATTCCTACAATCAAAAAAACTTGCTATATTTATGCTATTCTAAAAACGATATAAACCATGAAGATCAAACGACTAATCTTTGTAATGCTCTGCGCTTTTGCAATTCAGGACTATGCCAACGCACAAACTGACAGCATCATAAAAGCAAAAGTACTGGACGACGGGTCACAGGATGCGGAAAAATTTTATAACAGCGGAATTGCTAATTTCTCCACCAAAAATTTCGGTGCTGCCTTGACTGATTTTAACCAGGCCATCGCACTAAAGGCTGATTTTGAAAGAGCTTATTACAACCGCGGTGCAACAAAATTTGAGATGAAGGATTATAATGGCGCGATTGCCGATTTTGATAAAGCGCTTAGCATTGGAGAAACAGCTGATAGCTATTTCAGCCGCGGGCAAGCGAAATATGCGCTCGGCAATAAAGATGGAGCTTCCGCCGACTATACAAAAACAGTAGCAGTGAAAGCGGATTATGCACAGGCGTTTTACTACCGCGGTGGAATAAAGTTCGAGAACAATGATTACAAAGGTGCCGTGGAAGATTTCACCAAAGCCATTACCATTAAGCCTGATTACGCATATGCATATAATGACAGAGGAAGCGCGAAACGTCAAATGGACGATATCAAAGGTGCCATCTCCGATTATAACAAAGCATTGGTTGCGAATTCTGAAATGGCCTTTACTTATAATAACCTTGCAAGCGCAAAACGTAAACAAGGAGATTTCAAAGGAGCTATCAGCGATTACACGGAAGCCATCAATCAAAAGAAAGACTATTATGTAGCTTACAATAATCGTGCAAGCGCTAAGCTTGATAACGGCGATTACCAGGGTGCAATTGATGATTTCACGAAAGCGATACAGTTAAAAGCAGACTATGCATTTGCTTTCAATAACCGTGCAGCCGCCAAATACAAATTAAAAGATTACAAAGGCTCTATTGATGATTGTACAAAAGCCATCCAACTTAATTCTACATATGGTTACCCATATCTGAACCGCGGAATTGCAAAAGAAATGCTCCGTGATAATGCCGGCGCTTGTGCCGACTGGAAAAAAGCGATTGAATTAGGAGTTGAATCCGCGAAAAATTATACAGGAGATTGTAAATAAATTATCAATTGAAAAACTGGACTGAAAGATTGCTCGCGTAAACAGCTTTCTCAAAACTTAATCAGATAAAACAGAAATTTAAAATGAGACGAATTATACTATACATTTTGCTGGTAATTTCAACCAGCTCATTTGCACAAAACGTTGATTTCACCAAGGAGAATTTCAAGGATGATAAAGACGGTTTGAAAGAAGCAAAAAAGAACATCGAAAAAGGAGATGAGCTTTTTTCGATGGCAACAGTATTCTACAAGCAAGCGCTGGATCCCTATTACCTTGCTGCTCAGAAATTCAATCCGAACAATGCACTATTGAACTACAAGATCGGCAAGTGTTATTTATACTCCAATTACAAGCTTAAGTCCATTTCCTTCCTGGAAAAAGCATTGCAGCTAAATCCGAATGTTGATCCGCAGGCTCATTATCTACTGGGAAAAGCATACCATCTGGACATGCAATGGGATAAAGCGATAAAAGAATTCCAAACTTTCCAGCAAACATTAAAAGGGGAAGAACTGGCGCTGTTGATGGGTGATGTAAATGTTCATATCAGCCAATGCTTAACCGGAAAAGAAATGGTTAAAAACCCCATCCGTGTTTTCATCGATAATGTTGGCGCAGAGGTCAACTCTCAATATCCTGACTATGGCCCTGTAATCTCTGCGGATGAATCAGTCATGCTGTTCACATCCCGCAGGCCAACTTCAACCGGAGGAAAAATTGATCCTGAGATCAACGAACCATTTGAAGATATTTATATATCGACCCGCAAAGACGGAAAGTGGACCACTGCTGTGAATATGGGCAAGCCAATCAATACGGATAACCACGATGCCAATTCAGGATTATCAGCTGACGGTCAGAAATTTCTGATCTACATTGGTAATAACAACGGTGATTTATATGAATCCGAACTAAAAGGGGATTCATGGAGCAAGCCTGATCATATGAATAAAAACATCAACACCGATGCACATGAGTCTTCTGCCTGCTATACCCCGGACGGCAAATCGGTTTATTTTGTTTCCGACAGACCTGACGGCGGTTTAGGCGACAGAGATATTTATATCTCTAAAAAAGATGAAAAAGGAAAATGGGGAAAAGCGGTAAACCTTGGGCCGACCATCAATACACAATACGGTGAAGAAGGTGTATTCATTCACCCTGATGGAAGAACACTTTACTTCAGTTCCCAGGGACATAAAAGTATGGGAGGATACGATATCTTCAAATCTGTTTACGACGACAAAACAAAAACCTGGAGTACTCCTGAGAACATTGGTTATCCTGTGAATACACCGGATGATGACGTGTTCTTTGTAACGAGCGCAAGCGGTAAGCACGGTTATTATGCTTCCTTTAATGCAAACGGATATGGTGAGAAAGATATTTATGTGGTTACATTCCTTGGAGCAGAAAAACCAATGATACAGAACAATGAAGACAATCTATTGGCAAGCCAGGCTGCACCTGTTAAAGAAACGGTGATTGCTCCGGTAATGCAGATCAAAGAAGCACAGTTGACGATCTTAAAAGGTGTTATTACGGATTTCCTTACCAAGCAACCGCTTGAAGCGACCATTGAAATCGTAGACAACCTTAAAAACGAAATCATTGCAAGTTTTACATCCAACAGTGCAACGGGGAAATACCTTGTATCCTTACCAGCCGGACGTAACTATGGTATCGCAGTAAAAAAAGACAATTACCTTTTTCACTCCGAGAATTTTGACATTCCGAATACGGCAGCTTACCAGGAAGTGGTGAAAGATGTTGCCTTAAAGAATATCGCTGTGGGTAGCAAGATCATTTTGAAGAACATCTTCTTTGATTTTGATAAAGCAACTTTGCGCCCTGAATCAACCAATGAATTGGAGCGCTTAACAAAATTGCTGACCGATGTGCCTACTTTAAAAATCGAGATCTCCGGCCACACCGATTCGAAGGGTGCTGATGATTATAACAAAACGCTTTCCAACAACCGTGCAAAAGCAGTATTGGATTATCTCGTTAAAGCAGGCATCGCAGCCGGCCGCTTAACATCGGTAGGATATGGTGAAGAACAGCCTATTGCAGGCAACGAAACGGATGAAGGACGCCAGCTGAACAGAAGAACAGAATTTAAGATCCTAAGTAAATAATCCATTTTAATAAACCAGAAGGACGCAAGGTTTAGACTTTGCGTTCTTTTTTTATGATGAAAAGAGAAATAATAAAAACTGCCGATGGCTCCCATTCGCTTTATGTGGAAGGCCTCGACGAACACTATCATTCCATTCATGGTGCCATCCAGGAGGCGAAGCACGTATTCATCAAAACAGGTTTGCAGCATTTGTACAATCAGGGATATTCACAGATTAATATTCTGGAGATTGGATTAGGAACTGGCTTGAATGCACTTCTTACCTGCCTTGAAGCAGAAAAATTGGATATCAAAATACACTACATTGCATTGGAAGCATTCCCGCTGGAGCTGAAACTTGTGGAGGAGCTGAATTATGTAGAACTCCTTTCAGAATCGGAGCAGAAAGAAATCGATGTATTAAAAGCGATCATGAATAAAATGCATATTTCGGATTGGGAAAAAGAAAATTCAATAAACCCTTACTTTACATTAGTAAAAATAAAAAACACGCTGCAGGATGTTACTTTCAAAGGGGATTTTGACCTGATCTATTTCGATGCTTTTGGTCCGCGCGTTCAACCGGAAATGTGGACGGAAGAATTATTTGCAAAGCTCTTTGCTGCAACAAAAATGAAGGGAAGCCTGGTGACCTATTGTGCGAAAGGAGAAGTAAAACGCAGTATTAAAAAAACAGGGTTCTTCCTTGAAACACTGCCGGGCCCTCCGGGAAAAAGGGAAATGGTAAGAGGCACTAAGAATTAAGATTGGCGCGAAAAAGCTGAATGCTCGTTCGCAGAAAAAAATAGCATCCAACCGAAAAAACCAAAAGATAAATATAGCCCATCGGATAAAGCGATCCGATTACGCTTATCGAATCAATAAATTCAATGCCTGGAAATAAAAGACAGGTAGCATTTAAAATCAAAACAGTTGCAGTAATCGTTTTTGCCGGTTTCTTCAGAATATAAAAAACCAATCCTGGCAGAAACATTCCTAAAATCGTCCAGCTGCTATATTCATATTCATTTAATCCGGCAAAGAATACGGAAAGAAACCAGAAAAAAAAACCAGTGATAATCTGGATGATTACAGTCGAACGAAGGGATGCTACAGGTTGGTTCATACAATAAATGCGCTTCAGTAGTATTCTCTACTCCTTTTCTGTAAAGATATTTTATTGTTTCCATAAACTCAAGTAAATTTGCAAGATGGAAATAAACAGATTCAATATTCGTGTGTATGGTATTCTGATCGACGAAAAAGAAAGAGTATTGGTTAGCGATGAACTAATTAAGGGCCATGAGATCACTAAATTTCCGGGCGGAGGTCTCGAATTTGGCGAAGGCACCATCGATTGTATTAAAAGAGAGTTCATGGAGGAAACAAACAATGCGGTAGAAGTGGTTGAGCATTTTTACACGACGGATTATTTTCAGGTATCTGCTTACAATAAATCGCATCAGATCATCAGTATTTATTATTTGGTAAAACCTGTTTCCACTTTCCAATTAAAAAGCACAGAAAAAGTTTTTGATTTTGGTCCTGACAAGCGTTATGAGCAAACCTTTCGCTGGATACCCTTGTCAAGCATTTCAGAAAATGACTTTACACTGCCCATCGACAAGATGGTTGGAAAGAAATTACAGGAACGATATCAATAAAAAATCCTTTCCATAAAATGAAAAGGATTTCCTGCTTAATTATATTAGAATATTAATTCAGTCGCTGAGGAACTATCAGTTCAAATTCAGGGATGGTCACATGAAAGCGTGCTTTATCCACTTTACGTTCCATCAGGTACGTTCCGCTCATTTTACCCATATCGGTAGTCAAGCTGCAGGCAGACTCATATTCAAACAGCTCCCCTGGCTCTAAAACCGGCTGTTCCCCAACTACACCTTCTCCGTCCACTTCGCTGTGTTCGCTGCTGGAATCGTAAATATCCCAATGCCGGGAGATCAGCTGAACAGTATATTCACTGTTATTTTCGATAGTAATACGATATGAAAATAAGAAATGACGATGCTCAGCAACAGAATGTTCGCTCTGAAACCTTGTTTCCACGCTTATTTTAATACCGTGGGTTACTTGAGTAGATTGTATTCCCATAACATACGTTTTAATAATGTTTGGATTGACTATGACAATATTATCATTTCCTACAAAAAGAAACAAGTATCAGGCCAAAAGGTTTTCAACAGGGCGTAATTCGGAAATTGGCTACAAAGCTGGTTTGATCGCCAATTTCCAAAAAAACAAGCTATTAATACTGCTTCATGGAATTTAGCCGCTTCACTCCAATCAGCTGATCATAAAAGGTTCCGGGCTCCCGGTGATAAACATAGATCGTATAATCATCTTCGGTATCATAATGCATTCCTTCTATCAGCGTTTCATCGGCAGCCACTTCTCCGTCTTTCAGAAACACATATTCATAGTTATAATATCCTTGTTTAAGGTATAAAGTGCACTCATAACCAAAACGGGCGGCATTGTATCTCAATAAATTCTCCGAACTGCATTTCCAGGCATTAAAAGCTCCGAATACATAAAGATTTCCATCCGTTAAAGGTGCATCGTAAGGAAGAAAAAATTTCACATAGCAATAATCCGCTTCCACTTCACTGTCGTTTCCTTCCTGAACTTTGATGAGAAAATCGCCATTCATATCGGGCTGCGAGTAATAACGCTTGAATGTTCTTTTTTCATCCGTATACAATTCAACATGATTACCCGCCGTATCGGTTTTAACACTGTAAATACGCTCTGAATGATAACGGATGCTACGGATATCAAAAAAGCGGAATTCGTTTCCACCGGCAAACACGTTTTCTTCATCATAATCATAAACCAACTCCTGATCTTTTACATAAACCGGTTTCAGATTTCTTTTTGCGTTATCCCAGCGATTATTCTGTGTCATCACGATCCGCAGATCGCCAAACGGATTTTTGATCTGGTAATTGCTATGATTGATCTTGAAATCGATCTCGTGTTTAAAAAGGCGGTCTTCTATAATGCTCGCAGCAAACACATTCGACTCAATGGCAACTTTGTTTTGAAAAACCATAAAGCGCCTTGTGATGGCTATTTTATCAGGATCACTATCGAGATAAACTTTCAAAATATAATTCCCGGATTTAGTGATCCGCATGGAATTGTTGGGGAAAGTAGCATTGTAATGTGTAAACTTCTGCAAGGTATTAAAGGAATAACGATATTCCACAATCGAATTATCCAAAAACCCATCGATGTATTCATTTGGCATCAGGTCGGAAGGCTCCCAATTCGCATTGCAATGAATAAGTGTATAGGAATAATTTTTAAAATCCGCATCAAGATCATCAAAACTAAGCTTTAATGTTTCATTCAGCTCCAGGTTTAAAATAGCGTGGCTTAACTCAAAGCTGGCATCCCTCAACTGAACAGTTTTGATACTCTTTTTATAAATAAAATCCTCGTAGCGAATGGTATTGTTTTCATAATAATCCTCGCCGGCAGCATTGTTCGGCTTAGGAGTATTCAGCGATTTCCATAAACTCTCTTTCTTTTGCGCACAGGCAACTGAGCTCGCAAAAAATGCAAACAGAAAAAAAAGAGATGACCTTAAAAGCAGTTTACTGTAATTCATTTATTGAATGGCCTTTCCGATAGTAAATACTATTTCCCAGATACCAGATATTGTTGGTTGCGATATCATTGTTGATCTTCAAGCCTGAATAATGACTATCTTCTTCATTCACCGGTATGGCTTGCGCCCCGCCTCTCAACCCCAGGAATAAAATAATGGGAATAAGAATAATCTGAAGCAGCCTGATTGTTTTATGTTCATACGGAAGCGAAAAGCTGGTGATGTTCCTTCTATACGATCTGATTCCAATATACGCGAAAAACGCTGAAGCTGCCAGTAATAAAAGAAGGGACCATAAGGATAAAAAAGTGACAGCTTCTTTCGGGTAGAGTAAATACACAAGATCTTCCGTATTCATCAGTGTTCCGTATTCGCCATAGATCTTAATATTAAAAATGCTCAGGATGGAAACGACACTGATCATAAAAATATTGTAAGCCAGGTTGATATTGTGAATCATCCTGCTTTTATAGAATTGCTGAAGCGCCCAAAGAATAAAAGGAATCACCATTAATGCACAGGTGGTTGCCAGATCCAGCTGTAAAGCATAAAGAAAACTCAGACTGGTTTCCGAGTGCTGCCCATCAGGAATTCTGGTGTGATGATAAACAATAAACAGAATTCGGAATAGCGCAAAGAATAAAAGCCAAAAGATCGCTAGCCTGGCTAAGTAATGAATTTTGATTTTACTCCACTTCATTTTAAAACCATTAATTAAAATTATTCCAAGAAGAGCTGTCCCTCCCCGTTAAAGGTACGATAAACAATCGGAGGACTGCCTTTGCAATGTACATCTCCTATATCATCTATCCTGCAATCCAAAACACCGTCTGTTCTTACATAACAATTGCCAAGTGTGTATGATTGAATCCAGGTATAGTTGGTATACAGATCCTCTGCATGTAGAAAAGACGATCCTCCGATGCTGCAGGAATGTGAAGCAGTGTTACCATGGAGAATCAGATCACCGGCGCCGTAGATATGCGAGATCACCCGATAATTATTAACGCTCATTTCAATATTCCCTGAATTTTTGATCTCTACGTCAAATGTATCGAGCGTAATGGTATTGAGTGTTTTAATTGTTCCGGTGCCATTGGAAGTTATATACGTTAATCCAGGAGTTCTGAGATATACATTCAAAGGCTTATCATAGCTTCTGGCCCAGTTACAGCGGTTCTTGTTTCTGATGATCAAGATCCCGTCTTCAACAACAGTCTCAATCAAAGGCTCAATATTTTCTCCGGCTTCCACTTTCACTTCCTGAACAAGATCCTGGGTAATAAAAACATTGACATTCTGTTCCAAAAACAATCTGTCGAAAGCCTTCACATCTCTCACAACGGTAACAATATCACCTGTACGCTTAATACAATCGCACATGTTCTCCTTTTTACAGGCGGAAAACAGCAGCATTGCCATGATTGCAACGGCAAATGGATACACACTATAGTTTTTCTTAAAATTCATAGCCTAACCCCCATTCAAAATAATCTGCTTTCGCCCAGTGCGTGAGCAAAGTAATGTTTGCCATTACATGCTTTGTCAACATATACCGCAGGCCGATACGATGAAAAAACCTGTCGGCATTGGCTTCACTCTTGTAAAAATACATTCCGAATTCTATTGGTAATGAAAGCCTGTCGAGTTGGAACATATAACCTATTTTCGCTCCGGCCTGTATTACATCCTTTGTTTTCACTTCAAGCGAATCGTTCACAAGATCTTTGCGCGTGGCGTTACTGTATGCAATTTCCAATCCGCCACCAAACTTATTTTTATAATTCCTTGTTCTGTACATGTTCATCATCAAGCCGTAGGCCAGGTACTTTGAACCATTGGGATGTTCCAGCTCTTTTATTCCGGCAATCGCTATTAGCGAGGGATGCCATTTTTTTGCTGCAGGTGGCATTACGGAATCACATTTCATAAGTAAGTTCTTCTCTCCAAATACATAGCCCAGGCCCAGGTTCAGTGTAGTGAGGTTTAAACCGAGGTTCGGTGTTTTGATGGCCCCGTTGGAAGCATGCGACAACCCCACTCCTGCATCCATCCTCCAGGCCGGCGTCAGCATAAATGAACCATTCAACCGCAAATTAACAAAACCGTTGTAATGAGATCCGATCGCCACATTCTGATGATTGGTAATGCGGTCGAAAGGCTTTGAAATATAAGCGAGACCGACACCCAGCCGGAGGTCCAGCTTGAATTTTTTATTTTCTTTGTTCAAACGAAGATTCGTGTAAGGATAAATGGCATCCAGGTTTCCTAATTGTGACGGATTAGCCAGGTAAAGGTGGACAGCGCAGATTCCAAATTCAGGATATTTATACATCGGATGCCAGCATTTGCTTCCTGATGTGCGAAAGATATAATTCAACTCTCCTCCGTATATATGCCCTTTTATCAAATGGGTCATGTTTCCGCGGTGACTGATTAAATAACCGTAATGTCCTTGGCCTGAAACAATAAAATTATGCCGGGATGAATTCTGGGAAGACGAAGAAAACGAGCAGGCAATCGCCATGATCATCAGGATCATTGTCTTCATCAATTGATATGGTTGTTTCCGGCTCATGTTTACTTTACAAAATTATCAAAATAATTGGCTTTCCAACGCTCAAATTTGCAATTGAATAATCCGTAAATTAGCGGATCTATAACAGGTAATTATTCAATACAGAAAAAATGGAAGAAAAATTAAAAGCCTTTGAACGCTTACTGGTTATTATGGATGAATTGCGGGAAAAATGCCCATGGGATAAAAAACAGACGATCGAAAGCCTGCGTCATTTAACAATTGAAGAAACCTATGAGCTCGCGGATGCTATTCTTGATAAGGACATGCCCAACATCAAAAAAGAGCTGGGCGATGTTTTATTGCATATTGTATTTTACGCGCGCATTGCTTCCGAAACAAATGAATTCACTATTGCTGATGTGATCAACTCGCTCTGCGAAAAGTTAATCAGCCGTCACCCGCACATATACGGCGACGTAAAAGTGGCGAACGAGCAGGAAGTAAAAGAAAATTGGGAAAAGTTAAAGCTCAAAGAAGGCAACAAATCTGTTTTGGGCGGTGTCCCCAATTCATTGCCTTCGTTGGTAAAAGCTTCCCGAATACAGGAAAAAGCGCGTGCCGTTGGCTTTGATTGGGATGAACCGGAACAAGTATGGGATAAAGTACAGGAAGAAATCCAGGAGCTGAAACATGAAGTGGATAGTGGTGCTTCTCATGAAAAAATGGAAGGTGAGTTCGGCGACGTTATGTTTTCTCTAATTAACTATGCCCGTTTTTTGAACATCAATGCAGAAGATGCACTTGAAAAAACCAACAAAAAATTTATCAAACGCTTTCAATATCTGGAAAGTGAAGCCGCAAAGATCGGCAAACCTTTGAGCGAAATGACCCTTGCGGAAATGGATGTTTATTGGAATAAAGCAAAGGAACTTTAAAATGAACTTCTTATCGCATCTGTATCTTTCGGGCAATTCCAAAGGCCTCCTCATCGGCAACTACATTGCTGATTCGGTGAAAGGAAGCGCGTTTCATGATTTTCCGGAAGAAATAAAAAAAGGGATTATTCTTCACCGTAATATCGATACGTTTACAGATACGCATCCCATTGTGGAGGAAAGCAAAAGCCGGTTGCGGCAGAAATATAAAAAATATGCAGGCGTTATTGTAGATGTTTATTACGATCACTATTTAGCCGCTAACTGGAACGATTATTCGGAAATCAGCCTGGATGAATACACGAAAACAATTTACGTGCTGATCGATCAGCACAAACACACTTTCCCTTTAAAATCACAGCAATTTACACATTACATGCTTGAGCACAATATCCTTTCCGCTTATGCCCGGTTGGAAGGCATTGAACGTGTGCTGGAAGGCATGTCGAGAAGAACAACATTCCAATCCAACATGGAATACGCTATTGCCGACCTGAAAGAACATTATCACTTATTTGAAAATGAATTCCGGCTTTTCTTTCCGGAGCTAAAGCAATTTGTCGGCAGTAAAACTGAATTTAACAGTTGATCTTTTTCTGCAACACCACTCCCAGATAAGCAAAAACCGGAGCAGCAAGCACGTCTATGCTATAATGAACATGTTGCAACACCAGCAGCATTCCAACCACGATGGCTCCTATAGCATACGCATTTTTAAATCGTTTATTTTCAAACGTAAAGACAAATAAAAAGAGGGTTGCGGTATGTCCTGAAAAGAAAAGGTCTTTCAGATTATCCCTGCCGGAATAAAAGTATAATTGCAAAAAGGAATCTTTCAGTGGAATGATGGAAGCTGGAGCCTCCAGTGGAAGAAGATACAGGCAAACCATTCGCATCAGCGTCATGAACACATATGCCTGAATTAGCCGGATGAACAGGCGCGGATCCTGCAGAGCGACAATTAATCCATAAATGGAAAGAAGATAAGTTAGAAAAAAAGTAATCTCCGAAACGGCCATTGGCTTAAACAAAGCCAATACAGGGTCATTGAAATGAAAACCGGAACGGGTTTCATTGAACGTCAGAAAATGTATAAAGGAAAACAAGGTCAGAAATAATGCCAGCAGAGAAACCAAAAGAACATTTCTGTTTCTTCTTTCCCGCCAGAATATTTTCCAGCTCATCTGCATCAGAGGCTCATCATGTCCTTCAATTTGGCGGCCTGTCTTCGGGAGATCTCTACCTGTTCTCCACCCTTCAGCTTCACCATCAATCCGCCGTTGAACCAATTCTCAATACTATCCACCCATTTCAGGTTGATGATGTGTTTTCTGCTGGCCCTGAAAAAAGTCCGATTATTCAGACGCTCATCCAGGTTATTGAGTGAACGAAGAATGAGCGGGCGGTTTTTATCAAAATAAATCCTTACATAATTCCCCTCGGATTCAAACAGACGTACATCACTTAATTTTACAAACCAGCATTTTTCTCCATCCTTTACAAACACCTGATCATTATCATTTAGTGGCATGGAAAGTTCTTTTGCTTCCCCTTTTTCACTGTTCTCCCGATTCAGGATCTTTTTTACCGTTTCTGCCAAACGATTTGGCTGAACAGGTTTCAGCAGGTAATCGAGCGCGTTCACTTCGAAAGCTCTGATCGCATATTCATCGTAAGCGGTTACAAAAACAACATCAGGAACGCCGCTTATTTCTTCCAGTAATTCAAATCCATTTTTCCCCGGCATCTGAATATCCAGAAAAATAACGTCCGGCTTTAATTGCTTTATGCTTTCAATACCGGCTTCCACATTAGCGGCTTCTCCCACCACCTGAATCTCTGAATAGGCCGAGAGCAAACTTTTCAGCTCCTGACGGGCCAGGCGTTCATCATCAATTATTATTGCCTTCATATCGGATTACGTTTTTAGGAATTATTAATTCAGTCAATACTGTTGTTCCATTCTCGTTGTTTATTTCCAATGACGCAGCATTTCCATACAATAACTGCAAACGCTGCATGGTATTTTTAATGCCGAAGCCACTATCAGATTGTGCTTTTTCAATAAGCTGTCCGCTGTTCCTGATCCTGATAACCAGGCAATCACTTGCGTTAATGGTTGTTTCAATTGCTATTTTCCCACCTGCCATGAGTTTGGCAATCCCGTGTTTGATTCCGTTTTCAATCAATGTCTGCATCATTAGCGGCGGAACCTGAAACGCTGAGCTTTGAGGATGTATCGATACCGATGTTTTCAAACGCTCTTCATAACGTATTGTTTCCAAGGCAAGATAGTCATTCACGATTTTCATTTCTTCATCAAAAGGAATCACTTTATTTTTCCCCATTTGCAACGTGTTGCGCAAAATATTGGAAAGCTGTGTAATGGCATCTTTTGATTTGCCAGGATTCTCATCCACCAGAGCACGGATGCTGTTCATGGCATTAAACATAAAATGAGGATTAAGCTGAGATTTCAATTTATTTAATTCAATTTCATTGATGGAAACTTCCCATTTCAAATTCTCGATCTCCGCTTTCTTATAATTCTCTATAAAATGAAACAGAAAATAAATCAGCGACCAGGAAAAAAAGAAAGGTGTAAAATTTAATACGTTCATCACCACGCTGATAGTATCCTTATGCCGGTCGCCCGCTATGCCCAACAGCAATTCGATACCGTATTGAGCATACTCCAAAAGAAAGGACAAGAGCAGGGTAGCAAGGATTACGCGAGGGATCAGCTGCAGTATTTTTATTCGCAACCAACCATATCTGACAATAAAATTACGGTATAAATGAGAAAGTAAAATACCAAATACCACCAGCGTGACCATGCTTTTTGCAACATTGTCGTTCCCGCTTAGTTTTAGAAAAAAACCATTCATCAATGCCAAGAACGACCATCCACCAATCTGGCAAATCCAATAAAGTGTTTTTTTGTTCATTGGTTTGTGTCCTTAATGACTGCCGATCCAGGCAGCACGTATTTTCAGTTGTTCAGCAGTTGCATCGGATCGCAAAACAAGGTTGTTCTTTTTCGCCGGAACAACAGCAAAAACAACCGATTTCAATTTTACTTTTTTTGCTTTTCCGTTCTCCGACTTTTTCCTTCCGACCACTACTTTTAAAATATCACCTTCTTTGGCATTTGACATGTATTCACCGATTATCTCTTGCGCATTTTCCAGTTTGATTGCCTTCCCATTGAATTTGATCAGCTGATCGTATTCCCGGTAGCCCATTGCTTTTCCAAAATCATCCATGCTACTTGTATTCACAACCATTAAATGGTTGGTGGCAGCGTTTACGCCAATGGCTATTCCACCAATGGAAATATGCTTATCGTTGTTCGCAGCTCCTATACCAACACCGGCAAGGGCTAATAGTTCATTCACCGGCAGTGGTTCAATGCCTGCAACATACCGCTTAAAAAAGTCTCCGATCTCCGGATACGTAAGTTTGACAATCTGTTCGAAAAGTTCTTCATCTTTAAAGGAAGTGTTTTTTCCGTAAGTTTTAGAAAGATCGTTCATCAACTCCTGCAATCCATACTTTCCCGCCGAAAGCGAACGCAATTTGAGATCGAGGCACAAGTTTATCAGAGCGCCTTTCTGATAAACATTCCCATATTGATCTTTGTATTGAAGCAGACAGCCTTTACTCATAACGGTAAACGGCACGCTGTCATTATAACCTTTAGCCGCAGCAATTTTGCTTTCAATCACTTTCAGGTATTCGCCTACTGTCATTGATCCGTACTTTATCTGCACCAATCCCGCGGCATATTCTGTTGCCCCTTCATACAGCCAGAGATGAGCCGACATTTGCGGGTCGCTGTAATTAAAACTACCGATCTGTTCGGAATGAATATTCAAGGGAGTAACAATGTGAAAAAACTCATGCGCAGACACATCGCGAATGGTTTGTGCTAAATATTTCGGTTCCATCTCCGGCAGAAAATACATGGAAGAATAGCTGTGTTCCAAAGCCCCGCTAGCCCCTGAAAGCCCTGATCCGGGAGTAAGATAAATCAGGTAGGCGTATTTTTTAATCGGAAGAGTGCCACCGAGATATTCTTTCTGCGCGACAAGAATATCGTTAATCTCGTTCGCAATGAATTTAGAGGACGTTACTTTGTTGGAGGAATAAACGGAGATCAGAATTTGCGCGCCGCCCACATTCAACACTGTTGTATCAGGGTGACAATACATGATCGGGGCATCCTGCAGTTGCATGTAATTAACAGTTTTATACAAATCCACATTGCCTTTCGTACTTACATCCATCAAACCACTGGAACCATAAAAATCTTCGGGTCGGGTGATGTTTACCTCGTAAAGTCTGCCAGTCATTCCTTCGAAATAGCCAAACAAACAATGGGTGTTCAGAACAAAATTCTTTCCCGCTTCGAAATTACTCCCGGCAGGCTCAAAAACATAAGGTTCCTTTATTTCTGTATCCCATGAATCTTCGACCGAATAAGTGATTTTAGATAGTTTTTTGGCGTTGTTGATTTTCCAGCTGTTTACATCCGTATGCTCCACAGCCAATGGATTCCCAAGACTATCACTGGCAACAAAGTTCGAAACAAAACGACCGAAATTCAGAATTTCATAAGTACCGGGAACCATTTTTGGCAAACGGTAAAGCACCTCAGCATCATTCATCCTGGGTGTAATCAATTCGATCACGAGTTTATCATCCGGGCACTTTGTAAGGTCCACAAAGAATTGATAATTGTTCTGGGCAACTAGAAAATGGCAGGAAAAGAAAAGGAAGACAAATAAGAAAAGCGGTTTTTTCATTTCTGAAGGCATTAACTAATAAATGAATAAAGGGAATGGCTGCTACGATACCATTCCCTTTTTTGAAAAATTCTAACTTAAATAAAACGTGTTTCGAATAGTTTCATGGCAAATTTAACGCAAAGCCTTCGCCCTCGTTTAAATAAATACACGAATGGTAAAATTCAAATGCCAACGGAAACCTTCCTTAGGCATTTTCATGCACGATGATCTTCTCAATCACGTCTCCCTGGCTGATCTGATCAATCAACGGCAGACCATCCACCACTTTTCCGAAGCAAGTATGTTTTCTGTCCAAATGAGCAGTTTGAGCGCGGCTCATTACCACAAAGAATTGTGATCCACCAGTATCTCTTCCAGCATGCGCCATTGAAAGAACACCCTTATCGTGAAACTGGTTTTCTCCGTCCAGCTCACATTTAATGGTATAACCCGGACCGCCAGAACCGGTACCTTTAGGACAACCTCCCTGGATCACAAATCCAGGAATTACCCGATGAAAAGT
The DNA here is from genome assembly GCA_036399275.1 of Bacteroidia bacterium. Classification (GTDB taxonomy): domain Bacteria; phylum Bacteroidota; class Bacteroidia; order 2-12-FULL-35-15; family 2-12-FULL-35-15; genus 2-12-FULL-35-15. The sequence goes on along the minus strand of DASWNK010000045.1, from coordinate 20,851 downwards.
TAATCCATCATAAAAGCCTTTTTTTGCAAGGTCACAAAAATTCTTTACTGTACCCGGGGAATCCTTTTCAAAGAACTCCACTTTCATTGTTCCTTTTGCTGTTACTATCTCTGCTGTTTTCATTCTTATTGTTTTTCAATTAATATTATAAATACAAATATAACATTAAGATTATTTGTAATCATTTTAAATTGATTACTCGGGCTTTTTATCGCCGGAGAGTATTTACCTTTGCAGAAACTAGCTGAGATGAAACCCGCTTCTGTTTCCATTTTAATTATAACCGCTCTGCTTTGGGCTGCCTGTAATGCCGGTGAAACAAAAGAAACCAAGCCGGAGCCGGTGACGAAGGAAGACCTGGGGGAGCTTCTCTTTTCAGATCCCATTTTATCCCAAAACAATCAGATCAGTTGCGCTTCCTGCCATATCCCCGCTTTCGCTTTTGCTGATACGGTGGCTTTTAGCAAAGGAGTGAACGGATTAAGAGGAACACGCAACGCTCCCAGCTCCATGAACCTGAGCGCAAGAAATTTCTTCTTTCACGACGGACGATCAGAAACTCTGGAAGACCAGGCTGCTGGGCCGATTGAAAACCCTGTTGAAATGAATTTACCGGTAGCCGAAGCAGTAAAAAAACTAAATGCGGATCCAGCCTATTCTCTTTATTTTAAAAAGATTTATCATGAATCGCCAAACCGCGCGAATCTTCTGGATGCCATCGCTGCTTTCGAACGAACGCTGGAAACGGGAAATACGCCCTTTGATCGCTTTATGAAAGGAGATGAAAACGCAATAACGGATGCAGCAAAACGCGGACAAATCATTTTCAATATCAAAGGAAAATGTTTCGATTGCCACTTCGGTCCGGATTTTACCGGCGACGAATTCAGGAACATTGGTTTGTATAATGCAAAAGAACTTCATGACATGGGAAGATTCGATGCGACCAAGGATAGCGCCGATGCTGGAAAATTCAAAGTGCCCGGACTGCGAAACGTGGCCATTACCGGACCTTACATGCACAACGGAATGTTTAAAACGCTAAAAGAAGTGGTTGATTATTATGATCACCCTGAACAATTTGTTAAAGGCAGCATTAACAGCGATTCACTTTTAGCCAAACCGCTGAATTTAACTGCACAAGAAAAAAGCGATTTACTTGAATTCTTGAATGCCTTGACAGACGACCGGTTCAAAGCCCCGCAAAAAAACTAAACATGCCGCTGTGGATAAAATAAATATGCTTAACATAAATTAACACTTGCATAATTCAAAAAAATGTACATATTTGCATTATCCTTCAAAACTATATGGATACGAATAGTACACAATTTTCTTGTTTTACAAATGAACACACCCGGTGTGGTTCCCATTTCATTGCATTCGTGTAATTAGATAAACCATTACCACAAAAGAGTGTGGTAATTTTTATTTAATATGAAGCAGCTTTTACTCCTTATATCTTTTTTCTTTTCTACGTTTGCTTTTGCATCCCCTTGTTATCAAACCATTGATAGTGACGCTGCGGCTACAGACACCGTTCCCTATGTGATGGATGAAGAAGAAATGATGGATTACAGTGATTCATTGATCTCTTTTCCGGCCTACGATCTTTATTGCGGTTGGGACACTACCAACATTCACTCTATAAAATTTAATATTGCCACATTAAGAGACAGCATTAAAGAGCTAACGCTGTTTGATGAAAACAGCTGCGGCTATGTACATCCTTTTTCCGGAAAAGTGACTTCCAAATTCGGTCCGAGAAAAAAACGTTTCCATTATGGAGTTGATATTGACCTTGAAACGGGCGATGCGGTGAATGTGGCATTTGATGGAAAAGTAAGGATCGCCAAACAAAGCAAGAGCTACGGAAATGTGATCGTGGTTCGTCACAGCAACGGTCTTGAAACCTATTATGCCCATTTATCAAAGATCAATGTAACCATCGGACAAGAAGTATTTGCCGGCGATATAATCGGATTTGGCGGTAACACCGGAAAATCCAGGGGAAGCCACTTACATTTTGAGATCCGTTATTTAGGGCAACCGATCAATCCTACCGAAATTATTTCATTTGATGATCAGAAGCTTGTTTCCAATACGCTTTGTTTAAGCAAAGAAACATTCGGATATGTTGCAGAAGCGAAGAAAGCTGCGGCAAAAACGTATGCAAGCTCTAAAGGAAGAAAAGTACATGTGGTGAAAAAAGGAGATACGCTTTCTGCTATTGCAAGAAAATACGGGACAACTACAAAGGCACTTTGTAAAAAGAACGGAATCAAAAGCACTACCACTTTAAGGTTAGGGCAAAAGATCCGATTATAATCCTAATACCCTTCTTCCTTCCAGATATATTGCCGCGTGGCCATATTATAGTAGGCAAATTTTGAATCCTTCTTCAATTTTAAGATCTGTTCCTGCTCTTTGCTGATCTCATCAATCTCACAAGGAATAATCAGGTTTCCGTTCAGATCAACAAAACCTTGTTTCTCGTCTAAAACAACGATGGATAAACCATTTTTTAAATGGCTGAAATCCTCCGCATCATCATAAGCCAGTTCCACAACCACTTTTCCATTACGGTTGATAAAGCCCACCTCATCATTTTTCTTCACTTTCGCAACACAGTCCTGGAAAGACTCTGCAGACTGGTAATAATAAGGAATCTGTAACTTCTGCTTCATATCAATAAACCCCCATTTATCTTTCTTCATCACAGCCGCAAAGCCTTCACTGAAAGGTTCTATTTTATCAAAATCTTTTGCGGTAACATACTTTCCACTCTTGTCGATAAGTCCCTGTTTTTTATTTTTTTCCGCAACGGCGAATCCATTTTTAAATGCCAGCGAATGTCCTGTATTTCCACTATAATCAAATTCTACCGGCACTATCAGTTTTCCTGCTCTGTCAGCAAATCCATATTTCTGCTCCTTCATCACCATGATCGCATCTTCTGAAAAATCACCCAGCAGATCATACTCACATGGCAATACAACTTCACCTGCTTTATTGATCAGCCCCAGTTTTTTTAAGGACTTCACTTTCGCCAGTCCGTTTTTAAAATTATCCACCCAATCGTATTTAAATGCGATCACCTGCTTTCCGCTTATGTCAATAAAGCCGCTTTGTCCGCCCATTTCCACTGCCGCTAACCCTTCCGAAAAGTCAGCCGCACTGGTATAATTTATCGGGATCACTAAATCGCCCAGCTCGTTCACATAGCCGAATTTATCATCTTTGGAAACCGCTGCCAATCCTTCGGAATATTCCGAGATCTCATCGTAATCAAAAGGAACAATCTGTTTTCCGAGTTTATTGATCAATCCTGATTTCTCATTTTTCTGCACCACAGCAAATCCATGGTGAAATGCTTCCACCTGTTCATACAGAAAAGGAATAATCAGTTTGCCTGCTTTATTAATAAAGCCTGATTTACCATTTAAGCCACATTCGGCGAGCCCTTCCGAAAAGTTTTCCACCCACTCATAAATGCAGGGAACAGCAGAGTAACCACTACTGTCAACAAAGCCCCATTTTCCGTTTTCGCGCACAGCAACTAATTTTTTACCCGATAACTGCAGATCTTCTTCCAGCAAATTTGCAAAAGGAAAATCAGGATATTCCTTTTTGAATCTTAACATCGATTTCGGATCATAGTCGGCCGTATACAAAGCATATAGCGTCAGCCAGGCATTATCCGCATTATGATTATCAGGATATCTTCTTATAAAATTATAATATTCCTGCACGGTTGCATTTTTAGTAGACAGTAGGTAGATCTTATTTTTCGCCTCCAATGCAAAAGGGCTTTTTGGTTGTTCAGCCAGGAATTTCTCAAACTCTTCAATCGTATTGTTCTTTGTCGATGTTTGAAATTCCGTCAGGTAATACTTTTCTTTTGCTTCATTCAGCTCATCAGCCAATGGATATTTTTCCATAAAGGCGCGATAAGCTTCCGGCGTACCTTCTTTTTTCGCTTCAGCAAAAGCCATGCTATTGCGGACATCAATTGCGTCGAAACATTCGGAAGCAGTAATATACATGGATATGAATTTATCCAGTGCGGCAATACTTTTTTGATTTAAATAATGTACAAAGGCTTTCGCTTCAATGCGATTTTGCAGAGAATCGATGGCTCCTGCCTGCAGACCGTAATCCAGGCAGGCCTCCTTTTTTTTGTCGGATAATGAGTTGAATTTCCTTCCGGAGAGAATAATATACTTATAAGCACTGTCGATATTGGAAAAAGGATTATCATTCCTGAAGTAAATAATGCTCAATCCGAACGCCGCCGGTGCCGGCTCTTTCTTCAACGATTTCTCAAACTGATGCTTCGCTTCGAAATAATTATAGATTTTCAGAGCTTCGAACCCTTTCACCACCCGACCTGCATTCGCTGTTCCGCCAACACATATCAAAACCAACAAAAAGAGCGACTGAAGCTTATTCATAAGGGGGTTGCATTTTTTTGTAAAATTAACAATATCAATTAAATACTTCCCTTTTTTAACTGCTAAGCAGATTAATTAGTATTTTTGACATCATTTAAATTGAAAAATTAGTACCAGATATGTTTTCGAAGGGACAATTGATTTTTGCGCTAGTATTTTTTATCGCTTTTGTAGTGTTTATTGCGATGGCTTACCGAAAGGATAAAGGAATGAACAAATCGCTCTTTAAAGGCAGCTATAAAGTCCTGTTTTTCGCTTTATTCATCTTTTTCGCCTTGTATGGATTGGTCAAATTAAAGCATATTCTTGCCCCCTAATACAAAGCCCACACCAAGGCAAACAACTGGTTATCAAAAGGAAAGCTTTCCACCTCGCTTCTCCCACTCCTAATAATTATCATATTTTTATTGGATTTGTCATGAATAAATTATATATATTTGTGGGCATACGAATTTACGACAACATGAAAAACTCCATTCTCGCCCTATCAATGTTGCTTTCATTGAACAATGCCTTTGCAGGTATTATTGTAGTGGAAGGAAAATACCAGGATAAAAATTTATACGTGCAAAACGGATATGCCGGCAACGGTGTTGGTTTCTGTACCTATGAAATAATGATCAATGGTACGGTTTCCACGGATGAAGTGAATTCAAGCGCGTTTGAAATTGACTTTTCCGCTTTTCAGATCAAGCCGGGAACACCTGTAGTAGTTGAGATTCGTCATAAGGACGATTGCAGCCCGAAAGTATTAAACCCGGAAGCATTAAAACCAAGAGCTACTTTTGAAGTGGTGAATATCAACATTGATAAAAACGGCTTATTAAATTGGTCTACTAAAAATGAAATGGGTTCATTGCCATTTGTAATAGAACAATACCGTTGGAATAAGTGGATCCCTGTTGGAGAAGTAAAAGGTGGCGGATCAATGGATAAAAATGCTTATTCTTTCCAAACGACTTCGCATTCCGGTGAAAACAAATTTCGCGTTAAACAAGTCGGATATGGCGGGCTTTCCAAAGTATCAACCAATGTAACATTTGTTTCGGCTACGGGCCAGCCTACCTATACCATGGGCAAAGGCGGCAACAACATTGAATTTTCTGCCGAAACCATGTACGAAGTATTTGATGCATACGGAAATGTAATCAAGCGGGGATATGGAAATGTGCTCGATATTGCAAACCTTTCGAAAGGCAATTACTACCTCTGCTATGATAATATCATGAGCGACTTCGTTAAGAAGAAATAGCTTTAACATCGTTCACCACTGCATTCAGCTCACTGATGATCATTGCAGTTGCCCCCCATACAATCAAGCCCTCTATGTCATAATAGGGGGTTTTTACTTTATAGCCTTCCCGGAGTTGAATGGTCGTTTCCCCTCTCCTGACAATATGATCCAGGCTAAAAAGATCCGCTTCGATGATTTCCTGTACTTCCCTGGGGTCCATTAGCAGAACCGGTTCTTCCAGCGAATAGCCGATAAATGGGCGAACGAGGAAATTACTTGTCGGAATGTACAGGTCAGTGAGATGACCGATTATTTTTACTTTTTCAGGATCAATCCCGATCTCCTCCCGCGCTTCCCTCAGCGCTGTTTGTTCCAGGTCCCGATCGCTTTCTTCAAACTTTCCACCAGGGAAAGCGGCCTGTCCGCTATGCGCACCTTCGTATTCCGGGCGACGGATCAACAGCGTGTGGATAGAATTGTTTGCAGGAAAAAGCAGGATCAGCACCGCACTTTTTCTTGGCTGGTAGGTTTCCAAAGGAATTTCACTCAGCCTTTTTCGCTTCAAAGGTGCCATGGCAAACTGCGCTTCCTCTCCTGGGAGGAACTCGGCAAGGCGATTTTTTAGTTTGGAAAAAAAATCCGGAATCATTCTGATTGGAAATGTTTTGTCCTGTAAATATGTTAAATATAACGGTCTTCGATAAAATTGCGAAACTAATTTATAAACATGCCGTACCACTATCAACACTAAAACACATCCCTATGAACTCAGAACAGTTACAAGAGGTAGTTCAATGGCTAAATCAGCAGATTGTACACGTAAATGAAGTGATCAATGAATCCCACCGAACCAATAACCTGGGCAGAGAAACTCAGTACGAAGGAATGAGGGATGCATTCATGCGGTGCCTGAACAAATTAAAGAGCGCGTAATAATTATTGCGCCACATTGATTGTTTGCCCTGGCTTGAGCCGGATTCTTCCGCTTAAGCCATTCATTTGTTTAATGGATGTAGTAGTGGTTGCATAGCGCTTTGCTATTTCAAAAACAGTATCTCCCTTTTCCACTACATACATTTTCTCTCCTTTAGGATATGCAGCAAGGCCCCATTTTGTTTTTTTAATGGTAATCTCATCAGAGATCAGCTTTTGATTGCTGAAAGAAATGAGGTATTTCGGATTGATGGGAACTCCTTTGAACCTGATCTCAAAATGCAGGTGAGAACCCGTGGAATGGCCCGTGCTTCCTCCAAGACCGATGATCTCCCCTGCTATGATCACTTGCCCTGGCTTCACTTTTAATTTTGAAAGATGCGCATACACGGTTTCCAGTCCGTTATAATGCCGTATGATCACCACATTGCCGAATCCGCCGTATCGCATGGCAATACGCACCATTCCATCAAATGCGGCAGCTACTTTATCCCCTTTGTTCAGATCAATATCGATTCCGTTGTGTTGCGCACTGTCCCTCCAGCCAAATCCTGAAGTAACCGGCCCATCGTAGGGATGAAAATAATCGCCCCGCTCGCCCCCATTCAAAACCAGGGTCACGGAAGTATCGCCTTTCAGCTTTAGCATATCTCTCTCGGGAAAAAGCTTGTTTATTTCCCAGCTCACATACAGGTCGGAAGCAGGAAAAGCCATACTGGTCTTCAATTCCTTTCTTTCATCTTCACTGTTAAAAAAAGCAATGGCGGTGTTCACCTCGTTCATTAAATCCCTGGGAATCGTATCCATTTCGAACAACAGATCTACCAATGAGCTCAATTGGTCACGGTTCATGCTCTGGATCAGGCTTTTCGGTTTAGATGTGGCAGTAACGCTGTCTTTAGGCCCGCCGGAGCCTGCACGTGCAGAGGAGCAAAGCAATATCACTATGAAAAATAGCGCATGCCTTTTAAAAAAAGAGAGATTTTGCAACGAATTCATTTAGCCCACCACGGTTTGGATTGCTAAATTAAGGATTTTAAGGAAAAAAGCAAATTATATGCTAGCTTGTTCTGCCGGGATACACCTTGAGGGCTTTATCCAGACAAATCATCGCATTTTTGAGCGATTCCTTGTTGAGCACATACGCCAAACGAACTTCATTAAGTCCTGCGCCGGGAGTGGAATAAAATCCGGTAGCAGGCGCCAGCATAACCGTTTGCCCTTCATGTTCAAATGACTCTAAAAGCCATTGACAAAATTTATCTGCATTATCGATCGGTAAACGGGCAATACAATAGAAAGCTCCGCTTGGTTTCGGACAAAATACATTGTCCATTTTGTTCAATGCTTCAATTACAAAATCTCTGCGCTCTACATACTCTTTCTGCACTTTGTCAAAATATTCCTTTGGAGTGTTCAATGCGGCTTCAGCACCAATTTGTCCGAATGTTGGCGGGCTCAGCCTCGCTTGTGCGAATTTCATTGCCGCAGCCATTATTTCCTTGTTCTTGGAGATCAGCGCACCAATACGGGCTCCGCAGGCACTGTACCGTTTGGAGATCGAATCCAGCAAGATCACATTTTCATCTATTCCTGTTAAATGCATGACCGAAACATATTCTTTTCCGTCGTAACAAAATTCACGGTATACTTCATCACTCAATAAAAAAAGATCGTATTTCAACACCAGTTGCTTCAAGAGCTCCAGCTCTTCTCTGGAATATAAATAACCGGTCGGATTACCCGGATTACAGATCATGATGCCTTTCGTTTTCGGAGTGATCAGCTTTTCAAAATCAGAGATTGGTGGTAATGCAAAACCGGTTTCAATGTATGATTTCACGGGCACTACTTTCACATTCGCCGCGCAGGAAAAACCATTGTAATTAGCATAAAAAGGTTCAGGAATAATGATCTCGTCTCCATCGTTGAAGCAGGTCATCATGGCAATCTCAATGGCTTCAGAGCCACCGGTGGTAATGATAATATCGTTCTGATCAATATTGATATTGAAGCCGCCGTAATAGCCTGCCAGTTTTTTTCGGTAAGACTCAATCCCAGCAGAATGAGAATATTCCAACACTTTAATGTCGGCATTTTTTATAGCATTCATCATTACTTCCGGCGTTTCAATATCCGGTTGACCGATGTTCAAATGATATATTTTTCGTCCTAATTTTTTTGCTGCTTCAGCATAAGGAACTAATTTACGGATAGGAGAAGAAGGCATTGAATTGCCCTTAGCGGAAACTTTTGGCATTGTCGTATTTTTTGATTGCCCAAAGTTAGTATTTAGGATGAAATGAAAAAGAAAATTATTTTTTCCTGGGTTTCAACACTACGCCTTTGAAGCGTAATTCGGAAGGATTGTTTTTGGCATTCGAAATGATCTTGATTGTTCTGTCCTGCCGGTCGTATTTTTCATGTGTATCAAAGCTGACCTTCAGTATATAGCTTTCTCCCGGTCCGATCGGTTTCATGACCTTCTCAACAGTTGTGCAATTACATTCTACTTCATAATTGGTAATGACCAGGGGCTGATCGCCGATATTCTTCAGCTCATATTCCAGCTTAACAGTATCGCCTTCATGAACGAAGCCGAAACTCAGCTTTGTTTCCTTGAATTTAATCTCCTGAGAAAAGCTTTTTGCAGCAATGCATAGAAACACAAGAAATGCTATTTTTTTGAGAAAATTCATCTGTCAAAAATACTTATTTAGGAGTTACTACTTCTGAAGCATCCTTAACCGCCGGAGCTAACACTTCTCCTTTGATCTTAAGTGTCACACTGGGCCGGTCGGCATTGGAAGTTACTGTCAGAGTTTTTTCAAACCGTCCTACTCGATTTGTATCATAATAAGCCGTGATCACAGCTGTTTTACCAGGAGCTATGGGCTCTTTCGGCCACTTTGAAGTGAGACAGCCGCAGCTGGAAGCCACGTTGGTCAGAATCAAAGGTGATTTCCCGGTATTCTTAAATTTAAATTCACGCTGCATATTTGAGCCTTGTGCAACTATTCCATAATCCATCATTTCTGTTTCAAATGTTATTTTCGGACCGGTGGAAATAGTGGTTTCCTGAGCAATGATGCTGATATGGAAAAGCAAAACAAAAGCAAGGAAGATCGTATTTTTCATGTTTTCTATTTATGATGCTTAGAGCAAAACGAGTGCCATTCTGCTTTTTTGGGCGCATACTGACTAACATTTCAAAAGCATAGTCTGTTCTTTCTTTCAGTGATCCCGCATTAGGCGGATTAATTCGACTAGATGCATTCAATTGAATGCATAGTCTCATTAACAACAAACCCTCTCAACGTTAATTGAAAGGGTTTGAAGAGATACTAATAAACAAAACAAATTAGTGCTTTTGCTCAGCAGGAGCAGTAGTGTTGTCCGGAGCCGGTGTAGGATCAGGTTTAACAACACCTTTGATCTTAATTACTTTAGAAGGGGTGTCAGCGTTTGAAGTCAATGTAACTGTTTTTTCAAACTGACCTACTCTATCTGTAGCATAATGAACTTTGATAACTGCTGATGCACCTGGCTTGATCGGCTCTTTCGGCCATACCGGAGTTGTACATCCGCAAGATCCTACTGCATTAGAAATGATCAATGGTTCTTTACCTACATTCGTAAATTTAAACTCACGATCACCGTTAGCATTGTGCTCAATTGTTCCATAATCCATCACTTCAGTTTCAAACTTGAATTTAGGAGCATTTGGATTAACCGGGTTTGGTGTAGTTGTTTCTTGTGCATTTGCACCAACCGCTACACATAACATTAAGCCGATTGATAAGATTACTTTTTTCATTGTCTGTGATTTTTTGAGATTAATTATTTAGTTTAAGTTGTATGTTGAAATTTAATGTTTTTCAAGTGGTGTTGCTCCGTCATCTTTCTTTCCATTGGAAGGAAATGCTTCTTCTACCGGTGCTGCGTTTACCACTCCTTTAATGGTTAACACCTTGCTGGGCGTTTTAGCATTTGAAGTAACGGTAACCGTTTTTGTAAAATTACCGGCACGCTTTGTATCATAGGTCACTTTGATCACTTGTGTTTCGCCTGGCTTAATCGGCACATTCTTAGGATAAGTAGGAACAGTACAACCGCAAGAACCTTTTGCATCTGTGATGATCAGTGGCTCTTTACCGGTGTTTTTGAACCTGAACTCATAGGTTCCATTACCTGCATACTCAACAGTACCAAAATCGTGTGTTTCTTTGTCGAAGGTGATTTCCGACAAGCTTGTCGGCGGAGTTCCTGCAGGAACAGGCGTTTGAGCCTTAAGACCCATGGAACCCACAACAAAACTCAGTGCAAAAATTACTTTTTTCATCATATTCAAATTTAAACGTTTTTAGGTTAAAATTCTTGATCTGAATAACAGCCAAAACCATGCCATAATCAAAAAAAAGAAAGAAAAAGGATTTTTAGTAACTTTGCCTTCCTTTAGAAAAACGAAGTAAGTAAATTATTATGGAAATTCCTAAAACCTACGATCCGAAATTAACAGAAGACAAGTGGTATGCTCATTGGTTAAAGCATAAATTCTTCAAATCTGAACCGGATTCAAGGGAACCTTATACGATTGTGATCCCTCCACCCAATGTTACGGGCGTATTGCACATGGGACATATGCTTAACAATACCATTCAGGACGTATTGATCCGGAAAGCCCGTATGCAAGGCAAAAATGCCTGTTGGGTTCCCGGAACCGATCATGCTTCCATTGCTACGGAAGCCAAGGTGGTGGCTTTATTAGCTGAAAAGGGCATTAAAAAGACCGACCTGACCCGGGAAGAGTTTTTAAAACATGCCTGGGAATGGAAAGAGAAATATGGCGGAATCATCCTCAAGCAGCTGGAAAAACTTGGCGCTTCCTGCGACTGGGACCGCACCCGCTTTACCATGGAAGAAGATTTGAGTGCAGCTGTTATTGATGTATTCATCGACTTATATAATAAAGGACAGATCTACCGTGGTGTTAGGATGGTAAACTGGGACCCGCAAGGGCTTACCGCTGTTTCTGATGAAGAAGTAATCCACAAAGAGGTTAACTCCAAGCTATATTATGTAAAATATAAAATAGAAGGCACTGCAGACGAATGGATCACCATTGCCACTACCCGCCCGGAAACTATCCTGGGCGATACTGCCGTTTGCGTTCACCCTGACGATGAGCGCTACAAGCACCTGAAAGGGAAGCGTGTAATTATTCCGATGGTGAACCGGTCCGTACCTATTATATATGATACTTATATTGATCTGGAATTCGGAACGGGCGCTTTAAAAGTAACGCCTGCACATGATATCAATGACTACAATTTAGGCGTAAAGCATAAGCTGGAAGTGATCGATACCATTGCTGCTGACGGAAAAATGAGTTCCGCTGCACAATTTTATATTGGTGAAGACCGCTTTACCGTTCGCAAAAAAATAGCAAAAGACCTGGAAGAGATGGGCCAGATCGTGAAGATCGAAGACATTAAAAACAAAGTAGGTTACAGCGAGCGTACCAACGCCGTTATTGAGCCGAGATTATCCTTGCAGTGGTTCCTGAAAATGGATGAGATCTCCAAACCTGCATTGGAAAATGTATTGAACGGAGAAATTAAATTAATTCCGGAAAAGTTTGTAAACACATACAAGCATTGGATGGAGAATGTACACGACTGGTGTATCTCCCGTCAGTTATGGTGGGGACAGCAGATCCCGGCTTGGTACGACAACAAATCGAATACGGTTGTTTGCAAAACCAAAGCGGAAGCATTCGAAAAACTAAAAGAAAAGAATGCAGATATAAAGCTGGAAGACATTCAGCAGGATGAAGATGTTTTGGATACCTGGTTCTCTTCCTGGTTATGGCCGATCAGCGTGTTCGACGGATTTAAAAATCCCGATGGAAAAGACATTAAGTATTATTATCCGACCAATGATCTGGTAACAGCTCCTGAGATTTTATTTTTCTGGGTGGCAAGAATGATCATTACAGGATATGAATATCGCGGAGCAAAGCCTTTCACGAATGTTTACCTTACAGGAATTGTAAGAGACAAGCAGGGAAGAAAGATGAGTAAATCGTTAGGAAATTCACCTGATCCGATCGAGCTGATTGAGCAGTACGGTGCGGATGGCGTGCGTGTAGGAATGCTGTTGTGCTCTCCGGCAGGTAACGATCTTCCTTTTGATGAAAGCATGTGTGAGCAGGGAAGAAATTTTTCCAATAAGATCTGGAATGCTTTCCGTTTGATCAAAGGATGGGAAGTCGATACGAAGACAGATCAACCGGCGGCCAATAAAATTGCGGTTGAATGGTTTGATGCAAAATTCAATGAGCAATTGGAGATCATCAATGATCTTTATTCGAAATACAGAATGAGCGAAGCATTGATGGGCACTTATAAATTAGTGTGGGACGATTTCTGCGCCTGGTACCTCGAAATGATCAAGCCGGAATTTGTGGATGGAAAATCATTACCGATCGATAAAAAAACATACGATGCAACAATTACTTTCTTTGAAAAGATATTGAAAGTATTGCACCCTTTCATGCCGTTCATTTCGGAAGAGATCTGGCACCTGATCAAGGAGCGCGACGAAAAGGATTGTATTATTGTTGCCGAATGGCCTGTAGTGAAAAGCGGAAACACAGAGATCATCAAGCATTTTGAGGTAGTGATGGAAGTGATTACCAACATCCGGAATATCCGCAAGCAAAAGAATATCTCTCCGAAAGAGAAGCTAAAAGTATTTGAAAAAGTAAATCAGGGGGCGATCATCACCACGTATGATCCGATCATTATCAAGCTTTGCAACCTGAGCAGCTTCGAATATGTTTCAGAAAAAATAGACGGTGCTTTTTCATTCGTATTGAAACATGCCGAATTTTATGTTCCGCTTGCCCAGAACATCGATGTGGAAGTGGAAAAAGAGCGACTGGCGAAGGACCTGGATTATAATATCGGTTTCTTAAAATCCGTTCAGGCAAAGCTGGCCAACGAAAAATTCGTTGCCAATGCGAAACCCGAGATGGTAGAGAATGAGCGCAAAAAACTCGCTGATGCAGAATCAAAAATAAAAGCAATTGAAGAACAGTTGCAAGGATTAAAATAAATAAAAAACAAAAAAAGATGGCAAATCGCAGACAAGTAAAAAAGAACATCAACGGATTATTCGGCGATGTAATTGAAGAATATTACAACGCGTTTTTAAACGGTGATATTAAGACGGAAGAAGAAGTAGAAAAAACAGTTGACGAATGTGTTGACCTGGCGGATGACCTGATCGGGAAAGTAAACAGCGCTAAACGTTTAAAGACAAGAGCGGAAGTAAAGAAACGCTTTGCTGAAGTAAAAGACAAATTAGGCGACAGCGTGCTTGCTTACATTGCAAAATTAGATAAGCTTTAATTAGCTTATCTAATTTTACGCTAACAGCAATATCAGCTGAAAAGAAAAATGAAAAGAAGCTCCCTCCTCTTATTTTTTCTTTCTGCGGTGCTTTTTGCATCCTGGAATTCCTCTGATCCTACGGCTCAACAAGCAAGACTTAAACTCAAAGCAAAAGAAGCCCTTGCATTTTGCACCAGCAATAAATACAATACCGATTTCTGCATTCTCATCGACCTGAGCCTGCATTCGGGAAAGAAGCGGGCGTTCCTGTTTGATTTAAAGAACGACAGCATCATCAGCTCCGGCATGTGTGCGCATGGCTGTGGCGCGAATCCATGGGGAGAAACAAGCACCAAGGAAAAACCGGTATTCAGCAATACACCCGATAGCCACTGCAGCTCATTGGGCAAATTTAAAGTTGGCAAACGCGGATACAGCGCCTGGGGAATCAAGATCAATTATCTATTGCATGGTTTGGAAAACACCAATAGCAATGCTTTGAAACGCCAGATCGTTTTACATTCCTGGGAAGATGTTTCCGAAAAAGAAGTTTATCCGCAGGGAACACCGGAAGGCTGGGGCTGCCCGGCAGTTTCCAACACATTCATGAAAACCATTGATATCAAATTAAAGCAATCCGAGAAATCCGTTTTGCTATGGATCTTTAATTAAAAAACGAAAATGAAATCCTTGTTTATTTCCACAAAACAAATTCTTGCGCTGTTATTACTTTCAACTTTTATTTCTTCCTGCGGATTGATGGGAATTCATTTCACTGTGGAGAATCCCAAAAAAGCAGGGAGCTATCCCAAGGAAACAAAACAGAACACCTTGCTCGCAAAAGACAGCAAGTACAGAAGCTGCTTCGACGTTTACCATTATGAGCTGAATATAGAAGTGGACCCTGCAAAGAAATTTATTTCGGGAAAAGTAGTGATCCAATCAAAAGCCACGGCCGATTTCGATACACTGCAGATCGATCTTTATAAAAACATGAAGATAAACAGCATTGAAAGCAATCACCAAGCTTTGACGTATACACGGGAAGAAGGCGCTGTATTTGTAAAAATGCCGGCGAGAGTAAAGCAAGGAGAAACAGTAGAGTTGAGTATTTCCTACGAAGGAATTCCTACCGAAGCAAAACGCCCCCCATGGGATGGAGGCTTTGTGTGGAAAAAAGACAAGGAAGGCAATCCCTGGATTGGTGTGGCTTGTGAAACAGAAGGCTCCAGCATGTGGTGGCCAAGCAAAGATATGATGAGCGATGAAGCCGACAGCACGGATGTAATTTTAACCGTTCCGAAAAAACTAATGGCAGTAAGCAATGGTGTGTTGAAAGATAGCTCCAGCACGGCAACCAAGAGCACCTATCACTGGCATATTTCCTACCCGATCAACAATTACAACATTACGTTGTATATCGGTAATTTCAAATTGCTGCACGATACTTATGCAAGCACTGTAAGCTGGAAATCCACACAGCTGAACCATTATGTATTGCCTTACAATTTCCAAAAAGCAGCACTCCATTTTCAGCAGGTAAAAAAACACATGGCCTTTTATGAAAAGATGTTCGGTCCTTACCCCTGGCAGCGCGATGGATTCAAATTGGTGGAATCACCCTATGCAGGCATGGAGCATCAATCGGCGATCGCTTATGGCAATGGCTATAAAAATGATTACGGAGGACTTTTCGATTATATCATCCTGCATGAAACGGCGCATGAATGGTGGGGCAACAGCGTAACAGCAGCCGATCTTGCCGACGGATGGATCCACGAAGGTTTCGCCAGCTACTGTGAAGCATTGTATGTAGAAAGCATTTCAGGACGGGAAGCCTATCTGAATTACATGTTTAATCAGCGCATCATGATCATGAACAAACGACCGGTAGTGCGCCAGCGGGGCATACGTTATTTTGATTACCATGACGCTGACATTTACGTCAAAGGTTCCTGGGTATTGCATACGCTGAGAACCACGATCAACAACGATTCTTTATTCTTCGATATTCTGAAGACCTTCCGGATGGAAAATAATCAGAAACAAATTTTTTCCGAGACATTCATTGAACTGGTCAATAAAAAAACAGGCAAAGATTACAACTGGTTTTTCAAGCAATACTTATTCAAAAGAGAAGCCCCCTTCCTGGAATATTGCTGGGTAGGCGATAATATCTATTACCGCTGGATCAATACCGGAAGTGATTTTGTAATGCCCGTAAAAATAAAGCTGAAGGATAAAACCATCACCTTATACCCTACTACCGAACTTCAGAAAATGCCCTTAAGCAATTCTTATCCCAATTTCATCGATAACTCCGATGAAGCATATTATAGGGTAAAGAAAAACAATAAGCTTCAGCTGGAATTTAACCGTAGCCAATAAGTTTGTAGGTAATAAATCCGACCCATTCGTGAATCAGAACAGTCCAGTCGTCCATGGCGGAAACGTTAGGAATAAAAAGAAAATCGAATTCAAATTTACGTGGACCCGCAAACCGGTCGGTGCTGTATGGCGTTGCTTCCACGCCCAGCACCTTAAAACAATTGAGACCTCTCCTCATATGAAAAGCAGAAGTAATCAGCAGAAGATCTCCTTTTATCTGTTTCTCCTCCAGGAGTTTTTTGGTGAATACTGCATTTTCGCGCGTATTCTGTGATTCCGATTCAATGATAAAATCTTTTTCCGGCACTCCCATGAAGAGCATATAGCGCTTCAGGTAATCTCCTTCTTTCATCTCCGGATGCAGTACGCGACCGGAACCACCAGTAAAAATAATTTTTTTAATGTAGCCACGCTTGTATAGCTCCACCGCCTGCAAAAGCCTGTCGACACCGCGATAAAACTGAGGACGATCCAGGTCTTCGTCATACACACTCATGCCTCCAAGCACAATGCCCGCTTCATATGTTTTTAATTCTTCGTAACGCTTTGCAGGAATTTCCCAGGCACGGGCGAACTCGTCAAAGATAAAACCATTGGTAAAGAACAGCAGAAACGCGAAGGCCCAGATAAAACATTTCCTTTTCCGTTTTTCATTTTTCGAATAAATGAAAACAACAAAAAGCGCAATGATCCATACGATTGGAGCGATAATGAACGTTAGTAATTTAGACAGTAGAAAAAACATCGTTTTAAATTAGCGATCAAATATATAAAAAATCGAAAGCCACTCAACGCTTTTCGATACCTTAGTACTCATAATGAAAAAAGCGCTTAAACTCTTTTTTGAATTTCTTCTCCTGGTTTTCCTTCTGATCTGCCTGGTATGGCATAAGCTGGTGATTTACGGATTAGAACAAGGCGAAGGCCAGCTGGAACTGGTGTGGAATGCCCGTCCGGTAGAAGATGTCTTAAAAGACCCATCCTTTCCGGACTCCCTGAAACTGAAGCTCAACCTGATTACCGAGATCAAGCAATATACCATCGACAGCCTAGGAATGGAACCCAGCGAAAATTATACGCGGGTATACGACCAGAAGAACCAGGCGGTATTGTTCACCGTTTCGGGCTGCGAACCTTTTGCATTCAAACCCAAAGAGTGGCGTTTCCCTGTTTTGGGAACCGTTCCTTATGTAGGTTTTTTCAATAAAGAAAAAGCCAGGAAAGAAGTATTGAAACTGAAAGCCGAGGGATATGATGTGGACATTTACAGTCCTTCCGGATGGTCGACCCTGGGCTGGTTCCGCGACCCCATTCTTTCCAACATGCTGAAACAAAATGAGCGAAGCATTGCCAATCTCATCATTCATGAGCTGACCCATGGAACGCTCTTCATCAAGAACGATGTAAACTTCAACGAGAACCTTGCCAATTTTATCGGCGATAAAGGAGCGGAGAGATTCCTTATCATGAAATATGGAAAGGATTCCAAACAACACGAAGATTATATCCAAAATAAAGTCGACGAGAAGATCTACGACGATTATATTTTGAAAGGCGCTGAACGTCTTGACAGTCTTTACAAAAGAATGATGGACGATGAAGAAACAGATCTTGTGAGGAAAGAGAAGAAAAAGAAAATGATCATGGAGATTGTTGTGGGCGTGAACCGTTTGCCCTTGTATAAAAAGAAAAATTATTTCAACTATACTTTACAAGCTTTCCACGAAGGCAATGCTTTTTTCATGAGCTTCACCCGATACGATTCTCAATATGATTTTTTTGAAAGCGAATACAAGCGCCTTTATAATTCCGATCTCAAAAAGTATATGATCGCTATGAAGGAAAAGTATCCTTCGATTGATAGGTAGTTGGGAGTTCGGAGTCGGGAGTCGGGAGTTGGGAGTTGGGAGTGGGGAGTTGGGAGATACGGAGCGAGAACAAGTCCCCCTTCGAAGGGGGCAGGGGGATGATGGACATGAGCTGTGAGAAGTGAGAGTGAGCCGCATTACGGAGCGTCATTGCGAGGAGGCACGACGAAGCAATCCCACTCCAGTTTGGAAACAATAATAATATGTACTTATGTGCTGGAATGAGATTGCCACGCCCTTTCTTCGAAGAGGGCTCGCAATGACGCTCGGTTGGATATTCTGACTTACATAATTAGCTTGATTCGAACAAAAATTATCTATCGTAGGGATTTCCTAAAACCTTTGCTTTAAAGCGGCAGGTTCTATATATTTGATCAAAGAACAGCTCCATGAAAAAAAGCTCCCTGTTTCTTCTTTTATTTCTTACCGCTTATTCTGCTGCTGCGCAGGACCTTTTCAACACCTTGTATTTTGTAAATGAAGAGATCAACATCGATCCCTGGTTCAACTGGGACATGATCAAGAAGAACAAAGTAAAAACCATGTCGATCTATATCAAGAGCGGAAGCGATCCTCTGATAAAAGATACCGCCTATGTAATCAAAAGAACCTACGACATTACAGGAAAGCTTACCGGCATCTATTGGGAAGACATTGTAAACCGAAACAATCACAGTCCGGACGCGCATAAACACAAAGCGAAAATCGAATACGGTAACGACGGCTATATAAAAAAGATCACTACTGATTTCAGAGAGTCCCACAAAACAAGCAATCCTCAGATTGATTGGGTCGATCTGGAACCCTCCGTTATGGAATATACTTATACAAAAGATTCCCTTGGAAGAATCAAAGAACAGCTGATGACACACAACAAACAGCCGGGAATCAGGAAAAAGAAAGTACTTCTGTATGATGCAAATAATCACATCACGGAAATAAAGGAATATTACTGCGCCAATTGCGGCAGGGACAGGAGTTTATTGAATGGCGATGAACCGATCGAGGATATCTACAATGAAGGCGAGCGCACCTTGATTATGTATAATGCAGAAGGTAAGAAAAGTATGGCCTATTACATGAATGGCCCGGGGTCTAACGACACACTCTTTTCCCGCTATTCCTACGATGCGGCAAAGAACTCGGAAAGAAAAGAAACCTTTGTGAAAAGATACGGTATCGGTGATGTATTAGCCGAAGCCTATCAAAGCATCTCTTCTGTCACGTATGATCAAACCGGGATTGCCTCCGAGATAACAGACGAGCGCAACCAGGCTTGTTACAAATTAATCTATGACGATAAAAATAAGCTGATCAAAGCGATTACCTGCGAAGGAAATGCTGAAGCGTACAAGGTAGTTTACACTTATTATAAATAACGTTTTTTAAGAAGTTAAATATGGGATTTGAAAGATCTGAGATCGCCTTTAGGGAAACAACCCTGGCGGCGCTTAAACAACAGCTCGAAAAATTTAATTAAAAATTCAGTAACACGTGAATTCGCAATGAAGCGACCTATCTTTATTTTATTGCTTATTGCATTAAGCTTATTCTTTCTATGGACGGGCTATCTATGGAAATTTTTCAGCTCCGGTTTTGCAGGGAGTTATCCGGCAGTTGAAACCTGGTCGTTACCTGTTTCGGAAGAAAAATTAATTGAAATAATTAAACAAATAAAAACGGAACATCCGGAATTACAACCTCCATTGGACACTGAGCAGACAACCGGAAGAACTAAAAACTGGGATTCTACCGAATTAGTTCAACCCGTCGACTGGAGTTTAATGTCTCCACAATACTCTTATTGGTACTTCATTACTTTTTATTATTCCGATACAAATGAGAATGTTTATACATGGATACGGCCGAACAATGATACGACTTCTACGACAATTGCTTTAATCGCTCTCGCTACTCATATTGATTCCCTGACACCCATACATGAAATTAAAACTGATTATAAAAGCATTAACAAGGATTATGGATACTTTGCCAACAGAAGAGAAATATCGAAATTTAAAGATGAGATTCTCGAGCTTATAGAAGAGAAGATCAAACACAAGTAAAATTGCAACAACATCAAGCACCTTTGAAAAACAAACGCAAATTCCTCAAACGATTCCTCTGGACAATCGCCATCGTCTTTCTGCTGATGAATGTCATTGCCATTTTCCATTCTTATCGATTAACGCACTTTGTTGATAGCAACGTTGAAAAAACAAAAGACGCCCGGAAGCTCAGCACCGGCGAAAAGATCGCAACCTTGATCTTCGGCGTTAACAATCCTCGTCCGACAAATACCAAGCTCCCTTCCGGTGAATTTGAAGTTGTGAATCTGAACAGCAACAAGAAAATAGAATGCTGGAGCATAAAAACAGAAGGCGCGAAGGGAACCGTTATTATTTTTCATGGCTTCGCGGCCGCTAAATCCTCCATGCTCGATAAAGCGGAAGTTTTTAAAGAACAAGGCTATAATACTCTGCTGGTCGACTTCATGGGCTCCGGCGGTTCGGAAGGAAATCAAACGACCATTGGCTTTGCTGAAGCAGAAGAAGTAAAAACCTGCTATGATTATTT
>DASWNK010000044.1:0-11382 GCA_036399275.1 Bacteroidia bacterium | reverse complement strand
TCGGATCGCTGGCCTGACCGAAATTAAATCCACCATTCCATAAATTCTGAATGCCGAGAATATTACGTGGCGGAGTTCCTTTGATCATTAAGAAATCAACATCTAACAGCTCCTGCCAGTTTCCTGCTTCGAGGTGCACACTATCAGCAAGCAAAGTCCGGTAGTCGCTCACATCAAAGGTCCAGGTCCAGCCGCTGCCCAGGCTCAAGCCATTTCCGTAAGGCGTAATATAACGTGCGAGCTCATAACGAAGCACTTGCGGGAATTTTTTGTACCATTGGTAATAAACTATGCTCATGGTACTATCCGGTGTTACCAAGGTTGAATCGGTAGCGACTCCTGCTGAATTAAAAACATAGTTGCTGTAATACGATGGCCATACATTTAATGTATCGATAGGCATACCCGGATTACTAACCGAATCAGTATAAGTAATAATCTGAATAGGGGCATTGATGGTAGAATCAACGATCAGCGTAGAATCAAGATAAGAAGTAAAAACACCTTGTTCAAATGTAATGTTCGGACGCAAAGTTGTTTGCGCAAAATTAGTAATGATCTCATCCGCGGCACGTAAAGGATTGTCAACACTTGTCAGGCTCGCTGCAGGATGTGCTCCCGGAGCAGCATCCGTAAAGGTTGAGTAGTTTCCATCATCGCATTGGTAATACAAAGCAAGGTTGGTATAATTTGGGTGAGTAGCGTCAATTTTTTTATTCATGTATTGCATGATGGTTGTACTGCTCAATTCTGCGTTGAATACTGCAAATTCGTCGATCTTTCCTTCATAGGTTTGTGAGCCTCCCCAGTTTCCTCTTCCGATCTTAAATGTTTTTATGCCTAGCATGCGTTTTGTTTTCGCTGCTCCGCTATGCCATAAAACGCCATTCAGATAAACTTTCATCGAACCGGTCGCCACATTTTTTGTAAAGGCCCAATAGTTCCATTGTCCTTTTATCTGTGAGCTCGTTGCTACCTTGTTGATCCGGTCGTAAGATGTTCCTCCATAACCAGCATCCCAGTATACGTTACTGTCGGACCAAGGAAGATGGCTGTTCAACAGGCGATTGCCTACCGAATCTACTGCTTCAAAAGCGGTTCCATCCATCGGCTGCAGCGTTGGAGAACCGTAACACCAAAACGCAACGGTTACAGCTGAATCAATGGAAGTTAGTTTATTGTTCAATGGTACGCTTACGTAACCATACGTATGAAAAGAAGCAACACGATCAGCGCCGGCATTTGTTAATCCGGAATTGAAAGTGGTAGTACTGGCGGCAACCACGTTGTTCATCGCAGTGGCCATATTATCATAAGTGATCTCTACCAGTAAATTGGAAGTTCCATCCCAGTTAAAAGGAGTTGTGAGCTGCAGACTGTTCCATCCCAAGGTATTGAACTGTGTATTCTGAGCGTAAACGGTTGTGAAACCCGTCGCATTAAAAGCCGATTGAGTCAGGGAATCAAGCGCGGTAGCTTTAAAGCTGATGGTCATATTTTGCATCAATGTTCCCAATGTTTGCAAATAAAATTTTAACCCGGTAATGTTACCTGCCGACATTCCGGCCCCTGATATTTCACTCGCCTTCCATAAATACTGCGTCCGGGAAACCGGAGCGGATGATCCGAAAGGAGCTGTGGAATTGGTTGTTCCTGCGCCGACAATATAAGAGCTCAGAGAGCTTGTATCCGTATGAACGGTATTGTATTGCCAGGACGTGTTATAGCTATAAGATGGTGTATTCATATACGCTATTGTGGCCGGAGTTGCTCCATTCACCGTATATATGGGCTGATTAACCAGCGTTGAATCCTGCAAGCCGGTATGATCATATAAATAAGTATATGTTAAATAATCCCACTCACCACAAGCCGGTGTTTGCGCGGGATTACACTTGAGGGTATACTTCATCAGGATCTTTTCAAAACCAACTGTATCAGAAGGGAATACGAACCAGGCATTTTGTGGGGTGCCAAAAGCAAATGTTTGTACAACCACCGTATCGCCAGGGTTCGCAAAGGAAGCTGCCGTATTCAACATAAAAAAAGCAAGCGCAAAAAGTAGTGTTTTTTTCATTGGATTTTCGTTAATTTTTGTGCCCCAAAGGTAACTCCTATGAAAGAGTTATACAAAATTAAGAAACTGTATTATTAGGATTCGGTAAAGCCAAATTACCCGGAGAAGAGCAATTTCATTGACAAGGAACCACAATCATCACTTCTTTTGATCCCGAACCTTTAATGCACCGTTTTCATATTGAATGATAATGTAATTGGTCTTGATCCCATATTCCAGACGGAAACTCAGAGGAAGCGGACTCTCTTCACCATTGTAGGTTTCAATGGTCATTTTGATCTCCGGCAAGCTATCATCATCCATGTTCAAAATGGCAAATTTATCCGGTTGACTGTCATCTACGCCCATCAGATAGCCACCATCCATATTGAAAGGAAGTTTGTATTCTTTTTTAAGGCTGCTCAACAGTATATTCATAGTATAGCAGCAATGTGCGCCTCCTGAGAAATCAAACGTAATCTGGTCCTTGATCTTATCGCCATCCAGATCAAAAGAAGAAAGCCAGCTTTCCTTTTCAGGGAGAACACTTTTACTGATCGCCGGCCAACTGTTATTCAGCTCTTCAACAGTTCCGTTGTACACATTCACATCCATATCAAATGCTGTTCCGGGAACATTGTACCAGCAATTACCGGTCTTTTTGCAATTGATCTCACAGGAAAATTGCCATAAGGAATAAGTGTTCCAGACCTTCTTATTTAAAGCAGGCAATTCTTTTACAAATCGCGCATACCACAAACCGCATTTTGAGAAAATACTGGTATCGGAATAATTCAGTGAAATCCCTTCGAGAACTGCATTATTACAATAGATAAAAGGGTACCTGCCTGTTTTAGCATAAATCTGCGCAACAAAACGTTCCGCATTTTTCAGGCTCATAAATTTTGTAGAATCCAGGCTTTCCAGATCCAAGGCCATCAATTCGCTTGAATCATTTTTTGTAACAGAGAGATAAAAATTCGCTTGTTTGATCGGATCGCCGGCCATTCCCATGTGGTAGGAACCCCACAGCAATGCATTTTCTTTTGCCAGGGCTTTCCGTTCAGCATATTTACAATCAATGGATTCTCCCTGGGTCGCTTTATGAATAATTGCAGCGACTCTTTTATCCATGATCAGCTTCCCCCAATCGATCGGATTTTCACAATAAGGATCTATGATAATTGCTTTGCTGCTATCGTTCCAAGGCTGGTTGAATTCCGAAGACTGAGCAGTTCCCGAAAAAGAAATGAGATGAAAAAAGCAGACAACACTCAATACTTTTTTCATCTCATTAAAAATTAATTCTGAAATTAATACTTCATTCCTAAGTTATAAAACACAAAGCTCCAGATATCCGCATACTCTTCTATTTGCTTGGATGTCGGCTTCCCGGCACCATGTCCGGCATTTGTATCAATACGAACCAACACAGGATTACTTCCTTTTTGCTTTTCCTGCAAAGTCGCAATGAATTTAAATGAGTGGGCAGGCACTACTCTGTCGTCATGATCTCCTGTTGTAACCAACGTTGCCGGGTAATCTGTCTCCTTAACGTTATGCAGAGGCGAATATTTCAGGATACAATCAAATTCATCTTTGTTCTCACTGGAACCATAATCGCTGGTCCATGCCCAACCGATTGTAAATTTATGAAAGCGCAGCATGTCCAACACACCCACTGTTGGTATGGCTACTTTTGCCAGATCGGGACGTTGTGTCATCACCGCACCTACCAGCAAGCCTCCATTAGAACGACCGTGAATAGCAAGTTTGGAGGAAGAGGTGTATTTTTCTTTAATCAGATATTCCGCTGCTCCGATAAAATCATCGAACACATTTTGTTTCTGACATTTTGTTCCTGCCTTGTGCCAGTCTTCACCATAATCGCCGCCACCACGCAATCCCGGGATCGCATAAATACCGCCATTTTCTAAAAACACAGCACGATCAATCCGAAATTCAGGAGAATAATAAGAATTAAATCCGCCATAACCGAACAAGAAGCAAGGATTCGTTCCATCCAGCTTTATTCCTTTTTTACAGGTAATGAACATGGGAATTTTTGTTCCGTCCTTGCTCGGATAAAACACTTGTTTGGTTTCATAAGCATCCGATTTGAAATCAATCTTCGGCTGGAACCAAACGGTCATTTTTCCGCTCAGCATATTGTATTTATAAACAACATCCGGCGCAGTAAATGTTTTGTAGGAGAAAAAAGCCAGACTATCGTCCTTGTCGCTATCGAAGGCATCCACCTTACAAACACCAGGCAATTTGATCTCCATTTCTTTTTTGCCTTTCATGTCGAACACATACAAGCGAGTGGTAACGTCTTTTAAATATTTAGCAACAAATTTTCCATTAGCAAGAGAAACGCTTTCCAGCAGATCGCCCGATTCGGGGATAATTTTTTTCCAGTTTTCATAATCCGGCTTGCCATGAATATCAATTTCTAACAATTGGTATTTAGGAGCACCTTTGTCAGTCACTACATAAAGCTTATTCCCTTCATTGTGCACAACACCGTAATTATTTTCAAAATTGTTGACCAGCCAGATAAACTCCGATGCCGGCTTATCCAGTTCTTTTACAGCGAGGGATGTTCCGCTTGTTGACTCGGAGCCCGAAAGAATCAGGAGTTTTTGATCTTCGGTTATTCCTGCAGAAAAATTCCTCAGGGGATTCTTTTTATCTTCGAATATCAGCGCATCCTTACTTTGCGGATCACCGATCTTATGATAAAACACTTTATGAAATTCGTTTTTGTCCGACAATTCGCTTCCGCCTTTAGGGGCATCATACGCACTGTAATAGAAGCCATCTCCCTTCCATGCAATGTCGGAAAACTTCACCCATTTGATTTCATCCGCCAATTTTTTTCCGCTTTCAATTTCCATGGCAAAAATCTCACTCCAATCACTTCCCGCACGGTTAATACTATACGCTAAGTATTTACCGTTTTTGCTAATCGACAAACCTCCCAGAGAAGCGGTTCCGTCAGCGGCAAGCGCATTCGGATCAAGCAACATTTTTGGAGCTCCGTTTAAGCCTTCCTGATAAAACAGGACACTTTGATTCTGAATACCATTGTTTTTATAGTAGAAATAATTTTTCCCTTTTTTGAAGGGAGCGCTCACTTTTTCGAAATTCCAGATTTTGGTCATCCGTTCCTTCATCTTCTCACGAAAAGGTATTTTCGACAGATAATCAAATGTAACGCTGTTCTGCTCTTTCACCCATTCTCCGGTTTCTGCCGATTTATCATCTTCCAGCCAACGGTAAGGGTCAGTTATTTTCGTTCCGAAGTAAGTATCTGTCGTATCAGTTTTTCTCGTTACCGGATATTTCATTTTGATCGGATCGTTGGTGATGAAGCTTGCTGCCAATAAAACGATTATGGATGGAACAGCAAAAAGTATTAATTTCTTGTACATACGCTTTGGTTTTGTTTATTCAAAAATAAGGAAATTAACAGGAGTATTTCAATTAAATGATTAATGGTTGGAGGGAAGGATGAGTGGAAGAATATTTCTTGTGCGGAGCCTAATGAACAGCTCCGACTCCTAATTTCCGGCAAATTTTATTTTGAGTATGTCCGCGAGACCGGATATTCTTGCCAAAAATTAATAACCTAGTACGCATGATGACCTACAACTTGCATTTGTGGAAAATTGTTTTATATTTGGTATCTAATAAACTTAAAACCTCTCTCATGAAACAAACGCTTTCCCAAAGCGCTCTTAAATTAAGAGTGCAGAAATTTCTCTTGTCTTTCACTATTATCTTTTTGCTAAATGGATTCATTGTTTCCACTAGTTCGGCCCAGGACATTACCTTCAATCTGAAATCCTATAAAGGTGGCTATAATGTTTCCTGCAAAGGCTCAACAGACGGTTCTATTGACGCCACGATTGTTGGAGGCACTGCTCCCTATACCTATAGCTGGTCAAATGGAGCAAGTAGCCAGGACCTTAGCAATATCGGCGCGGGGATCTATTCTCTTACTGTTACCGATGCGGCGGGAAGCACGAAATCAAAATCTGTTACTTTATTTGAAGCCGATCTGATTGAAGTCTCCCTTTCATCTCTGATGTATGAAGGTGGTTATCAGATCTCCAAAATGGGCGCGAATGACGGTTCCATTACAACAGATGTAACAGGTGGTGCACCTCCCTATAAATATCTTTGGAGTAATGGCTCTCAGAAAGCAAACCTTAGCACATTAACAGCGGGAACATATTCTGTAGTTGTAACAGATCAAAACGGTTGCACTGTCACTAAAACCTCCACTTTATTAGAACCAACTCCGATAACCTTAACCTTATCCGCGACAACTTACGGCGCTTATAATACACGCTGCTTTGAATCAAAAGACGGAAACATCAACTTAACGGTTTCCGGCGGAATGCCTCCCTACAGATACAATTGGAACAACGGTTCGTTCGAAGAGGACCTGAACAACATTGGAGCGGGAATATATAAGGTAGAAGTAACGGATGCCAACAAAGCAGTAGTAAGCGGGCAGATTACCATCACTGAACCAAGCCGGTTGCTTTTAAGCTTAACCTCTCCCGTTTATGGTAATGGTTATAATGTGAGCTGTACCAGTTGCTTTAACGGATCAATTACAACGTCAGTAACAGGAGGCACATCACCAACCACGTATTTATGGACCGGACCAGGTACTGCCAATGGTCAAACAACTTCCGGTCTCAGCAGTCTTGGTACCGGTAGTTATACAGTATTAGTAAAGGATGCAAACAATTGTTCAACTACTGATAAAATTTCGCTTACAGAGCCCGCAGGAAGCGCCTGGGATAAAAATGGAAGCATTGCTGACAACACCAACTTTTTAGGAACAACCAACAATGCTCCTTTGGTATTTAAAACGAATAATGCTGAAGGGATGCGTATTTCGGAAACTGGCAATGTTGGAATAGGGACTGCAACACCTGCTTTTAAATTGGATGTGAATGGGGACGCGAATGTGGGTGGAAATTTGAGAACAATGGGAAGTTTTACGTTTGCGGGAAATAAAACAATAAGTTTTACTCCTCCTACGGGTGGAAGTCCTGCACTTTTTGATTTTGGCGGAGGTACTTTTGTTCCAGACCCTTGTCTTCTTGGCACACCCATTGGCACTTTAAATCTGTTTGAAGGATTTATACAAGCACAACAAACTGCCACTGGCGGCACTTCTGGCGCGCTATCAATGGGATTTGACACGGAAAATGGAATAATTGATTTAGCTGGTTCGGGTGCTACTGGTAATGCCAGCCTTTTGATCAACTATCATTGTGGTAAAGATATTTACATGTGTACTGGCGGAGCAGGGTACGTTCGCACTGGGAAAAATTTCGAAGTGGGAAATCCCGTCAGAGATGAATTTATAGCTGTAAACGTTGAAGTAAATGATCAGACAGGAATGTTCCTTACTACCTCGCACTCCGCGGATTTTTATTACAACACAAAACTTGCGGTTAACCGGGATAAAACAAAAGCATTAGCTGTGTACAACAATACCAGCAGTACCGAAAACTTTGTCGTTTTTGGAGATGGAAAAGTATCCATAGGAGATGTCTATTATAATCCCGGATATATGTTAGCTGTAAAGGGGCAGATCATCGCGGAGGAATTGAACGTTAAGTTGAGAGGTGCCTGGCCAGACTATGTGTTCAAGCCGGAGTATAAACTAATGCCGATCAACGAGCTGGAAGTTTATCTGAAAGAGAACAATCATTTGCCACAGATGCCAACAGATGCTGAGGCCGAAAAGAATGGAGTTAATACTTCTGAAATGATCACTAAGCTTCTGAAGCAGCAAGAGGAGCTAACCCTATATATTATTCAACAAAACAAACGAATTGAAACACTTGAAAATCAATTAAAAAAGTAATATGCAACAGCGATCCATTTTTCTGACAATAGTACTCGCCTTTAACAGCTTTTTTCTGAGCGGTCAAAATAGCGCGCCGAAAAAAGATTGGCATTTTGCATTTGGAGTTTGTGGAGCGGTGAATAATACAAGAGATGTTGATCTTTTCGCCGATGATCGCCGCCTGACAATAGACAGTCCAAGAGCGTTTAAGCTTGGCGGGGAAGGTAAAGTAATCGTTGGCTATGTTACTCAGAAGCGTCAGATTTTGCTTGGTTTCGGATATTCGGATAATGTTACTCAATATAACTTTAATGGAATTTGGACATCAAAAGGCTATTTACGCTTTCAATACAAGTTCTACACCGCAACTTTGAGTTATAATTGGTTGATTGGAAAGCAACATAAATGGGTATTGGGCGCTGACCTTGCTTATGGATTGATGTTCCATTTTACGGATCACGGACACAGGGATTCGCAGCCAACCCCGATCGACTACGGAAGATACTACAAAACACCTCAAAACACTTACTGGTTGGGACTCACATTCGGCAGACTATTTCCACTAAATGAACATTTCGAGATAGGAACTTTTTTTAATACAAAAGCTTCATCTCTTGTTAGAGGGACAAACGCTGCCGGCTCTAAAACCAAGACGTTTGACAGAAATTTTCTGGTATACACACTAAACTTTAATCTTACTTACAAAATATAAATCACGATGAAACAAAAAACACTACTAATATTCATCGCGTGCATCTTTACAAGTAGCATTGCTTTTTCGCAAACGTACAGGGCCCTCTTTGATGAATTTGATAAAGTCGATGATGGGCATGTCAGCTTTCAATGCAATATAAACCGCGACATTAATGGCTACAATACCACCGTGATGGAATCCTACTTGAATATGTTTAAAGCCACCAAAGACATGAGGTACTTGAACAAATTTATTATTCTCGTTAAACGCATTCAGGACAGAAGAGATGACAACATTGGAACCTCTGTTGTTACCGCGCTTCCTGCTTTTCAAGCTTTTGAAGACGACGATGGTGCCGTTGTCAACACTTGTACAGTATACATCCCGGGTGCCTTTTCTACTTCCTCGAAAGCATGGTCTGTGTGGGATCCCAATATAGGAGACAATGAATGTTCATTAACGCAGATATTCAAGGAAGCCGCAGAAATATGTATTCCAATGGCCGAGTTTTTATTAATGTTGGAAACAGACTACTCCTATCTGAATACATTGCCATTACCACCTGAAGTTGACAAAAGCACGGCGACTTATAATAACTATGGAACATTTCCTTGCTCAAACTATCAGGAATTAGCTACCTGGCTGAGGTATCGGATTGCGCAAACTATTGAATGGTTTGATGCTAGTTATGTAAATAGTTGCACGGAATCTTATTGTCTTAATCCGCTACATGATGACGAAAATTGTTGTAATCAGCCAGATGGCACTATCAGCGAATGGTCATATTACCAAGTCAATAAAAATAATACCGGTGGCATCAATCAGCAATTGTACATGGGGACCCTGCAGGCATATATGTATCAAATTGCAGTTTTAAGAGGTGAGGCCTCTTCTCCGGTCAATCAAGAATATTTGTTCCGGGTAAGGAATATGCTGTCGGATTTTGTAGCGCATATACATGATGGCGATGGTACAATTGGTGTGTCCCACCCATCCGTTGGCAGTGGTGAGAATTGTTATGTCTGGTGCCACCTCTTTGCATGTAAGGGTGATTATTGGGAGGATGCTAGTCATGCAGTAATTGACCTTCGATTTATGGACGCTTGTTATAAATTTGGAATTTCTGATTATGTAAATGGTCAGCTTGTTTCAAGTTCCGATATGCACGATCTGTCGAATACATTTGCATACAAACTTGTAAGCGCGCCTCTCCAGATGCATAAAAATGTTACAGGGGGCGATAGCAACTGCGATCAGTGCGAGGACGATGTGCCGGCTGCCTCCTATGGCTTCTCTGCCGCTCAGTACACATTTCTGCTTGAATACAATAATCCAAAGATCTACCAGATTATCAGCGATTTCTACGCTCCCGACAATATTTATAATTATAATATTGCTGGACCAGAAGCCCGATGGGGTTTATCCTACCTTGTTCTTTACGAACATCTGTTTAATCCACTTGCGGTACAGCGAAATTCCTTCGCTCCTGGATATTCTTACAACTCAGGTGCATGTGGGGAATTCACCGACGGTGATGGAAATAAGGTTTTTCTTCTGTCACGTATTGTTAGCTCCGGATCCATTGATACTAAAATCATAGAACACAAACTTGACAACAACAATGACATCATTAATGTTAATACGTTTACTAAATCAGGGACCGAATTGTATTTCTTGTCAAAAGGAGATATACTGCCCGGGAATTCCCAGGATGAGTTTGTGGCGATTGATCTCGTAAATGATCGTCTGGAAATATACAAAATCGAATCAGGAAGTTTGATCAATCTTTTTCAGGCTTCTTTGAGCTCTTTGGGGCTTGATGATGATAATATCAAAGGAACAGCTGTCGCTGATTTCCATCCTCTCATATCCGGGGACGAAATCGTGGTAAACACAAAATCGGGTGGCGTGGTGTTTCTTAAGATGTATCATTTCAATGGAACAAGTTTGCTCCCGATCTCAACTGCGATCTCCGGGGGTACAATATCGCAAATTGATGGTTTCTGTTCCGGGCAGTTTGATGCAACCGGCGAGAATCAAATCGCAGTTTTTCAAAATTCCACGAATAAAATCGAGATTTATCATTTTGACGGCGATGACGAATTTCTGCCGATCGCCACAGGAACACTTGCGACGCCGGGGGAAATCTGGAGAGGTATCTGTTCGGGAGATTTCGATGGAGCCGGCGTTGATGAGCTAATGCTTTATCAGGAAAATTCGGTAACGGGGAGGTTTGAGATATTCAATATTTCATCTGGGGTTGTCAACTTAAAGGACCTGGAATATTTCCCCAAAAACCAAGAGAACCATATGATGTGCAGTATGCGATTTGATAAGTATGGTCAGAGCGATGCTCTCGTTACCTTCAGAGATTACGATAGTCAGATTAGCATTTTTAATATGGACGGACTATGTCCTGGTTTGACCCTTGCTAATCAAACTCTCGACGGAAGCACCTCCATCGACAACACACACGATGACGTCCCTGATAACGATTACACACTTGACTACCACGTCAACAGTACGATTATTGCGGGGAGTAATTTCATAGTTGGCCAGGAGAGCGTTGTTGAAATGAGTTCGGGAAAGGAAATCAAATTTAAGGACGGATTTACGGCAATAGCAGGAAGCGATCTCCATGCGTACATTGATCCAGCTCTTGAGTGCACTCCATCAACTTTCCGGAGGCAGAGTCCGTTTCCACCTCAGCAACCAACGAGCAGACCTGTTGCTAGTGGTCCGTCAAAGGTT
>DASWNK010000043.1:0-10398 GCA_036399275.1 Bacteroidia bacterium | reverse complement strand
TCTCGTTTGGAAGGAATAGCAATGTTTGCTAAGTTTGTCATATGTTTAGAGTTTGAATTAATGTTTAATTATCAGGATACAAAGTTGATCATCCTTAACCAAAATGGCATTACATAATTTCGCCAATAACTTACATGATTCCTTTATCCAATTGCCTGACATATTTGTTTCTGTCGTTTCGCCATGCAAAAAAGAACGTCTTTGTATGAAACAAAGACGTTCTTTTTGATCTTTAAAGAAGGTCGCGATGAAAAGCGATTTGTTTTATTTAACTTCGATAATTTTAAGTTCAACTCTTCTGTTTAATTGTCGGCCATCCGGATTGTCTTCGCCATTTAGATTTTGATTGGGCGCTTCAGGTGAGCTTTCGCCATAACCGCTGGATAATAGTCTTTCTTTATTGATCCCGTTGTCCGTAAGATAAGTCACGACCGCTAAAGCTCTGTCCTTCGAAAGTTTAAGATTATACTCGTCGCTTCCTTTTGAGTCGGTGTAACCGGCAATTTCAATCACCACTTTTGGGTATTTATTTAAAAAGCGGATCAGATTCTTTAATTCCACGTTGGAAGTTTTTCTGAGCGTTGCTTTGTCGAAATCGAAGAAGATATTATTCAAGACTACTTTGGAGCCTGCAACAATTAGGGGCAATTGAATGTCTCTATAGGCTTCATAGTAATTTGATTTTTTTGTGACTTCTCTGTTTTCCGAATAAAATAAAAAGCCTTCTGCTTCATAGGAGATATTGTAATTCTTCCCGGGCGTAAGCACAAATAAATATTGTCCGGTTTTAGAATTAGCCTTGTAAGTACCTTGAATTTTCCCTGTTTCATTATCAGTAACCGTAATCTTAATGCCTTGAGGCACCTTGCCTTGCGGATCCTTCACGGCACCTTTTAATAGTGCAAGAGGGGCTTGTTTTTGATCCAGAAAGGTGATAACATAGTTGTCTTTTTCGCCATAGCCGCCTTCCTTAAAAGAAGAATAATAAGCTTTTGTTTTGTCGGGTGAAACAACATAGAAAATATCATCATCTGGCGAATTTACCGGGAATCCTACATTTACAGCTTCTTGCCACATTGTTTCGTCATCAGATAAGGTGCTGTAAAAAATATCAAAGCCTCCCATTGTTTTTCTCCCGTTGGAGCTGAAAAATAAAGTTACTCCGTCAGGATGTATAAAGGGTGCGTCCTCATCAAAAGCGCTGTTAATTGTTTTTCCCATATTGACAGCTCTTCCCCAATCTCCTCTTTCTGTTTTCCGGCTGCTATAGATGTCACGACCTCCGAGGCCGCCAGGGCGATCACTTGAAAAGTAGATGGTATGGCCATCGGCCGAGATAAATGCGCTCGGCTCCCAGTTTTTACTATTAATATTAGCGTTGAGTTTTACCGGTGTTGTCCATACGTCTCCGTTTAAGGTTGTTGAATAGATGTTTCCGTCACCGGCATCATCCTTGTAAATCAGAATTTCTTGTCCATCCGGTGAAACGCCTACAGAAGCTTCGTTCTCATCAGTATTAATTGGCACACCAATGTTTTGAGCAGTAGTCCAGGTTGTGCCTGTATAATTGGAAATGTAAATGTCTTCGAAATATCTGCCACCATCATAGGTTTTTCCTCCGGTGCTTTCTTTCCTGCGGGAAGTAAATATCATAATACTCTGATCGGCCGTTAATACAGGAGAATAGTCTCCATAAGCCGAATTAAGTGCCGTTCCCATGTTTTCTATCTTCACGCGAACCGGTGTGGCTGTTAATTCCAATGCCGTATTGCACATTTCTATTTTGCGGTCGGCATCTTTTAGATTGGCCTTATCTGTTTTTTTATGAGCGTTTAATTCATGCTTGTACGTTTCATAG
This sequence comes from Bacteroidia bacterium, assembly GCA_036399275.1. GTDB lineage: Bacteria > Bacteroidota > Bacteroidia > 2-12-FULL-35-15 > 2-12-FULL-35-15 > 2-12-FULL-35-15. Next base: position 8,540 of record DASWNK010000043.1, on the reverse strand, counting down.
GATTGAATGGCTTTATTAAATTCCGAATGGATATGGTAAGCATCTCCCAGAAGCTTGTAGGTTAAAATCGGAGCATTCTTTTCCTCAAAACTATTTTCCTTGTATGCCGGGGAAATTGATAGGGACGCTTTTTCGAGATAAGGAATAGCTTTGGCTTTTCCGCCTCTCGCTTTTAAATAGCAATCGCCTACGAGGTAGCAAACATTGGCATTGCTGCTATCGTTTTGGTACAGGGCAAGATACATGGGCAGTGCTTCGAAGAAATTTCCAGCTTTGTATGCTTCATTGGCATTGTTGAATTTTGTTTCTGCATTTTTTTGCGCAAACAAACCCGACAGGCTCATGAGGAATGCGAATAATAGGACTTTTGTTTTCATGTTTTTATTTAGTGAATGATCAGTGGTTTTAGCAGCAGTTGGTTAGGTGCAGGCTGATCTCTTGCTGCAAAAGTGCGAAATGGAAGGCAGGTTGGTGTTACACGACTTTCGCAATAAATTACATTATTCACACATCCTTTTAAGCAAAAAGCCTCCTGCCGGATGGGCAGAAGGCTCTTGGTTTTTTAAGGGATGATTTATTTTTGAGCAACCAATCTTCCGGATTGAATGATCTGGTTGTCATAAATTACCTTGTAAAAGTAAATTCCTGAAGGAAGTTCACTTGTTCCAAGAGTAGTGGTTTGTGTTGTAAGCATGGAGATCATTACTTCTGCGCCCAATACATTGTATATTCTGATTTCACTTTTAGTGATTTGTGAATCATTTACAACGATATTGATTGAGTTGGTAAAAGGGTTAGGGTAGATACTTACCGCTTCGTTTCCATCAATTGTAGAAATAGATGTTGGAAGAGGGCAAATTTCCGGTAAAATTGTAGAAATTGAATCGGTAGAAAAAGCACCATTGGTTGTATATGCTCTTCCGTCAAGTTCAACGCCATTGTTAAGACTTACAGCACCGTTGTTTGCGACAATGGTTCCTTTGAATTCTGAGAAATTATTGATTTCAACAGCTCCGTCCACTTTCCAGAATACATTTTTTGATTGTGCTCCGTTGATCAATAGAACTTTTGCATAAGTGCTGGTAGAAAGTGCACCGTTAATTTTAATAACAAACACTGCATTTGCATTACCTTCTGCGTTTAAATAAAGTGAATCTGTAAATGTTACACCTGCATTCATAGCGTATGTATGAGGAGTAAGAACCAGGTTACGTCCGAATTGTGCAGGATATAACAATTCAATATCCGTAGGCAATGTATTCAGGTAAGTATAAACATTCAATAGATCGGTTGCACATGCTGATGTGGAACCATCGGGAATCGGATGTATGTCTCCTGTTACATTTAAAGCGTTGAAGCCTGTTGTTAAACCAACGTTGGTTCCAACATCACCCATCACATTTGTATTTTTTGTGTTTGTTAATGATCCATTACCTGAAAATAGTGCGTAACAAGAAGTGGTACCCAAGTTCGGGAATGCAGGACCTGTTAATACAGGGCTTCCACATCCAATTGGGGTATAAGCCAAAACGCCGTCAACAGAAATAGCACCTGCTGTTGAAAGTGCTCTTCCTTCCAGTGTGTCATTTACATTCATATTGATAGCTGCATTATTCGCGATGATAGTTCCGCGCATTGTTGTTCCTGCTGCCATGTCTACTAGTCCTTCTACTTTCCAGAATACGTTACACGCTTTTGCTCCGTTTAACAATTTTACTTTCGCATTGGTGCTGGTAGAGAATGGGCCTGCAATTTTAAAAATAAAAACCGCGTTTGAGTTTCCCAAAGCATCTAAGTTCAAAGTTAGATTCAGCGTTGAAGCTGCAGAGATAGCGTAAACACCTGCTGTAAGTGTTTGTCCGCCTCCAAGCGATGGAGCAATAGAAGATGTGGATGTAGTTGCGTTCAATTGGTTATAAGCGATCAATACATCTGCTGCACAAAGCGAGCTTGCGCCATTGTTATCGTTCATCACACCGTTTACGTTTCCGAAACCTGTGCTTAAAGAGTTGTCGGTACCTACATTTCCTGTAAGCTGGGAGATGCCTGTATTGGTTACGGCACCGCTGGTTGTGAAAAGTACAAAGTTAGCGGCGGTACCTAAATTAGGTGCCTGTCCGAAACTCATGGCTGATATTAAAAGCAATGAACTTGCAGTTAATGTATTTAGTAGATTTGTTTTCATGTTTTTTATTTATTGTGTGAAGGAATTTTCACATCGATACAAATGTCTGCATATAACCGACCCTAAGTGTTACATTACTTCTGTGATTAGTTACATGATTCACACATGGTGTTTTTCCTGAAATTGATGAAGCGCTCTGCCGGGCAATAGACATAATAGTTTCCGTGTTATCTTCAGCTTAATTGTTTTTTGTTTGGAAGTGACTTTATTATATATATACAAAATATCCGGCAATAGGTTATTGTACGGTTTCCTGAAAATAAGAAGGGCATTGCTTCATCAGCAATGCCCTTCTCTAAAAGCTATTCTTTTTAACTATTTATTTTATTGTTTAACAATGGTGTTTCCAGCCATAACGATAGCACCGCTTCTAGCCAATGCTCTGCCGTCGAGGGTTGCTCCGGTGTTGAAAGTAATGGATTGCATTGCCATAATGGTTCCTTTAAAAACAGAAGTTGTTCCAAAGGTTGCAGAAGTACCTACTTGCCAAAAGATATTGGATGCAAGTGCGCCTCCGCTTAGGATCACTTTACGTCCGGATGTGGTAGTAAGTGTTGAAGCAATCTGGATAATAAAGACTGCATTTGGGTTTCCCTGTGCGTTGAATGTAAGATCTCCTGATGAAATGGCAAGCGAAGAAGTGGATTTGTAAAGGCCCGGTGTTAAAGTAAGTCCACCGATATTGCCGGCGATAGTTACGATATCCGTTGCTGTACGTCCAGCTGCGTCATTGTATGCAGCTGTAAGATCAAGTTTGGCTTGGTTGGCCAACGCATCATTGATGTGTTGTGTTCCTACCAGGATTCCCGGAGGAAAACCACCAATTGACGTTCCCGGGCTTAGTCCCATGTCGCCGGTAATTTTAGTAGCACCTGTACTGCTGATTGCTGAGCCTGCAAGAATTCCGAAAGTGGTTGTTCCGCCCATTGCTACTGTTGGCTGTACCGTAGATTGAACTGGAATAACTTGTGTGTTTGTTGATCCACCTGATGTTGGTTGTGGTTCATTGTTATCTTTTTTACAAGCTCCGATTAAAACAACCGATGCCATTGCAAATGCTGTAAGTAGGTTTTTAGTTTTCATGTTTCTTAGTTTTAAAGTTTGTCGCTATTTAAAGCGGATATGAATAATTTCACGCTGCAAAGATGCAGTCATTAATTTCCTTATGTGTTACATGACTTTGGGAATAACTTACAATATTCACATATTCAAATTGGAAACCGTGGTTTGGAGCACGTTCTGGAATTGAAGCTCCTTAATTGTAATCGATCAGGCGGAGTGCTTTCAGGATCTTTTTACTTCTTTGCTTGGCATTAAACCGGTAACCGGCAAACACAACTAATTTAGCAATGTAGTTTTCTGTGTTGAACTCTTTAGAGTTAAAAATAAAATTATTCTCATACGCGCCCATTGTACCATAAAAGAACCTTAAATTATCATATCTCAAGGCGCTCCTGGCATTAACATTCACTGATGCATGAATTGATTGCGAATGGTTCTTTTTGTCGATGGTTGTATAGTTTGTCTCTTGCCCACCGAGTCCTATATTTATGGCAGTACTGAATATAAATTTTTTGTAAACAAAGGTATAGCCATATCCTGCACTGACGCCAACGGTAATTAATGAAATTTTATTTACCTGATTTAATAGAGGCGAGAAGTAATTGTTGAAAGGGTATTTTACAATGGTGGAATCAATGGATTGAAAAACAACATTGGAATGGTAGATGCCGGTCATAAAAGATGCGGCACTTTTTCGCTGAATATCGGTAAATGAAAATGCGCCCCGAAGAGAATATTTTTTGTAGTTGTAAACAAACATTGTTTTGATGCCAAAGGAAATTACTCTTATATCGGGTCTGATGATATTCGAATTCGACTGCTCAACCTGGTTATAATTAGCTGCATTGCTGATGAAAAAGCCTTTGTAGTTCTGGTAGTTGATGTCAGTAATGATCCTGCGTCCGATCACTGTAAATTGTATATCTCTGAATGTGGTATTTCCGCGGGTTGAATTTGCGCCAAATTTTATGGTAGATGCAAAGCCAAAGGTTAACAAGACATTGCTAAAATGAAAGCCAACATGGTAATAGGTGTTCGGTGAAAAATTGAGTCGTCGATTTTCACTCAGGTCATTAACATTGAAGCCGTAATATTTCTTTGTGATAGGGATTGTGATGTTCAATCTTCTCTTAGCACTTATAATATAACTGGTGTCAAAATCAGTAATTTTGGGCTTCAGCAATTGTTTTATGTACCACCTGTGTGGGTACATAAACTTATCTTTAAATGTTTTTTTGGGAATATCATCCACAATCAATTTGGAAATGACTGTATCTGTGAAAGTTCTGACTACGCTATCTATTTGTGCATAGCCCGCTTTTGTAACAAACAGGATTATTACAAGTAGCAGAAAACTTTTTTTATAGATTGGTCGTTTCACGTTTAATACAACAACGAACTTCGGGATAGCTGAAGGCTGGTTAGAGAGTAATTAATGCATAGAATGGAGGCGAAGGGCCAGCTTCTGAATTGCAGCAATATTACATTCTATCCATGTACCAGCTCAGTTCTTTTTCCATTTTCTTATAACGAAAAATGGTACTGATGATTTTCTGCAAACGCATAAATGCAGTTTCGCTTTTTACAACATAATCAAAGGCACGATGATGCATGCAGTTAATTGCCACATCAATTTTGTCCTGAGAGGATAACATTATGACTGGAATGTCAGGATTGAATGATTTAATATTATCCAGGGTTTGCATGCCGTTCATTGCATTTGCTTCAATACCATCCAGGTGGTAATCCAGGATAATAACGTCGGGATTCTCCGTTAGGCTGGCGATACAAAGTTCGCCGGTAGCGAAAGTGATAACATCAAAATCGGCATGTTCCAGGAATTGGAGTTGTAATGATTTTAAAAGAAGTGCATCATCATCTACGAGGAACAACTTTATTTTATTTTCTTTTTGCATTTCAATTTGTATTTTTAATTATGTCTAATTCTTCTTCTAATTCTTTATAGGCTTGCGTACAAATGTTTTCAATCTGTGCGACAAGTGCAGGAAGCTGATCGGTTTGTGTTTCTGTTCCTGAATATTCCTGAATGTTTTTTGCAATATTTTCATACTTAATGTTGATTCCAACGATTGAAAAGGATGGAATCATTTTATGAACGGCGGCATGCAAAGCTTTCCAGTTTTTTTCCTGTAAGCCCTCTTTCATGACCTTGATCAAAGGCGGAGTTTGTTCCAGATAAAGCGAAATCATTTCCATCATTAATTCAGGATTGGATTTGGTGCGCTTATTCAGGTATTCCAGATTCGTGCATTTTGCGGTATTGGCTTCAATTACAGCTTTATCTTTGTCTGCCAATTTTTTGGAAGTAGGTTTCTGCACAAGCCCCACTATTTTACTGTATAATAATCGTTCATCTACCGGCTTTGCGATATAATCATTCATGCCAACAGATTTGCATTTGGCAAGGTCGACGGTTGTTACATCCGCTGTTAAAGCAATAATCGGAATCTTTGAATTCATTTTTGTTCTGATGTATTCTGTTGCTTCGAAACCATTCATTTCAGGCATCTGCAAGTCCATTAGAATAATATCATAAGATTTGGTTTGCAATTTTTCAATCGCAATTTTACCATTGCCCGCAATATCACGCTCAAAGCCGAAATCGTCGAGAAGTGTTTTCATCAGTAATTGGTTAAGCGCGATATCTTCGACCACCAACACCTTTATATTTTTAATCTCTGAATCCAATTCTACTAATCCTGCTTCTAATTCTGCAGCAGCTTTTGTTTTTTGAAAGTCAAGCTGGAAGCTAAAAGTAGAACCCTGGTCAATCGTACTGTCTACCTGAATGCTTCCTCCTTGTCCTTCTACCAGTTGCTTAACAATTGCTAGTCCGAGACCGGTTCCTCCATATAGTCTGGAAGTATCGCTGGTGGCTTGTTGAAAATTTTCAAAAATATGCTGCACTTTTTCCGGAATAATTCCAATGCCTGTATCTGATACGGCGAACTCTATCCTTACATTTTCATCCTTTTCTTCCAGCAGGCGAACCTTTACGGTGATTTGGCCCGATGTTGTAAATTTTACAGCATTGCTCACAAGGTTTAAAATAATCTGATGCAAACGGATCGGATCGCCAACCAATACTTCCGGGATCTTTTTGTCATATTCTTTTACCAGCTGTAAATTCTTTTCCTGGATTTTTGTTTCAAACAAATGAAGCATGGATGAAATGGACGCCGACATTTTAAATGGCGTCTTTTCGAATGTCATTTTACCGGCGTCCACTTTGGCTAAATCAAGAATATCGTTGATGAGCACAATTAATGCATCACCACTCACTCTTATCGCAGATAAATACTCTTTTTGCTTTTCAGTAAGATCTGTTTTCAATACCACTTTTGTAAACCCTATAATGGCATTCATTGGAGTACGGATCTCGTGACTCATATTAGAAAGGAACTGCTGCTTTGCTTTCACGGCATCTTCTGCTATTCGCGTAGCACTTTCTGCTTTGCTTTTTGCATGTTCAGCGATCTCTGTTGCCAACTCGGCAAAAACTTTTGCTTCAATTAATTCAGTAGCAACTCTTTTTTGGTCGGTCACATCTCTGGCCACAATCACAACACCCAATACATTCCCTCTGTCATCTTTGTAAACAGACCCATTGAATAATACATCGGTCAGTTTCCCATCTTTATGGCGAAGGGTAAGGGGTGAATCGGCAACGGATCCTTTTGCAAATACTTCCTGGTAAACTTCACGTGCCTTTTGTGGCTCGGTGAAATAGTCGAAGAAGTCGGTTCCCGTAAGCTTTTCACGCGTTACGCCTGTGATATTTACAGTTGCCTGGTTCATGTCGGTGATTTTCCCTTCTGTACTGATAGTCACCAAAGGGTCAAGACTGGCTTCAATAAGACTTAATGAATATTTTGAAAGTAATTTCTGTGCGGTCACATCTCTTGCTACAACCACAACACCCAATACATTCCCATTCTCATCTTTGTATACTGATCCGTTGAACAATACATCGGTTAGTTTGCCATTTTTATGACGGAGTGTAAGTGGCGAATCGGCCACGGATCCCTTTGCAAAAACTTCCTGATATACTTCGCGCGCTTTTTGTGGCTCGGTGAAATAATCGAAGAAGTCGGTACCTGTCAGTTTTTCCCTTGTTATTCCCGTGATATTTGCAGTTGCCTGGTTCATATCCGTGATCTTACCTAAAGTATTGATCGTAACCAGCGGGTCTAAGCTGGCTTCGATCAAGCTTCTTGCATATTGGGATTCCTGTGTTGTCGTTGTGTCCATAGTGCTAATTGCCGTTTCCAATTTCTTCAATCGGACTTCTTCTTTTGTCTTTCAGCTGCTTAAAATGCGAAGGAGAAAGACCTGTTATCTTTTTAAATTGATTCGATAAATGCGCTACACTGCTGTAGTTCATTTTCCAGGCAATTTCTGTAATGTTTAACTCACCATAAATAATCAGCTCTTTTATGCGTTCTACTTTATGACTAATAAGAAATTGTTCGATGGTTGTTCCCTGGACTTCCGAGAACAGATTTGCCAGGTAGGTATAATCGTATTTTAATTTATCACTTAGATAATCAGAGAAATTTACTTTGATAACTTCATCGGAGTGATGAACAGTTTGTATGATTACGTTTTTAATTTTTTCAATTAAAACAGCTCTTTTATCATCCATCAATTCAAGACCGGAGTCATGCAAAGCGGTTTTAAGCTGTTCGCGTTGTTCGGAAGAAATAGTTTCCATAATCTCCACTTCACCCAGGTCGACAACCATGAAATGCAAACCCATTTTTTTGAGTTCTTCTTTCACCACCATTTTGCAGCGGGTACTTACCATGTATTTGATGTATAGTTTCAAATCTATATGTTTTTGTATAATTGGGAGATTTGCGACAAAGATGGCCATTTTGCAGAGCCGGCAAGTTACACAACTATGCTGAAAAGTTACATAAATCACACATTCCTTTGAGGAAATTGTCTGGCAATATTATCAAAAATATTTGTTGCTTATTTCTTTCATTGTTTCTTTCGTGAGCGGTTTGGTGATGTAATCGGAGACAAAAGACCATTTCTTTGCTCTTTCAAGATCATCTATGTTGTCGGAGGTGGTGAGCATAATGATTACTATTTTGCCTTGTGATCTCTTGTCCAAGCGCTCGTATTCCTCCAAAAATTCCCAGCCGTTCATTCCCGGCATGTTGATGTCCAGAAGGATCAGATCCGGGTGCTCGCTTTCATCTTTGATTGATCTTAGATAATCCAGTGCTTCCGACCCGGTATTTTTTGAAATCACAACGCTTTC
>DASWNK010000042.1:0-4094 GCA_036399275.1 Bacteroidia bacterium | reverse complement strand
CTCTTTCGGTAACGGATTTAAATGTTGATCCGTTATACACCAACACTCCCGAATCAGTGCTCAACCACATGTAGCCAAACTTATCGTTGATGATGTTTCTGATCTTTCCGAATCCTTCAGCGCGGGTGATGCTGATGAATGTGCCTTCGTCGTATTTAACGATCTTGTCGGAGGAGCCGAACCAGATCTGCCCGAAATTATCTTCAAAAATTGCCGTAACACCCAGCTCGGAAATTTCTTTTTCCTTTCCGTAGAAGGTGAACGATTTTCCATCGAATTTATCCAGACCTTTTTCATGAGCGATCCAGACATTTCCTTTTTTATCCGATAACAAGGCGGAAACATGTACGCCGTGCAATCCTTCTTTGAAATGATAATTCGTAAATTTTTTACCATCAAACACACTCACACCCTGCGCGGAAGTTCCGAACCAGATGTTTCCTTTTCTATCTTCACAAATGCTCCAGATATTATTGTAGGCAAGGCCGCCTTTTTCCTGTGAATAATTTTGAAGGATCAGCGTATCCCTTGTCACAAAAGCATTGTAGTCAAGTTTAGAAACACCGCCGCCCCAGGTGCCAATCCACATATTATCCTTTTTATCTTTAAAAATGGACATGATCGAGTTGCTCGTCAATCCTTCTTTCATGCTGATGTTAATAAACACATCATCGCTGTATCTGCTCAATCCGCCTTCAAAGGAACCAAACCACATATTGCCTTCCGTATCCCGAATTATGCTGGTGATAAATGCATTACAAAGTCCGTTCGCTTTGGTGATCGTTCTTATCTTTTCAAATGATATTTTGCTTACACCAACCCCATTCCCGGCCCATACTACGCCATCAGGATCTTCATATAAATTATAGGTTGTTTCGAGATAAGGCTTTCCATTGCACTGGAGCGTGTCGAACTTATGTTTTCCCAGGTAATTTTTGGAGAGGTCATAAATGTTGATCCCGCGATTGGTAGCCACCCATATTTTATCGCCTTTTACAAGAATGTCGCGATTTTTTAAATCAATCAAACCATCCTCCGTTGTAAAGTGTATAATGGTTTTGCCATCATAGCAAAATACACCATTTTGCAATGTGCCGATCCAGGTATTACCCAGCTTATCTTCCACAATGGAACAAACCTGGAATTTACCAAGGGAGTCATTTCTTACAAAAGGCCTGCATTTTTTTCCATCATAAATAAAAATTCCATTTCCGGTTCCAAACCACAGCTCTCCATTGTTGTTCTCGTGGATGCGGTATACCGACTGCTGATTGATGAGTGTATCGTTGATCTTCACCAGCTTGCCATTGGCAAATTTGTTCAGCCCCTTGTTGGAACCAATCCAGATAGTATTGGCTTTGTCTTCAAAAATGGTATTGATACGATTGCTGTTGAGCCCGTCTTTTGTGCTGAAATTATAAAACCTGGTTCCGTCGAAGCGGCTTATTCCTCCACCGTTGGTAGCACACCAGATATTTCCGGTATGATCCTGACAAAGCGCAACAATTTGTGATTGAGGAAGACCATCTTCAATCGAAAAATTTTTAATATTCAATTGCTGCGCACCTGCTTCTATGCAAATGCAAAAGAAAAGAATAAAAGAAAAAATAAATTTAGCGGAGAGGTGCTTCACATATAAAGTCTTAAAACAGCACCAAATAAACGATTTTTTTGCTGTATTATCAATCTTTTTCGGCGAAAAAAGTGTACTTTTGTAGCCCAAAATTCAAATCAAATGATCTCAGTATCTAATCTTTCCTTACGGTATGGCAAACGCGTACTGTTTGATGAAGCAAGTATAAAATTTACTCCCGGCAACTGCTATGGCGTTATTGGCGCAAATGGTGCCGGGAAGTCCACATTTATGAAGATCCTTTCAGGCGAGATCGAAGCGACCACCGGTCAGGTTTCCATTACTCCCGGAGAGCGTATCAGCGTTTTGAGCCAGAATCACTTTGCATATGATGCCTATCCTGTATTACAAACCGTAATGATGGGAAACAAAAAGCTTTGGGAAGTGATGCAGCAAAAAGACGCCATTTATGCCAAGCCCGATTTCAGTGATGCAGATGGCTTAAAAGCTGCAGAGCTGGAGAATATTTTTGCAGAAATGAATGGCTGGAATTACGAAAGCGATGCCGCCAACATGTTGAGCGATTTGGGTGTGAAAGAAGAATATCATAACCGCCTGATGAGCGATTTGAATGGTAAAGAAAAAGTGCGTGTATTGCTTGCACAGGCAATTCTTGGTAATCCCGATATTCTTTTGCTGGATGAGCCTACCAACGATTTGGATGTGGATACGATTGCCTGGCTGGAAAACTTCTTAGCCGATTTTGAAAACACCGTTATTGTTGTATCCCACGATCGTCACTTTTTGGATGCGGTTTGTACGCACATTGCAGATATTGATTTTAATAAGATCCAGCTATATACCGGAAACTATACTTTCTGGTATGAATCCAGCCAGTTGGCGTTGCGTCAGCGCTCCGACCAGAATAAAAAGGTGGAAGACAAACGCAAGGAATTGCAGGACTTTGTGGAGCGTTTCAGCGCGAATGCTTCCAAATCGAAACAAGCTACGAGTCGTAAAAAATTATTGGAAAAGCTGGTGATCGATGATATCAAACCCAGCACCCGTAAATATCCGGGCATTATATTCAAAGCAGAACGTGATTGCGGTGATCAGATCCTGAACGTGGAAAGTCTTTCCAAACTCTCTCCGGAAGGCAATCCGTATTTTTCCAACATTACGTTTACAATGACCAAAGGTGATAAGATCGCTGTTCTCTCCAAAGAACATGTTGCCATCACTGCATTCTTTGAGATCCTTGCTGACGAAGAACTGGCGACATCCGGCGAATGCATCTGGGGAAGCACCATCACGAAATCATATCTGCCCAACGAGAATGCAAAATATTTTACGGAAGATCATAACCTGGTAGATTGGTTACGGCAGTTTTCAAAGGATAAGGACGAAACGTATGTGCGTGGATTCCTTGGCAAAATGTTATTTACCGGGGAAGAGTCCCTTAAAAAATCGAATGTGCTCTCGGGTGGTGAAAAAGTACGTTGCATGGTTTCAAGAATGATGTTAACCAATGCAAACTGCCTGATCCTGGATGAGCCTACCAATCACCTGGACCTTGAATCCATTACGGCATTCAACAATGCATTGAAAGACTGGAAACACACTGCTTTGTTTACATCCCATGATCATGAGTTTATGCAAACGGTTGCTAATCGCATTATTGAGCTTACGCCAACCGGAATTATTGATAAGCGCATGAGTTATGATGAATATATTTCAGATGAAGGAGTGAAAACAATGCGCGAGAAAATGTATCCGAAATTAAGCAAAGTGAAATAATATTCTTTCACAGCTGTTTTTTTATATTCTTAGAATCCCGGTATAACCGGGATTTTTTTATGAAGCGCTCTCGCATTTATTAATATTGTTATAGAGAGAAATTCCTTCCAATAAGTTCTCAAATCCTCCTTGCCGGGCAATAAACAGGACGCCTGAATATTAAAAAGAGGCTTCCCAACAGCTTATCTCTATTTTTATTTGTATATCAACAACTTACGTTTAACTGAAACAGGATAAATTGTCAGTTAAGCAACTGTTAAACGTCACTTAATACGCTTCAAATTCTGTGTTTGAGAAATCGCAAAGCCATGCTTAATGCAAAAACCTATTGCTACTAAGCCATAAAAAATAAAGGCCGCCAAGGAATACCGGGCGGCCTTTTATTGAAACAAAATTGATTATTGCTTGTTAAACTTTTTAACCGCCTTACCATTTTCAGTGGTGATCTCCATATAGTAAATTCCTTTTTCAAGTCCATTAACGCTCATTTCTAAACGTTCAACACCAGCTGCAGTTTGTTCCATCTGCAATTTCCCTAACACATCAAATACTTTGATTGCATTAACTTTTTCGCTGTTGGAAGTTTCAATGGTTAATTTATCTACTGCAGGATTTGGAAAAACAGAAATGCTGCTCGCCAACGTTTCTTCGGTAATCCCCGACAAACAAGCTTTGTATGCAAGAGCATGCGCTGAAAAATAGGCATCAAAACTTGCTGCACTGC
>DASWNK010000041.1:0-32044 GCA_036399275.1 Bacteroidia bacterium | reverse complement strand
GATAGGGTTTTCTAATCCTCTGTAAACAATATTCATGCTTTCAGCCGCCACAGTTAATGAAGGTTTTGCAACGATGTACTCCGATTTGAACGGAAATATCTGTTCTTTACCATCGGGCGAAACAACTTTCACGGTACCTGAATAAGCAACAATGCCTTCTTTGGTGGTAGCGGCTGTGTATTTACCTAAGCCTCTTTCAACAGTGATAGTATTAGGTGTTCTGTTAAAGCTTTTACTTGCTTCATTGTAATCACCAACATTTATTTCGGGATTTTTTGTTTTGTTAAAAGCTGCTAAAAATACATCGGCTTTGTATTCTTCCCCCAGCATCACATAATTGCTTTGCGGAATTACTTTTGCTGCAACAGTATCAAATTTCAAGTTTCCTACATCCACCAGCTTCAACAGGTAATCTACAGTAGTCGCTTCTGCGTTCTTAACATCATTCTTTAGTTTGGAAAGAATCGTGATGCTGGCAACCAGCGGGCGATGGTAAAAATTATACAGCTCCCAGTTTTCATTTTCTTCACTGTGCTCAGGGTCTTCCGTATTGATTCCTATTTTTATTTTTGTTCTGTCCTGCGGCAAAATGCAGTCGGTTAATTTGCTTTTATATTGGTTCAGCTTTGTTTTTAATTCACGGGATGCACCGGCAGAGCCATCTTCCGAATTGCCAATCATGATATTGGTTGGCGTATCGTAATTGTCCTTGCTGTTAATGTTCGCCATTTGCAGTGTATCGGCTACTTCCTTTGAAATCCCTTCGGTTTTTTCAACCAGTTCTTTCTGAAGCTGATCGATATAAGCGGTTAATGCCGCGGATTCTTTTTTAACATTCTGCGCTAGTTTCCAGTTCGGGCTTACTTTTACAGGATCCACGCTTTTCGCCAGGTCGAATAATGAATAAAGTGCATCATTTCTGTCGGTGAAATTTATATTGGTGTTTTCAAGCCCTTTATTAACGACTATAAAAGCATCTAAAATATCTTTAGATACATTGAGGGCTAACAATGCGGTAAGTACTAAGTACATCATACCGATCATTTTCTGGCGGGGCGATTCTTTTGCTGAGGACATGTTGCAGAGATTTTAAAAGGTTTATATTAAACTCATTTGTCCTCATAATGCAGGCATGAAAAAAAAGATACAAAAAAAGTGCTGCACGAAATTTCGCGCAACACTTTCCTAATTAAACAACAATCTTTAATCTATTCAAACATAAGCGATCCGTTAATTGAATATTCAACGTTTGTCGCGACATCTGTTACTTTTGCATCGCTTCCCATTTCAATGGATGTTTCTGCAACAGTTACATGCCCGTTTGAAGTAATGTAAAATTTTGCATCATCCATTGCTGCCAATGTTGGGCTGGCTACATCACTAAAATCAAGTAATTCGCCAATGCCGTCACCACTTCCGATAGAAGTTGAGCTCCAGTCGATAAAACTGTAAGTCCCGCTGCCTCCGGTAGTAGCTACTAAAAAGATAGCGAGGTTTTTCAGATTGAAATCAGCATCAACCAACTCACCATCAATAGCAACAGCTCCGCGAAGATCGCGGCCATTCATGAATCCTGACCAGTTCGGATCCTCCTCGGAAGCTTTAATGCTCAGGACATAATTGTAATCGAAGCTCTTTCCGTTATACGCCAACTGCCCTAAGCCACCACCTGTAGTAGATTCCGTTAATGTGAAAGTAGTACCCGTTGTAGGGTCGCTCCAAACATAAACGTTCGCGCTGGGTGTTGAATAAGTCGTGTAGCTCATTGCAGGATTTGAATAGGTGCTGCTTCCGCCGCCGGAACCAACCGATGAGCTGGACCCTGCAGCTGAAGAAACTGCGAAATCGCGCAAGACCTTTGCCACTGAGGCTTTCATCTTTGCACTTTTTTCCGAAGGACTCAGGCTTGCTTTTGCAGCAGGTCTGCCAAGGTTCTCTTTTGTACAAGAGCTAAGGCAAAGAACAGCAACAGCAGCTCCGGATAAAAGAGCATGTGTTATAAATGTGAATTTTTTCATGGGTTTATTTTTTAAAAGATTAATAAAGAGGGATACAAGATCCCTCTAAGATATAAAATTACTAGAAAATAAAACCTAAACGGATTGCACTATTGAAGTTTGGCCCGATGTTCATTTCTCTTCCCTGGCTAACTGGATTAGGATTGCCTGGATCTGGTGTAGGTACTGTTGTTACACTAGCAGGGTAAGAAGTAGTCATTTTGTAATCGCTGTATTTTACCATTTGGAAACCAAAGCCAAGCTCTGTTCCTAAGTATAAATGCTTTGTGATGTAACAATCAAAGCCAGCTACTAGGTTAACTCCTGCTCTGAAGAATCCACCCTTATTTTTGTTTTTGTCAGTCACAATAAAGAAACCATCCTGAGCATCAATTCCTGTTGGGTTTACTTCTTTTGTGCTTTGTCCGGCTAAATCTAATTCCACTCCCATGTATGGGCTCAAACGGTTTGTTCCAGCGAAATGTTTTTCAAATCCTGGCTTGATGTTCCATCCGAATTGTGTTTTTTTGTAATCAGAGCTAACAGTTGTATTTGCTGTTACGTTTGAATTAAAAACAGAATCAGCTTTGCTGGAAGAATAGCTTAAACCGATCCCCAGACGGAAAGCAGTAGTTTCGCTTAAAAATCTTCTGTAACGTATGTATGTTAATTGAATAGGCTTTCCGTTCAATGGAACGAAGTTTAATTCTAAATTGTTTGCTCCTGCTGCAGGTTTAAAGTCAGTTGCTTCTTGTGCTGTGATAAAAGCACAAGCAGAAAATAAAAGGGCTGTTGTTGTAATTAGTTTTTTCATATTTGTTTTTAGTTTAGTTTATGAGTACAAAGGAATATACTCTTAGCCTATCAAACAATCCGTAAAAGCCGGTAAATCGGTATCCGTACTGGTACGGATAGGAATGGAAAGCTACCAGGGGAGCTTGTTCTCCCACGCGGATTTCAGTAAGGCTATAAGGCTTTTAGGTGTGGTGCTGAAGTTATCTTGCGCAGTTTGTAGGTTTCAAGGCGGGCTTTAACCTTTTATCCGAACTCCTATAATACAGATATCATCCACCTGTTCGAGGTCTGATTTCCAATTGTTAAAGGACGCGTTCAATAGTTCTTTCTGCTCTGCCATTGGCAAAATGGAAATGTTCAGCAAGAGCTCTTTCAGCTGTTTGTACATGTATTTTTTTCCTCTGGGCCCTCCAAATTGATCTGGCATCCCGTCTGTTAAGGTATATACCATATCGTCTTTTTGAATCCTTACGGTGTGCTGGGTAAAGGAGATAGCATCCTTATCATGCTTGCCAATAGGCATCTTATCCGGTAGAAATTCAAGAATTTCTTTCCCTCTTGCGATCCAAACAGGATTATTGGCCGCAGAATAGGTCAGCTCATTGTTCGCAAAATCAAAGCTGATAAGGCTGCAATCCATCCCGTCTTTTCCACCTTCCGCACTTCCGTCATTTAAAAGATGATGAATAATTCTGCTGCGGGTGTGGTTCAATATTTCATTTGGAAGACTTAGTTTTTGTCCGTTAACAGCTTCGTTAAGACAGGAAATATTAAGCATGCTCATAATCGCTCCAGGTACTCCATGTCCTGTGCTGTCTGCAGTAACAATCGCAAATTGTCCGTTCGCCAGTTTGGCGGCCCAATAAAAATCACCGCTTACAATATCCTTTGGCTGAAAGAAGATAAAATGATCTGGTAAATTATTCTTTAATAATTGATCGCTTGCCAGTAACGCTCGCTGGATTCGCTGTGCATAATTGATGCTGTCGGTTATGTCTTTATTCCTGTGTTCTACAATCTGTTTCTGAATCTCAATTTCTTCTTTTTGCTTTACAACTTCAGCGGTCCGTTCCTTGATTGTTTTCTCAAGCTGCGTTTTTGCTCTTACCAGTCTTCGGATACTGAATTTGATAATAAGGTAAACAAAGCAAATAAACGCAATGATATAAGCTGTGTAGGCCCAGAAAGTGCGATACCATGGTGGAAATATTTTAAACGAATAGCAGGATTCGGTGCTTTCAGTATCGTAAATGTCTTTAGCCCTTACATGGAAAATATAATTTCCTTCTTTGAGGTTGGTATATTCCTTAAGGCTCTTATTCGACCAGCCCGACCATTCCTCATCAAAGCCTTCCAGGTAAACGCTGAACAGGTTGTGTTGCTCATCACCGTAATTGGTTGCAGAATATTCGAATACAAAAGAGTTGTAAGCATAATCGATCCCTGGCTTTGAAATATCGGGTTGGCCTGCCAATGGAATATGAATATCATTTTTAATGCTATAGAAATGTCCGCCGAATAAAAGTGAATCCTTTCCGATTTTCACTTTCCTTATATGTGCATAAAAAGGTTGTGAGAAATCTTTTTTTACATTCTCATCATAACGCAAGAGCCCGTCTGGTCCGCCTAGCCAGGTAATGCCATTCTCATCCGGAAAAATAGCATGGATCTCTCTTTCCCTGATTTTGCCAAAAGGCTTTGTATACCGAAAATATAAATTCCCGTTTTTTAGATGTGCGACACTTGTTTCTTTTGTGCTCACTGTGGTAGTAAATAACCATACCGTGGAGCTGTCTTTGGGAACAAAGCGATATATCTGTTGCTGTTGAAGTTTATTTCCTAAAAAGGGTGAGGAGAAAAATGTATGGTTAATAGCATTGAACATATAAATACCTTTGTCAGTTGCGAATACAATTTTATTTCTGAAACTATAAGGGATATTATCTTTCATGCCAGGCAGCCCACTTGTTGTATCATAATTAGTTATTTTGTAAGCGGCACTCCATGATATTGTATCGCTATCCTTAAATAATTGAGTGTAATGAAAATCAATCTTGACAATTCCCTCCAGTTTGGTTCCGATCCATAAATTTCCAGTATTATCTTCAGCAATACTTCGGATCTCTTTATCTATTCCATTCAAATAGCCTTCATTGATCCAATGTTCGTTTTCGTAACGCATAGAGGAAAGTCCATCGTCCCTGCCGATAAATATCCTTTCAGGGTTTATTTTTGATTGATAGATAATATAACCAAAGCCTTCCTGTAAAAGAGTACTGTTCGTGTTCTCAATTTTGAAAACACCTGCTTCAGAAGAGGCTAGAAGAAGCGTGTCCTTCTTGAAAATAAATTTTTGAAGAGACCATGTTTGAGAAGAGATTCCCAGAACCGGAATAAAATGATCATCAATGTTTGTAAACACGCCTAGTGAAGTAGCGATATACAATGTGTTTTTTATTTTTATGATATCCAGAATAGAGCCTTTTAGTCCCTGTGCATCATTTAAAGAGCTTAATGGGGAGGAAATTTCAGCATGAGCGATTCCCTTGCCTAAAGCGATCCAAAGGTTTTGCTGGCTATCAATATTAATTGACTTGACGATATCTTCCTGCAATCCATTTTTTTTATTTAATACTTGAAGAATATCACCATCCTGATTGGTTATAAAAACGCCATTTTTTAATGTTGCAAAGGCATATCTGGTGTTTTTTAGGGCGACCCCAGCATATACCTGGTCGTCTATCAAATGGATGTTAAGCTCAGTATTAAAAAAGTGGATAGCAGAATCGCCAGCGATTGGTTTTTCCTTCATCAGCATCAGTCCTTTTTCGCGGGTAGCAATTAGAATTTTATTACCGGGATAAGGAAGCATGGCGTATATGCGCAATCCTGCAAAGACAGCTCCTCCTTCAACAAAGCGGAGATCGTCATTTACCATGCGCTTAAGGCCTCTTTCTTTTTCATTAATATAAAGTTGGTTGTTTATAAAGAAGCTGAAATGAAAACTGGTTTCCGGCTTCCAGATCTTTATATTGTTCTTCGCGATTCGAATCAGTTTGGAAAAGGTTTGGAAATAAACTCCTTCAGGTGTTACATACGTTTTCCATACATCAGCAAAGTCCCGTTCATCAGAAGGTAATTTATCAAGGAGGGAATGATAAAGCATTACGCCCTTTTCATCTGGGGCAAGAAAACCGAACTCTCCTACGGCACCAATGTATATTGTTCCAACGCTGTCGATGGCAATGGAGCGGACAAGTGAGTTGTTAGTAACGGGAATTAAAGTCCATTTATTTCCATCGTATTCTAATACACCGCTGGCATTTCCGAAATACATGATTCCTCGATGGTCTTGAGCTATCGCCCAGTTATCGGTAGATGCATTGTATTCGCTTGGTGTGTAGTTTCTTATGAAAGGTGTCCCCTCTGGTTTTTGTGAAAATAAAAACGCAGGACAAAGTAAAAGAAAACAAAAAAGATTAACGATGCGAGTAGCGTTGTATTTCAATGGCCAGAACATTTATGATGAGCTTGTAAGAGAGCGAAACAAAAATACACATTAAAACAAAACCCATAAGATTTTTGTCTTATGGGCTCGTTCTGACTGGGATCAACTTAACATCATTTCGCAAGTACTAATTTTTGTACCCAGGATCTTTCACCTTGAATTATATGAATAAAATAAATGCCATTCGCAAAATGCTCTGTATTTATTGTTGTTGTAAATTGACCTGTAATGGTCGAATTCATAATTAATTCAACAAGTTTCCCATTTGCATCTTTGATCTCAATATGCAAGTTTTCTGGATTGGAAAGCAAACCGGAAATGGTAAACAGCTCTTGCGCAGGGTTCGGATATACATTGAAACTGTTAATAGCTTGTTCAGTTGCATCCGGCTTCCCGGTGATAAGACCAGCCCCATTTCCAAAATTCCTACCATTGCCCCCTTGCCCGGTTACGTGTCCTTTGCCCCCTCTAACCCTCAGCTCATCCTGTGTAGCGGTATAACCAACAGAATACCTGATCCAGGTTGTTCCATCATCCACGGTAGTATACACAATACCATTCGTTCCTGCCGCCCATGCTGAATCAGTTCCTGAAACTTCAATGCTGTTGAAGGCAATATCTACTCCGGTCAGTGAAGGTGTCCAGGTGGTTCCGCCGTCGGTGGTTTTTATGATCACTCCATTTGTACCGGCTGCATATCCTTCCAGCGCTGTTGAGAACCGGATATCCTTCACATCAAAGCTAACAGGTGCTGTTTGCGGTAACCAGGATACACCATTGTATCTGAGTATCGTTTGGTTGTCGCCAACTGCTGTTGCATCGGTTGCGCTGAAAGCAAATACATTATTCAGTCGTTCAACAGTTCCCGAGCTTTCGGGCGCCCAGGTGCTGCCATTGTATCTCTGGATCGTACCAGTTGTTCCAACGGCAAATCCATTAAGTGGCGAAGTAAAATGAGAGCCATTAAATGTTTCCGTCGTACCTGTTACAAAAGAATTCCAGCTTGTTCCATTATTTGTAGAAAGTAAAATGGTTCCATTTTCTCCGGTTACAAACCAGTTGCCCGGAATGATGCATGCGCCGGTAAGTGGCTCTATGTTTCCTGTCGGCAAAGGGCTCCAGGTATTTCCGCTATCGGCGCTGATCACACAATTACCGTCGGTTAAGCTCATGATGCCTGTTTGAGCATCAATGAAAGAAACTCCCGTGAGGTCAACTGTTGTTCCCGTAACCATTGCCCAACTTGGAAATAATTGTTCTACTTCCACATAGTTTGGTTTGGTGATTGTTTGCGAACAACCGGTACTGTCTGTTACTGTTAATGAAACCGTTTCATAAGCAACTGTTCCATACGTATGAGCTGGCGCAGCTAGCGTAGAAGTGGTAGCATCACCGAAATTCCAGAGATAGGTATAAGGCGGTACGCCACTTGTTGTCGCTGAAAAATTCACATTGGCTGTCGGAATAAAAACCAATAAAGGTGTTCCGGTAAAATCAGCCAGTGGAACATTTACGTTCACCGTGCTTGCTGAAGAGGACGTTCCGCAGCCGAAGCTATTATAGATGGTCACACTGTAGGTTCCTGCTGCAGACACATAAATAGCAGAATCGGTAGATCCGTTACTCCATAAATAACTGTTTGCAAGTGTCGATGATAATATCACTGTATCGCCGATACATAAGCTGGTTGATCCATTTGCAGCAATAACAGGTACTGATGGGTTCGGATTAACTGTAATGCTTACAGAAGCAATTGCAGAGAAACATCCATTAATATCTGAAACAGAAACGGTATAAGTACCGGCCAATGAAACGGTGATTGATTGAGTGCTCGCGCTGGTCGACCAGCTGTATCCACTTCCTAAATTGGCTGTTAAAGTTACACTGCCGCCCTGACAAAATGTAGTGGCTCCGCTTGGTGTGATACTAGCCGTTCCCAAAGGATTAACAGTAACTGCTGTTGCCGCTGATGTTGCAGAACAACCGCTGGCGTTGGTGAGTGTCACCGAATAAGATCCGGAGTTAAGCACTGTGATTGAAGCGGTAATTGCACCCGTTGACCATAGATAAGAGCTTCCCGCGCTTGAAGTTAATATAACGCTGTCGTCTGCACAAAAGGTAGTAGGTCCGCCTGCACTTACAGAAGCTGTTGGGATTGGGTTTACAGTTACAACCACAACATCCGTTGCAGTACATCCTCCTGCTGTTACTGTTACCGTGTAAGTTGTGGTAACGGTTGGGCTGGCGGTTGGATTTGAAATGTTGCTGAAATTTAATCCGCTGGCCGGTGACCAGTTATAGCTCGTTCCGCCGCTTGCACCAAGAAGCGTAGATGCGCCATTACAAATAGCAACATCGCTTCCTGCATTTGCAGTTATGCCAGGAGTAACCGTTACAACTACCACATCGGTTGCAGTACATCCAAGTGATGTTACTGTCACTGTGTAATTAGTGCTTGTTGTAGGATTTGCTACAGGGTTTGCAATTGATGTAGAGCTTAATCCTGTTGCCGGTAGCCAGCTGTAGGATGTTCCTCCACTCGCGCCAAGTGTAGTGGAAGCGCCATTACAAATTGAAACGTCTGTTCCTGCATTCGCTGAAGGTAAAGGTGTTACTGTTACGATAACAATATCGGTTGCAGTACATCCTGTTCCATTCGTGACAGTTACAGTATAGTTTGTTGTGGTAAGCGGATTCGCAACCGGGTTTGCAATTGAGGTGGAGCTTAAGCCGGTAGCCGGGCTCCAGCTGTAGCCTAGTCCTCCTGTTGCAGATAGTGTAGTGGATGTTCCATTACAAATGGTAACATCCGTTCCTGCATTTGCAGTTGGAATTGGATTAACAGTTACAAGCACCGCATCTGTTGCAGTACATCCAGCAACTGTTACTGTTACAGTGTAAGTTGTAGTAACAGTCGGACTAGCGGTTGGGTTTGAAATAACGGTAGAGCTCAGTCCGGAAAAAGCCGGTGACCAGCTGTATGTTCCTCCGCCGCTTGCTGCAAGTATTGAAGAAGAACCGTTGCAAATAGCAACATCACTTCCTGCATTTGCAGTTGGAATTGGATTAACCGTTACAAGTACCACATCGGTTGCTGTACATCCAAGTGATGTTACTGTCACTGTGTAATTAGTGCTTGTTGTAGGATTCGCTACAGGGTTTGCAATTGATGTAGAACTTAATCCTGTTGCCGGTAACCAGCTATAGGATGTTCCTCCACTTGCTCCAAGTGTAGTGGAAGAGCTATTACAAATTGAAACGTCTGTTCCTGCATTCGCGGAAGGTAAAGGTGTTACTGTTACGATGACAATATCGGTTGCAGTACATCCTGTTCCGTTCGTGACAGTTACAGTATAGTTTGTTGTGGTAAGCGGATTCGCAACCGGGTTTGCAATTGAGGTGGAGCTCAAGCCGGTAGCCGGGCTCCAGCTGTATCCGGGTCCTCCTGTTGCAGACAACGTAGTGGATGTTCCATTACAAATGGTAACATCACTTCCTGCATTTGCAGTTGGAATTGGGTTAACAGTCACAAGCACCGCGTCTGTTGCAGTACATCCAGCAACTGTTACTGTTACAGTGTAAGTTGTGGTAACAGTCGGACTAGCGGTTGGATTTGAAATAACGGTAGAGCTCAGTCCGGAAAAAGCCGGTGACCAGCTATATGTTCCTCCTCCGCTTGCTGCAAGTATTGAAGAAGAGCCATTGCAAATAGCAACATCACTTCCTGCGTTTGCAGTTGGAATTGGATTAACAGTTACAAGTACCACATCGGTTGCTGTACATCCAAGTGATGTTACTGTTACCGTGTAATTAGTGCTTGTTGTAGGATTCGCTACAGGGTTTGCAATTGATGTGGAACTTAATCCTGTTGCCGGTAACCAGCTATAGGATGTTCCTCCACTTGCTCCAAGTGTAGTGGAAGAGCCGTTACAAATTGAAGCATTGGGTCCTGCATTTGCTGTAGGTAATGCATTAACAGTAATGTAACTGCTCATCGTTAATGTATTGCTGCCGTTTGCGTTGGTGGCAGTAAGAGTTACATTGTAGACTCCTGCGGTATTATAAGTAATGGCCGGATTCTGAGAGGAAGATGTTCCCGGAGTACCTCCGGGGAAAGTCCAGGCCCATGTGCTGGGGAAGTTAGTGGATAAGTCGGTGAATGTAACTGCCGAGCCAACACATACTGATGTGGAGCTTGCAGAAAAATTAGCAACTGGCGGAATAGCCGGGCAGTTGATCAACGAATCAACTTTAAATCCATCACCACTGCCGCCGAAATACGCGTAAAATTGCGAAGGAGGAGTTGAGCAGGGAGATAAGTTTAGTTGATTGATACCAGCGCCATCCGAATTTCCTCCCATGTATGCGAAGAACTGTGATGGTGGTGTAGCGCAGGCGGTTAATGTAAGTTGATCCATTGATGCTCCATCAGCAGTTCCTCCCATATAGGCAAAGAAAGCAGCTGGTGTAGCACAGGTTGTATTCATAAGCATATCTGTATTAGCCCCGTCACCCGTCCCACCGAAATAGGCATAAAAGGTTGCAGGTGTTGTACAGCTTATCTGGTTCAATTGATCTGTACTAGCGGCATCTCCTGCTCCTCCGAAGTAGGCATAAAAGCTCGGTGGATTCGTGCAGCTGGTTAAGCTTAACAGATCCGTGCTTGCGCCATCTCCATTGCCTCCGTTATATTGAGCAAACAAAGATGATTGTGCCAGAACAAATGCTATGAATACAACTATATATAATTTAGTTGTTTTTATCATCTGATGTAATTTTAATACTATTAATAGTTGTACTGAATAATAGATATTGCCAAATTTGCTTCAATACCTTTTAGTACGCTATACCTTATACTCTGTACTTATACTTTTCAGATGATTATCTTACTCCTCGTCCTCCGTAGCTATAAACACGTGTTGCGTTTGTGGTCGCAGAACTTGATCTGTCAGATGTACGGACAACAGTTGCAGCGCTATAATAATCGCCGCCTCTGAATCCGCTGCCAGTTGCAGTTGTTGATGATGGCCATGTTGTCTGGTTCGGCTCTCCGATAACATCAAGTGTGCCGTCACCGTTATTGCCTGTAAATGTAACGCCGGTTGCATTTCCGGTTGTAACAATTCTTTCCCAAACATTTCCACCCATTTCCATAACACCATAATAGGTAGCTCCGGCCGATGCTCTTCCAGAACTTCCTGAAGCAAAAATCCCCACACGTACAGGTCCATAAACAGTGGATGTGCTGCCAACAGCATGAACACAAAGTCCGTTTGCCGTTGGTGAGTATGATTCAGTAGCTGTTAAAGGGCTTGTTGTTGTTGAGCTATACACAGGTACAATCGCTGTGCTGCCCCATGGATATTCGCCAGCTACACGTCCAACAGGACCTCTGCATATTTTTTCAAATTCCATGTCTGTCATTGGACGAAGAGCAGACCAATCAAGGTATGCAGCAACATCACCCCAGTTTATATTGTTACACGCTATGTTTTGTCCGTCATTTGCATTGTTTTCAACACCAGAAGTTGCGTCGCAAGCATACACTGCAGGTAAAGCTGAATTGTTGCCCGGTACCGAAATGCGGATTCCGTTACGATAGGCAAAACCGGCCGCAAGAGCATAAGTTCCCGCTGCACTGATCGGGTCGTTAAGTGTTCTTGACTTCTGTTGGTCATACGTCAATGCGTTTAAAAATTCAACATACTGCTCCTGTGTAATTTCATATTTCATGCAATATATCGCATTGTATCCCATTGGAAAGGTTGCAGGAACAGCTACAGCTGCACCACCTATTGCCGCTGCTGTTAGTCCGCCGGACTGTGAAGCTGCAGTGATATTAATGCTGTTGAAAGTAGATGTGCTTAATCCATCACCCAGATCAAAGGCACCTTGTGGCACATTCACCATTTCTATTCCGAAAACTTTATAGTTATAAGTCCCTGCAGGGATTGTCATTTTCAAAGTAATGGAAGTGCTGGAAATGTTGCCACCTCCCAATGCGCTTCTACGAATAAAAACTCCTTTGCCATCTGTTACAGGATCTACCTGCAAAGGCGATGCTGCTGTATGATCACCTGCTAAAGTACTTAAGCCGGCATGTGCCCATAAGCGTGTTGCGCAATCCTGATATTTAACAAATACCCAAACGGCATCCCAGTTATTGGGTGCTAAGTTTGTGTTCCAACTATTGTCCCAGCTGATGTTGAAAGTAACATTGGAACCGGCAACAGATGTTCCTGTTATAGATACATTGTTTGCATTGGCGGAGAAATATCCAAGCATAAGCGCCAACATAAGAGCAGTTTTCTGGAGTAAGTTTTTTGTTTTCATGTTTTGTTTTTATTAATAGTAGATTTTGAATGGTTTGATTGCAATAATAGTGTTTTAATTCTTTAATAAGAGGAACTATTCCAAATAGCGCCAGATTTCAGCACCAAAATTCAGGAAATTTGATAAGATATACAATCCGTACAGGGAAGGAGATTTGTATCCGTACTGGTACGGATGCAGGCGGTGGTTTAATCGATGAGTTTGTTCTCGATCGCAAATTTTATAAGGCCTACAGCACTCTTGGTGTTGGCTTTGCGAAATATATTTTTACGGTGGGTCTCAACGGTTCGTTCGCTGATAAAAAGCATTTCCCCGATTTGGGCATTGCTGTATTCTTTTGCGATCAGCTGAATGATCTCTTTTTCCCGTTCAGTAAAATGAATCTTACTGTCATCCGTCTTTTGGCCCCGCTCGCTTATTGTTTTCATCATCTCAGCAGAAATTTCATCACTAAAGAACATACCACCGGCAGCAATTTTTCTGAGGGCATTTAATAGTTCTTCTTTTCCTGTGTTTTTTAGAATGTAACCGGAAGCACCGGCATCCAGCATTTCAGCGATGGTATGGCGTTCGCCAAACATGGAAAGGGCTAATACTTTAATTTGCGGATGTTCTGTTTTTAATTGTCGGGTAAAAGCAATACCGTCCATTTCAGGCATGTTGATGTCGCTCAAAACGATCTGGGGTGTGTTTGTACGAATCAATTCAAGTGCAACGCTTGCTTTCGTGGCTTCACCAATGATATCAAAATCGTTTTCATTGTTGAGCAACGCTTTAATACCATCCACCAGCATCTGATGATCATCCAGAATAAAAAGCTTTATTTTGCCCATATTGTAAAAATACAAATTATTTTAATGGGACTTCTATGCTAACAGTTGTTCCTTTTCCGGGTTGCGAATCGAAATGAACTGTTCCATTCAGGTATTCGATCCGGGATTGAATATTCTTCAAACCAATTCCGGCACTTGCTCTATTTACATCAAATCCGATCCCGTTGTCCTCAACCATCATTGTGAGTTCCTGTTCATGCCGTATGATTTGGATGTTTACAATGCTTGCCTGTGAATGTTTCATGATGTTGTTCACGATTTCCTGTAAGACCCTGAACAAGATAGCTTCTGTGGTATTCTCCAGTCTTTCATTCAGCCCGTTGATATCAAGTTCTATCTTTAACTTGTCGGTGTGGCCGATGCGATTTAAAAATTCACGAACGGCTGCTGCCAATCCTGATTTTAATAAGGCATTTGGCATCATGCTATGAGAAACGCTTCTCACTTCTTTCACCGAATCATCGATTAAAGCCAATGCATTTTGCATCATCAGTTTTTGGTCTTCGTTTTGCAGCTTTAAATTTGCCTCCAGATTGCTCATGTTCAATTTTACCGCCGAGAGCTGCTGCCCGATGCCATCATGCAATTCCTGGGCAATACGGATGCGCTCTTTTTCTTCCGCTTCTATAATGGCTTTCGAGCGTAGCTCCTGCTGTTTGATCAGCTCTTTTTGAAAGAGTTCTTTTTGTTTTAATTTATGTCGGTTGTATAATAATAATGAAACAATAATAATCGCCAGGAATGAAAAGATCAATAAATTACGTTGTGTCGTTTGTTGCTGAATTACCGCTTCTTTTACCAGATTATCCTTGCTTAACAATTGATTATCCTGCTCTTTTTTCTCGGAGTCATATTTGGTCTGCATTTCTGCAATTTGCTTGGTGCTTTCTTCCGAAAAAATAGAATCTTTCAATTGATCATATTTTAAATAAAAATCCATTGCGCGTGGATCCTTGCTTTTAATATATAAAATAGCGAGGTTCTTGTAGGCCATTCTTTCCACGGAACGGATCTTGTTTTTTGTTGAGATCTCAAGCCCTTTTTTCAAATGGGATTCGGCCAAAGCAAAATTTCCTAATTCCGTCTGAACAATTCCAATGTTGCATAAATATTTTGCTTCTCCGTGAGAATCCTCATATTTAATGCTCATGTCCAACGCTTTCTGATAAGCCTCTAATCCTTTTTTTGTATCTCCTAAATTGCGGTAGATCTGCCCCATATTATTCAGGCAGGCCGAGTAGTCGTCGTAATGACCGATCTCAAGAAATAGTTGGGCGCCTTTGTTCAGATTCTCAATGGCAAGATCATATTTTTTTTGTTTTTCATAAATGATGGCTTTTCCCGAATAGCTTCCGCCTAAAGCGTACTTATCTCCTGTTTTTGGATTTAGCTCCAGTACTTTATCCCAATACTCGATTGCTTTGTCATAATCATTCAATTGATTATAGAGCTCACCAATATTATTGTATGTATAACACATATTGATCAGGTTGTTCTCTTCCTGGTAAATTTTTAAAATACTGAGTTGCTGCTCAAGCGCTTTGGGATAATTCCCCATGTCGTGGTATACCAGCGCAATTTTATTAATGGAAGAGGCAATCAGTCCTTTGTCATTGAGCTTTTCCCTGATGCTCAACGATTGTTTGTAGGCTTCCAGGGCTTTATCCATTTCTCCTCGTTGATAGTAAATAATTCCCACATCATTATAACCTTGTGCTATTGCTTTAGGGATTTTGAGCGAACTGGCAAGTGCCAACTCTTGTTTGGCATATTCCAGTGCTTTGGTCTTATTCGAATTTTTTAATTCCCACGACAGATCACTGAGTATTCTGAGTTTTATCGTATCGGCGGCTGTAGAAAGTGTGCGCTGAAGGCTATCTATTAATTGGTTGTTCTGTGCTTTCGAAGCATTGAAAATTAGTATTGCGGAGAGTAACAATAGAAGCGTTATTCTATTTGATTTCATAAATGGTGGTATGAGCAGATAAAAATACAACAATATTTTTATTGGATGCCTTTGTTTTTATTGTAATCCATAATGCCTTTGAAATAGGCTTCGGCCACCTGCTGTATGCGCTTGTTTTTCATTTTATCTACTTCTTCATTCAGCATCTTGCACTCATTGATGTTGTCCTGAAAGAGCGTTTCACCATACACAACCGGAGAATGTATATACCTGGGTAGTTGCAGGTTTCTGCAATATACACCGTTGGCGCTTGTCGGCATGCATCCTTCCAGCAGATACTTTGCATCCCGTATGCTTGCAGTTGGCACTTGCAGTTCTTTTTCAAATTGTTTTACCACTGCGGAACTAAGTGCGATAGATTTTTCAAGATCATCGCTGATTAATAGTCTTAAAAATTCGAAGCGCTTTTCTTTGGTGGATAGGTCATTTTTCATGAACGACCCGGCAACGAAAGCCATGTTAAAATTTTTACTGCTGCATTTTTCCCAGCCCTGGTTTGTTTCATCCACATTGAAATGAATAACAACTGTTAAGTCCGGTTTGTATTTATTGATAAGCTCAACACGCTTTGCCAATTCAAGATCACGGAAAATTACTCTGAAAATATCCCGGTCATTTGCTTTGCTGCTTAAGAAATATTGTTTCTGTGACGCCTTTAATTCTCCGATCTTAAACAGACTGTCGACAGCAGTTTTTAAATCATCTTTTTTCCACTGTGCAAATGTTTTTCCAAAAGCACAGTTTTCTTCAGTCCGGGTAAGAAACACCTGGGCTCCTTCTTTCTCTAGTTTTTCTTTTAAAAGCTGAGCGGTTGCAAACGTGAGTATTCCTTCCGCAATCTCTATCGAATCCTGAATGCCGTTAACGCTGTCGCCAATTATTTTAATGTGTTTTTTTTCCAGATCGCCCATAATAAAATCATTGGCAATATGACCGGGGTCAATGGCGATTCTTATTCCCTCAAGCTTTTTAGCATCCGGACCATAAGGTTTTGCATACACTCCATCGGGATATTCCCGTTCGCGCAACTTAAAGCCGCCGGTTTTAAAATAAAAGTCGAGGAGATCCTTCGTGGAATAAAGCTTTGTTTTTTTTGCAAAACAACAATCAATCATGCTCCAGCTAACCGTCAATTCCGTTTTGTGATTCGCTTTATTCTGAGGGGAGCTGTACATTTTAATTCCGTCTGCATCAATGGAATAATAGCCCGACAATGCTTTTTCTTTATCTAAATAATTCTGTGCTTTCTCGGTATGGTATTTTATTTGTGATTGTATATCGCGCGTCTGAGCAACACATTGGAATGTGATGACTAGAAGCAGAACCGTTTTAATAAAGGTTTTCATGTAATGCAAATCCTGTAAAATTCCATTTTTTTCTGCATCCTCCTTGTTGAGAAGCGGAGCACTCTTTTAAAAAGAATCTAGTGTAAAATTAATCAATTTCTTATTGCATTATTTAACGTAATTTTGTTTTATGAACATCAAGAGCATTCAATTCGATTCGGAATTCAGTTTTAAAACCAGCAGGAGTGGCGGAGCGGGCGGACAAAATGTGAATAAAGTTTCTACAAAAGTTGAATTGGATTTTGATGTGGTTAATTCTGCATTGCTCACCGAAGAACAAAAAGAGATTATTTTAAACAAGCTTTCAAATAAGATCAGCAAGGAAGGGATTCTTCAGGTGATCTCCCAAGTAGAGCGGAATCAACTTGGGAATAAGGAGATCGTGATAAAGAAGTTCTATGAAATGATTCACCAGTGTTTTGTGCTGCAAAAAAAGAGAAGACCTACAAAACCAAGCAAAGGCTCAAAAGAAAGAAGACTTACCGGTAAAAAAAGAGATTCGGAAATAAAGCAATTGAGGAAGAAAAATTACGAATAACAGATGTGTGCTTAGCGGATTATAACCACAAACCATTGCCCATTTACTTTCCTACAATAAATTTTCCTTCCACATTCTTTCGATCAGCCATAATAATATTGAAATGGTAAATGCCAAGCGGTAGAGAGAGATTACCAAGAAAGAACTCGTTTGTTTCGGCTGGCTCGGACTGATATACTTTTGCGCCAGAGGAATTATAGATCACCAATGCTGCATTTTCGTTATTGTCATTGCTGAAATACAAGCGGCTCCCAGCTTCCAATGGCATAGGGAATAAAGTGTATCCAATCGTTTCGATTTTAATAAATGAAATTCCTAAGATTGCTGATACTCCATTCGTATTGAGATTGATCCTGTAATAATTTCTGACATTAAGCGACGGATTCGTATGGATAAAAGAATAGCGTTCGCTAACACTAGAGTTGCCACAAACACCAGGGTAATCATAAATGCTTACGAAGTTGATCGAGTCGGTGGAATGTTCCACTTTTAATCCTGTACATAAATTTCCGCTGGCAATTTCCCAATCGACCAGAATGCTGTTCTGATACCTGCTTACCTGGAAGGAATTCAGTATGGGTGAAATTTGCGCCAGTACAGCAGAACAGCAAAAGAGAAGTAAAATGACGATTTTGTTTCGCATGGGTACTAATTTACAGAATTTGTTCCGGATTACCCAGCTCTTTTCACAAACTCATTCCATAGGGATTCTATCGGGGGAGGAGCAATGATTACAACAGGTTCTTTTTTAACAGGATGAATGAATTCGATCTTCCTTGCATGCAAATGAATGGAAGCGTCTTTATTGCTTCGGTCAAATCCGTATTTCAAATCTCCTTTAATCGGGCAGCCCATGCTGGAAAGCTGAACCCTGATCTGGTGATGCCGGCCGGTTAATGGTTTTATTTCTAATAAATGATAATTGTCCGAGCTGCAGATCAATTCATAATCCAATTCTGAACGCAAAGCTCCCGGTGTATCTTTTTCAAACGCTTTCGACATATTCTTCGCTTCATTCTTTCTCAAATAATGAATGAGCTTGCCCTGTATATTTTTAGGCCTGTTCTTTACAACCGCCCAGTAAGTTTTCTGGATCTCTTTTGTTTGAAACATTTGGTTAAGCCTTGCAAGCGCTTTGCTGGTTTTTGCAAAAAGTACTATGCCACTCACCGGCCGGTCGATGCGATGAACCGTTCCAACAAACACTTCTCCGGGCTTATTGTATTTTTCTTTTATGTATTGCTTTACGAAATCGCTCAAAGGAGTATCGCCGGTTTTGTCACCCTGAACAATGTCCGAGGGGCGCTTATTAACAGCAATAATGTGATTATCTTCAAAAAGTACTTCTATCATAAAGCGATTTTACAAACGAATAAAATACATTGCTACAATTGTTAGTGGTATACACCAGCACACAGATTTGTAAATTTGTACTATTTGTAATTTAATATTGCTCATTATTATTCGGAAAGTCCTTTGATTTTACATCGCTGATATAATTTCCGACAGCTTTTGTAATGTCATCATACAGGTTCAGGTATCTTCTCAGGAAACGGGGATTGAATTCATTGTTCAGGCCCACCATGTCGTGAAAAACAAGCACTTGCCCGTCAACACCACCGCCAGCTCCAATGCCAATTACAGGAATACTGATTTCCTTTGCTACCCGCTCTGCCAGCTTCGCCGGGATTTTTTCCAGAACCAATGCAAAACAACCTGATTTTTCCAGAATGTGCGCATCCTCGATCAGGCGGTTGGCTTCCTCTTCTTCTTTTGCACGGACATTGTACGTTCCGAATTTATAAATGCTTTGAGGAGTAAGGCCTAAATGTCCCATTACGGGGATTCCAGCGGTGAGGATTCTTTCAATCGATTCTTTTATTTCCTTGCCGCCTTCCAGCTTCACGGCATGTGCGCCGCTTTCCTTCATTATTTTAATGGCCGAATTCAAGGCCTCTTTCGAATTCCCCTGATAGGTCCCGAATGGAAGATCAACCACGATCAAAGCGCGGTCCACTGCTCTCACCACAGATGAAGCATGATAGATCATCTGGTCCAGGGTAATGGGTAAAGTAGTTTCGTGTCCTGCCATTACGTTGGATGCAGAATCACCCACCAGAATTACGTCAATGCCCGCATGATCCACAATTTTTGCCATTGTATAATCGTATGCAGTAAGCATGGAGATCTTTTCCCCGCGCCCCTTCATTTCCTGCAGCACATGTGTGGTTACTTTCTTTACTTCCTTGTGTATCGACATAGTGTTAATTATTGAATTCAGATTCAGTATTTTTCAGCATTTCCGGATGTTTTAATTCCCTCAATTCTTTCGTATCAATTGTGAGCCACAAAATTACAAATTGTTTTCGGGATTCCGTTTTTTTAGATTTTCAGCCGCTCAGGTGCAAAATCCTACCGTCCAAGAAATTGTTGGCTTTAAACCGAATTAATTGATACTTTTGCCTAAGGAACATCTAAAAAACAAGAAATTGAAAACGAATATTATTTGCTCTATTATCGCTGCGACAATGCTTTTTTCCGCTTGCAGCACTGATTTGGACGTGGTAGGAGATTATAAGGAAACAATCGTTGTTTATGGTTTGCTGGATCAGGAGCAGCCAAAACAATACATTAAGATCAACAAGGCATTTTTAGGTGCCGGCGATGCATATACATATGCAGCAATAAAGGATTCGACTCAGTTTTCAAATTTAACCGTTGAGCTACGACGCTTTAAAAGCGGTGCCCAGGTGGGTGCCGTCATCACTTTGACTCCTGACGCATCGATTCCAAAAGAACCAGGGATCTTTTATTCAGCCGACCAGACAAATGCCATTTATTCTACTTCTGCTACTTTGTTTTCCGACAGTGAATACCGTTTAACTGTAAGAAACAACGAAACAGGCGCTGAGATTACTGCGAAAACAGAGTTGATTACGGATATCACCGGCTTTACTTATCCAGCTCCTTCCGGCTCAACTTTCAGTTTTGTGATTGTAGGTCCATATCCGAGCTATCCATTTCCTATCAGCTGGTTCAGCGCTAAAAATGCCAAGCTATATCAGGCTATTATTCGTCTTAATTACATCGATTCCACGCTAACAGGAAATGATACCATGACCTTGGATTACCTTTTGCCGGTATTAAAAACCGACGATAGCGATGCGCTTCCTCCTGAGCCTATGTCCTACGCTATGAAGGGCCGTGATTTTTATCGCTTTTTAGGTTCAAGCATGCCGGATAAAGTTGGCCTGGTAAAGCGAACTGCACTTAAAGTGGATCTTATGTTAATTGCTGGTTCTGATGATCTGAGTACTTTTATTGATGTAAACAGACCTTCTACCGGGATTATTCAGGAACGTCCTGAATTCACCAATATCAACGGTGGCTTAGGAATTTTTTCCTCACGGTTGAACAGAGCTCTTTCAGCTGCTGTTTCCCGTCCGATGGATGGCACTTCTCTGGATTCGCTTGCTTGCGGGCAATATACCAAGCATTTGAAATTTGTAAACGCTGCCGGAATCCTCGACCCTTGTTTTTAGATTCTGACTCTTTGTCATACATTATTAGCGCTCATTTCACAATGAGCGCTTTTTTTATGTCATTATTACGCCAAAACCCTAATGGCATAATCATTGAAAATGGCATTACTGTTAAAAGAATTGTAATAAATTAAAAACTAAATAATATGAGTAAAATAATTGGTATCGATTTAGGTACAACCAACTCTTGTGTATCGGTAATGGAAGGCAACGAGCCTGTTGTTATCCCAAACAGTGAAGGTAAGCGTACAACACCATCTATCGTTGCGTTTGTGGAGAACGGAGAGCGTAAAGTGGGTGATCCTGCAAAACGTCAGGCAATCACCAACCCTAGAAAAACGATCTATTCGATCAAACGCTTTATGGGTCATACGTATGATGAAGTAACAAAAGAAATCACACGTGTTCCTTATAAAGTGGTAAAGGGCGACAATAATACGCCTCGCGTGGAGATTGACGACAGGAAGTATACTCCTCAGGAAATCTCTGCTATCATTTTACAAAAAATGAAGAAAACAGCAGAAGATTATCTTGGTCATGAAGTTACGGATGCCGTTATTACTGTACCGGCCTACTTTAACGATGCTCAACGCCAGGCTACAAAAGAAGCAGGTGAGATTGCAGGTTTAAAAGTAAAGCGTATCATCAATGAACCAACTGCAGCTGCATTGGCTTACGGTCTTGATAAAAGAGGCAAGGAAATGAAGATCGTAGTATTCGATTGCGGTGGTGGTACCCATGACGTATCTGTACTCGAATTGGGAGATGGTGTATTTGAAGTGAAATCAACTGATGGTGATACCCATTTGGGTGGTGACGATTTTGATCACAAAATCATCGACTGGTTAGTAGACGAATTTAAATCGGAAAATGGCGGACTGGATCTTTCTAAGGATCCAATGGCACTTCAACGTTTAAAAGAAGCTGCTGAGAAAGCGAAAATCGAATTATCGAGCACCGCTTCAACCGAGATCAACTTACCGTATATCATGCCTGTCGATGGTATTCCGAAGCACTTGGTGCGTACTTTAAGCAAAGCTAAATTTGAGCAATTGGTGGACGATCTGATCAAACGTACAATTGATCCTTGCCGTTCTGCATTGAAAAATGCAGGATTAAACACTTCAGATATTGACGAGATCATCCTTGTTGGTGGTTCAACCCGTATCCCGGCAATTGTAGAAGCTGTTCAGAAATTCTTCGGAAAAGCTCCTTCTAAAGGTGTAAATCCTGATGAGGTTGTTGCCATTGGTGCTGCAATTCAGGGTGGTGTATTAACTGGTGAAGTGAAAGATGTATTGTTGTTGGATGTGACTCCGCTTTCTTTGGGTATTGAAACAATGGGCGGTGTATTCACCAAACTGATTGAATCGAATACAACTATCCCTACTAAGAAATCAGAGACATTCTCCACAGCAAGCGATAACCAACCATCTGTTCAGATCGTTGTTTACCAAGGTGAGCGTGCAATGGCCCGCGATAACCGTAAGCTGGGAGAATTTAACCTGGATGGAATTCCACCAGCGCCACGTGGTGTGCCGCAAGTAGAAGTAACATTCGATATCGATGCAAACGGTATTTTGCAGGTTTCTGCAAAAGACAAAGCAACCGGTAAATCGCATAACATTCGTATTGAAGCGAAGTCAGGATTAAGTGATGAAGAGATCAAACGTATGAAAGCAGATGCGGATGCAAACGCCGAATCAGATAAAAAAGCAAAAGAAGAAATTGAAAAAGTGAATGCTGCTGATTCAATGATCTTCCAAACTGAGAAACAATTGAAAGAATACGGAGAAAAAATTCCGGCAGAAAAGAAAACAGTAATTGAAAGTGCATTAGCTGAATTAAAAACAGCACATGATTCACGTGATGCTGCTGGTATTGATTCCGCAATGGAAAAGCTGAATGCCGGATGGCAGGCTGCTTCTCAGGATATGTATAACGCAACACAAGGTGCTGACGGAAGTGCAAATCCTCAGGGAGATTCCAACGCAAACGCAAACGGATCTGCCGACAGCGAAGTAACCGATGTTGATTTCGAAGAAGTGAAAGACGAGAAAAAATAATTTTTTTGTTTGTTGTGAAAAAGAACGCCCTGCATAAATGCCGGGCGTTTTTTCATTTATGGTCGAATGCTTTATGCTTGCAGAACCTATTTTATCAAATCTTTAAACCGCTTCACAAACTCATCGCTGTAGAGCAATCCTGCCTGCATGTGTCCGCCTTTTACAATCCAGAAGTCTTTTGGCGCAATTGCTTTATCGAAAAGCTCTTTTCCCATATAAAAAGGGCAGGTTTCATCCTCAGTGCTGTGAATGATCAGCTTTGGGATGGTTACTTTATCAATCTCATCGATCGCATCGTATTTTGTTGGCACCAGTAACTTTGTTAACCATTTGGGAGCACCTTGTTTTCCGCCAACGTAAACCGCCATTCGCTCATGTCCGCTGAAAGCGCCTTCCACCACCAGCGCATCAATCAGGTTTTGTTCTTTTGCAGCCACCACACAGGATAAATGTCCGCCAAGTGATTGCCCGAAAAGGATTAATTTGCTTCCTTTCACATCTTCCCGCTGTTTAATATAGTGTAAAGCAGCGATTCCGTCTTCCAGAACATGTTCCTGCGATACTTTTCCTTCTGAACGGCCAAACCCTTGGTAATCAAAAACCATTACCTGGAAGCCCGCTTTGATCAGAGGCTCGCTGAACTGGTATTGATAAGATATATTGGCAGCATTCCCGTGGAAATGCAGTATGCTGCCAATTATCGGCCCATTTTTTGGCTTGAGAAACCATCCATTCAGGTTTTTTCCATTGCTCGATTTAAAGCTGATCTCTTCCAGCCGGTAGTTTGCAGTATCCGGATAATACTTATGTTCTTTGTAAGGCGCATAAAAAAAAGCGGAAGTGCTGCAGGATGTGAGAGCGATCACTGTAATGAAAAATAGGGAAGAAAGGCCTGAAAACAAATATTTCATATAAAAAAATAGGAATAGAAATTGACTAATTTTTTTGCGAATAGCTGCTAACTATCGTATATTTGTTATAATATTAATTATTAATTTTTAAATTGAATGAAAACAGGCACAGTAAAATTTTTCAATGTTTCTAAAGGTTTCGGTTTTATCACTGTTGATGGAACTAACCAGGAATTATTTGTTCACGTAACAGGTTTGGTTGACCAGATCCGCGATGGCGATAAAGTAACTTTTGAAGAAGCAGAAGGTAAAAAAGGTCTAAATGCAGTAAATGTGAAAAAAGCATAATTGTAAGATCATCTTTAACAAAAAGCCATTCTTTATGAATGGCTTTTTTTATGCTTGTATGTTATTTTATTTCTTCTCCCGCCACGTATTTGTGGTCTGTTGATTTACCACTTTCATCGTATTCTTTCCACATTCCTTCTTTCTGATAGTCGATGTTGGCCGGGCTGTATTTCATGGTTCCTTCCGCCTTTATATTGCCATTTTCATAATACTCTTTTTTCGAATAGATCTTTTTCTTTGGATCAATCAACTCAAATAATTCCTGTGGCTTCCCGTCTTCGGCATAGGATTTACGCTGAATGATGTATTCCATCGATTTGGAATTTTCTTCTGTGTATTCGATCTGCCCGTTGGGATAGTAGTCTGTCCAGATCTGCGGGCTGCCATCATAATATTGAATATCGGATTTTAATTTACCATCGGAATAGAAAACCTGTAAGCTACTTTTCTTAAAATCCACGAGTTTGAACGAACGTTCCACATTTCCGTTCAGGTAGAAATTTTTATAAGTCTTTAAATGTCCGTCCTCGTAAAATCCTTTGTGAATGGTGGAGCCTGTTTCATAAATATCTTCCAGCCAGCCCTGGCAGGCATATCCTTTTTTATCATTTCTTACCGAGTCGCCTCCGGTATAAAAGTTTAACTTTTCATACATGGTGATTCCGTAATCAGGATCCACTACTTTGGCAGCATCATACTTAGTAGGTGTAGGAATTTGACCAAAGAATTGCGCATTCGAAAGCTTAACGGAAAACAGCAATAAGAGTAGGAGTAGGAGTTTTTTCATTAATTCTAAACAGACTAAGTATTCTGTGAATATAAAAAAAAAGACGATTCGAAAATCAAAATCCCCGTTCTATTTTATTAGAAACGGGGATTTTATTGTGAGAAAGATTTCTTAATGAATGCCTTTGTCGGCAAGATAGCGTTCAGCGTCCAGTGCACCCATACAGCCGCTGCCGGCCGCAGTAACTGCCTGGCGGTAGATTTTATCCTGGGCATCGCCGGTGGCAAAAACTCCTGCCACATTTGTTTTGCTGGAACCCGGAATGGTTTGAATATATCCAGTTTCATCGAGCTCCAAATAATCCTTAAAAATATCGGTATTGGGTTGGTGGCCGATGGCAACAAAAAAGCCTGTTACATCCAGTTTCCGTTCTTCTCCTTTATTGTTGATCACCAAGGCTGCCTCCACTGTTTTTTCGCCCAAAACCTCTTTTGTTTCGGTATTAAAAAGCACTTCGATATTAGGCGTGTTAAGGACGCGGTGTTGCATTGCTTTGGAAGCGCGCATTTCATCCTTGCGAACGATCATGTATACTTTTTTACAAAGCTTGGCAAGGTAGGTTGCTTCTTCTGCGGCAGTATCACCTGCTCCAACAATCGCCACATCCTGTCCCCTGAAAAAGAAGCCGTCGCAAACAGCACAAGCTGATACACCAAAGCCGTTTAAACGCTGCTCGGACGGAAGTCCCAGCCATTTGGCGGAAGCTCCGGTTGCAATGATCACACTATCAGCGGTGATGGTTATTTTTTCGTCTATGATCACTTTGTGTACAGGGCCTGTAAAATCTACCGATGTAGCATATCCCCAACGGATATCGGTACCGAACCGTTCCGCTTGTGCTTTAAAATCTTCCATCATTTCCGGTCCCTGGGTTCCTTTCGGATAGCCGGGATAATTTTCTACTTCTGTAGTAATGGTTAATTGTCCGCCCGGCTGTAATCCTTGGTACATAACGGGCTTCATATCTGCCCGTGCGGCATAGATTGCTGCGGTATAGCCTGCGGGGCCGCTGCCAATGATAAGGCATTTTACGTGTTCAGTAAGTTCTGACATAATTCTGGAATATTTTATTTTAATAACAAGCGAAAATACTATTTGTTTCGTTGTCGCTTTTTATAACTTATTCACAAAACATTAAAAGTGATCGGATAATTAGGAATTGATGGCTATGGTGTAGGCATGATCGTATCGTAAGTAGCCGCCATTCCACTCCAAACGCCCAGCGCACCGTTATCAATGTTCCCCAGGATGGTGGTAGGAGAAGCAAAAGGATTACCATTGCTGGATAAGGCGGCTTCGAAGGTTGTGTAAAAATCCTTGCTCGGCCTGTCGATGCTAACAAAACGCACGTAAATGGTATCTGATTTCAGGAAATAGTTACGTTCGATATCTGTGTCATTATCGTAGGAATTTTGACTGTCGGTTGGATCGTAGGGCTTGGTATAGCCAAATTCAAAAGCTTTTCCGTCAATCAGCTTATCGTCAAACGTTGCTCCGAAAGGGGCAAGAAATCTTCTGTCTTTTGTCGGGCGCTTTGTATACCATCTGTAATTGTTGCCTAGTCCGGAGGGCTCATTTAAGAAACCATAGGCATAGCCGAGTGTATCTTTTGGAGGATCCACTTTCCAATACACAGAGTCCAATGCTACAGGATAAGGAATGGCTGTGGTTGCGTTGTATATATTTCCGTCGGCAGCCACTACTTTTAAAGAATAATTCTGTCCTGGTATGCCCACAATTGTGCTACCCTGATAAACAACGCCCAACGAAGAACTACTATCAATGGAAAGGATGAGTGTATCTGTTATAGAGCCATTGGAGACATATACCTTGGCATCCAGCACATAAAAATCAGTGGCAGATGTTCCGGAAACTGAAGCGAAAAGGGGAATGGTGCGCGTAATGATCACCTGAGCAAATTTTCCGTTTTCAATGATTCCTTCAATTACAATCTTTTTATCAGAATTGGGCAGCTTTACATCAATCACTTCCGTGCAAGCGGAGAAGAGTGTAATAGCCAGAATAAGTAGGGTCAAGTATTTTTTCATTTCTTAAAAATATAATGTTGTTCAATTAAAATTTAAAGTTCCAAGTCACCGATGGCAGGATCGGGAACAGGTAAACTTGTTTTGCTTTAATGCTCAGGTTGCCTTGTGTGGCGCTGCCTTCATTTGCGAAATAAATAATGTACGGATTATGGCGGTTGTAAACGTTGAATACGCTGAAGTTCCAGCTTGATTCGTAATTTTTAAACATCTTGTTGGGAACTTTTATTTCTTCATCTGTTGCATTCTCGTCGAGGTGATGTCTTTTGATCACACGTTTTTTCCTGCGTTCCAAATGCTTGGTTCTGTCAGGAGTGAAGGTGGCTGAAACATCCAGGCGATGATAAGCCGGCATGCGGTAGGCGTTCCTATCGCTGTAATCATAAGTAATGTTTCCATCAATCACATAATAGGAAGTAGGGATGGTGATGGCATTTCCTGTACCATAAACAAAGATGGTGGCGAAGGTCCATTTCTTATTTAGATCGTAGCTTAATACCACGGAGGCATCATGGCGTCGATCGTACTTCGCGAAAAATTCTTTGCCGCGGTTCAGATCAGGAAAGGTTCGTTTTGTATAAGAATGCGTGTAACCGATCCAGCCGTTGAATTTTCCAACGCGTTTTTTTAGAAACAGTTCCACACCATACGCTACGCCTGTTCCGAAAACAAACTGGTTGTCGGCATTATCATTTACGGCGCCTCCAGGCAATGAGCCATCCGCATATTCAATTTGATTTTTCAACTCTTTGTAATAAACTTCGACGGAAGTTTCATATTTGTTTTCTTTAAAATTTCTGAAATAGCCCAAGGAGTATTGTGTTCCTTTTTGCGGGTTCACTTTTTCCGAAGAAGGCACCCAGGTATCAATTGGCAATGTTACTGCTGAAAGTGAAGCAAGGTGGATGTACTGCAAGTTATATGTGTAAGAAGCTTTTACCGAAGAGCGGTTGTTAAGTGAATAACGCGCGGTGAGTCGGGGTTCTAATCCACCATAGTCGGCTACTTTTTTATTTGGATTGGTATGCACAACGGAAGATGTTTGACCGGTCATCGGATCTTTCACATAACGATCGAATGGCCCAACCTGCATGAAATAAGAATAGCGTAATCCCACGTGGACCTTGAATTTATCTGTTACATCAAAGTCGTCGCTCAGATAAACGGCTACGTCGTGTGCGCGCATCTTTTTTACACCACCGAGATCAAATTCAGTTTCGCCCTGTTTAGCGGAAGCGCTCATCGGAGTAAAGGTGTGGAAGATGTAGTTGACTCCGAATTTTACTTCATGGCGAATGGTTGGGAAATAACCAAAATCAACTTTCGCGTTCCAGTCGCTGATTCCGGAAAATAATTTTAATTCAAAGCCGCTTTGCTCGGCAGAGAAAGTGAATTTATAATCGCTGTAAATTCCGGAAACGTTCATGAATAATTTATTACTGAACAAGTGATTCCAGCGAAGCACGCCGGTTGAGTTTCCCCATGCTACCCCCATTTTGAATCCAGCTTCTTTGTCCTGAAAGTTCATGATGTCTCTTCCGAAATAGCCGCTTGCAAAAATCCTGTCCTTATCCGATAGGCGATAATTTACTTTTGCATTCATGTCGTAAAAATAAACGCCTGAATTTTTTAGAGGTGAGCTTGGTTTTGCAAATGGTCGTGCAAGTACATCAATGTAAGTACGACGAGCTGAAACAATAAAGGATCCGGTGTCTTTTTTAATCGGGCCTTCGATGGTTAATCGGGAAGAGATCAATCCAATGCCACCGGAAGCATGATAGGTTTTATTATTTCCTTCTTTCATGGAGATGTCGAGAACAGAAGCGAGTCTGCCGCCGTATTGCGCAGGCATACCGCCTTTTACCAGGTTGATGCTTTTCACGGCATCACCATTGAATACAGAGAAGAAACCGAGCAAATGGGAAGCATTGTAAACAACAGCTTCATCCAGCAGAATCAGATTTTGATCGGGACCACCGCCACGAACATAAAAACCAGCATTTCCATCGCCGCTGGATTTAACTCCCGGCAACAATTGAATGGTTTTTAAAATATCCACTTCTCCTAAAAAGGCTGGAAGCTTTTTAATTTCTTCCATGTCCAGCTTGATTGTTCCCACTGTCGTGCTGGATACATTTTTGTCTGTTTTTTCCGAGCTTACTTCTATTTCTTTTACGTTGATGGCGGAAGGCTTTAATTCAATGTTCAAACGAATGTCCTTGTCGAGTATAACTTGTTTTACAAAATTTTCATAACCGATGTAGGAGCTGATCAGCGTATAGGTTCCTTTCTCCACCGTGATAGAGAAGAAGCCATACTGATTGGTGTTTCCTCCTTTTAAAAGTTCTTTGATGTAAACATTTGCGCCGATGCTGTATTCACCGGTAGATGCATCTTTTACATACCCGCTGATG
The DNA here is from genome assembly GCA_036399275.1 of Bacteroidia bacterium. Classification (GTDB taxonomy): domain Bacteria; phylum Bacteroidota; class Bacteroidia; order 2-12-FULL-35-15; family 2-12-FULL-35-15; genus 2-12-FULL-35-15. The sequence continues at coordinate 2,675 of DASWNK010000041.1, read as the reverse complement.
GTGTATTTTTTATCCTGCGCCGAAGACTGGAAAATACAGATTAAGAAAAAGCAGAGGAATAGGAGGGTTTTAACTGGTAAGAGAGTTCTCATAAACTGATAAAAAATTTAAAGCCTGGTTATGACGCACAAAACGCTAAAATTCTAAATATTAAAATTAAACAATAAATGCCCAAATGGCGTTTACTTAATTGTTTAATTGCGGCGCAAAACTAAGGAAACATTTTTTGATTTCAAAGTTTCCAACGAAATAGTTTAATCGGTTTTAAATTTCCGATATTGCATGATCATGCACACACAGGGACTTCCTTTCGGTAAACAGCTGGCATATGCCTTTGGCATGATGGGTTGGGGGATTATGATCAATCTGATCAGCGTTATTTTGTTCTATTTATACCTGCCACCATCTACCAGCGGTTTGCCCAAACTGATCACACAAGTGGCCATATTTGGGATATTTAATGCCATCGCTATTATTACTTCCAGCGGAAGACTGGTGGATGCCATTTACGACCCTTTCATTGCGCAATTCAGCGACAGGAGCAAGAATCCGAAGGGACGGAGAATTCCGATCATGAAATGGGCGATTATCCCTTCTTTTGTTTTTTGTTTCCTCGTATTTTTTCCGCTAAAACAGGAAGAAAGCGCTTTAAATGTTGTTTGGTTGGTGATCATGCTCATTGGATTTTACGTATCCTCCACCACTTACATTATTCCTTATAATGCATTGTTGCCAGAATTGGCGCCGACCTCCGAGACCAAAGTGAAAATGGCGACCTGGCAATCGGTGGGGTATGTTTTCGGAATTGGCATTGCATCCAATGCATTCAGCCTGGTAAGTTTGATGCAGCATTCGTATGGTGTTTCTTCCAAGATTACCGCCATTCAATACACGGTTTTTATTCTTGCATTTTTTGCTGCCATTTGCATGCTGATCCCCGTATTGGCGATCAATGAAAAAAAATATTGTGTTGGTAAGCCAAGTGCCGTTCCTATGAAGATGGCTTTGCGGCAAACTTTAACGAACAAGCGTTTCTTATTATTTATTGTCGCAGATTTCTCCTATTTCATTGCCGTTACTATTATCACTTCGGGTTTACTGTTTTTTTTAACGGTATTGCTTAAGCTTGATGAGGAATTAGGTAGTATGCTGATGATAACAATGGTGCTGGTTTCTTTCGTGTTTTATCCCATTATTTTTTTTCTGTCAAAAAAAATTGGAAAAAAAATTCTTGTGGTGATGTCTTTTCTTTTATTGTCGATTGTCTTTCTGGGAATTTGCTTTCTCGGGAAAGTGCCTGTTGATCCCACATTTCAGATCTTTGGGCTGATAACAGTAGCGGCAATACCTTTGGCATCGCTCAATATTTTACCGAATGCGATTCTGGCAGAAATCATTGAGAAGGATACGGTGGATACGGGAGCGAACAAGGAGGGTATTTATTTCGCGGTTCGTTATTTCTTTGTAAAGATTGCGCAAACATTCGGCATGGCATTTTTTGCTATGCTAATGCTTTACGGGAAGGATGAGGGGAATGACCTGGGAATAAGGCTTACGGGGGTTCTTGGTTTTGTACTTTGCTTATTAGCGGCAGTGATCTTCAGTAGATTTAAAGAAAAAATATAATATGAAAGATAAATTTGACGATTGTTTTGAAGAAGCAAAAGTGATGCTTGCCAGCGGGCAGGATAACAAATACATTGAGTTTCAGCTGGCAGAGAAGGGCGTTCCTGATGAAATGATCAATGAAGTGATCCTTGAAATAAAAAAGCTTAGAAAGGGTGTACGAAAAAGTGTGGGAAGCAAGCAGGTGATTTATGGATTGTCTTTTTTAGGTGTTGCTTTCCTCTTTACATTAATCTCAACTGATTCAGCTTCGCCGGTAATATATGTGCTTTGGGGGCTGGCTATTACGGGACTGCTAATTTTTATGAAGGGGATTGCTAATATAATCGATTTATAGCTTAGCGATTGGTATTGTTCGGCCTTGAATAAACCATCTGCATTACATTGATATTACGCATTTCAAATGCCGCTTCACAATAGCTCATATAATAATTCCACTTACGGACAAAATGCTCATCAAAGCCCAGAGCTTTTACCTGGTTTAATTGCTCGTTGAACTTAGTTCTCCACAAAAGAAGTGTTTTGGCATAATCCAGGCCAATGTCTTTCAGGTCGACCAGCGTTAAATTTCCGGTGTTGTTGATGGCACTATTGATGGCTGCAACGGAAGGGAGCAATGAGCCGGGGAAAATATGTTTCTGAATCCAATCCACTCCGCCTCTTAAGCTGTCGTAACGGGAATCCGGACAAGTGATAACCTGTATGGCAAGGATACCATCCTTTTTAAGCAGCTCCTGGCATTTTTTGAAATAAACATCAAGAAATTTATGTCCCACCGCTTCAAGCATTTCGATGGAAACAATTTTGTCAAATTGTCCTTCCAACAAACGGTAATCCTGAAGTACCACTTTAATTTTATCAGAAAGCTTTTCGCTTTCAATTCGCTCAGTTGCCAGTTTGTATTGTTCTTCCGAAATTGTTGCGGTGGTTACCAGGCAGCCATAATTCTTTGCTATGTGAATTGCGTTTCCGCCCCATCCTGTTCCGATCTCCAAAACATGATCCGTAGGTTTTAAGCTCAACTGTTTGCATAAGCGATCATATTTTTC
>DASWNK010000040.1:0-63099 GCA_036399275.1 Bacteroidia bacterium | reverse complement strand
TTCAGACCCTGATCGCTTCATTGAAATGGGGCTGTCAATTGCTACCGACCCTTCCGGTAATGTGTTTGCATCAGGAACTTACCGTTCTGCTTCGTCTTTTGGCAGTACTACGCTTGCCCCCTGGAGTACCCACACGGATATTTTTCTTACTAAGATCAAACAAGGTCACAGTGCTAACGTCATAGATGCTGGCATCTCTCCATCTTTTTCTGCTTCTTATTGTTCCGGGGGAAATGTCGTTTTAAAAGCTCATCAGGATAGTACTTACCAGTATCAGTGGAAAGTAAACGGCAATTCGATCGCCGGTGCTACCAAGGCTTCTTATGAGGCATCTGCGCCAGGCAGCTATTCGGTGATGGTCAGCAACGGAAGTGATAGTATTAACTCTGAACCAACCCTTGTGACAGAATCCAAAAGCGTGACCGCAACCATCGAAGCCTCAGCGCCGGTGTTTTGCAAAGATAGCAACACGGTATTACTTGCAACTACCGGTGATGGATATCTGTATCAGTGGAAAAGAGATGGAACAGCTATCCGCGGCGCTACACAGGCATCTTATAAGCCCGACCGATCAGGAGATTATCAGGTAAGAATTATTCAGGGCTCTTGTTTTGATTGGTCTTCTACTGTAAAAATCGAAATGGAATCGTGTGGTGACACAGCGAGTGCAGCACTCACTATGCCGACCGTTGCAGAATCAGAAGAACTAAAAGAAGATTCCGTTATGGTTAAAATTTATCCAAACCCTAACAAAGGAATATTCACGATTGAAGTAAACATTCCCGATGCAGAGGATCTGGTGAAGGTTGAATTAGTGAATGCTATGGGGCAGATTGTGTATCGTAAAATAGTTCCGGGAACTAACGGATATATTAATGAACACATCGAATTAGAAAGCTCAGTGCCAACAGGTATTTATTTTCTACAGCTTACAATTGGTAATAATGTTGAAAAGACTAGGATGATGCTCTGCCGATAAATGAATCAGCCAAAGACTATTCTCTCTCGGCGGTAGCGTATGCTTCCAGGCAGGATTTGCAAAGGCAATTATCAAATTCTTTTTTGAGCATGGCGAGTGTTTCCAGGTTTATGTATAATTCATCGCACCAGCAGCCTGGTTCCTCCTTGCAATCCTTTTCAGAAGAACTGCGAAGAACGGAACATTCAAAGGGCGCCTTGCATTTGGAACATTGCTTGATCATGTTGCTTAATCAGAAATAATCACGCTCACACGCTCCACATTTCCATTCATGGGTGGATTAAGCTTGGTAACTTTTACTTCTGTTTTTTTCAGGGAAGGAAATTGTTTCTTCAGCTCATCCATGATCCGTTGTGCAGGCTGTTCGATGAGTTTGGAACGGATTGCCATTTGAGCTTTTACGGTGTCGTAAACAATCACATAGTCAATGGTCTTACTAAGGTCATCCGTTTCGGCGGCCTCGGAAAAATCGGTTTCCATGATTACATCCACGATGTAGTTTGCCCCGATCTTGCCTTCTTCCTCCAGGCAACCATGGTAAGCATAAACACGAATTCCCTCGACAAGTATTTTATTCATTTTTTTAAGTATCAGGTATCAAGTAGTAAGTATCAAGTACCAAGTATCGTCCTGATACATGATTCTTGCTACTCAATACTATTTAATACTGTTTACTGCTGTTTCCAATCGTTTCACTACTTCTTCTTTTCCTAAAAGCTCTGCCATTTCAAATAACATTGGCCCGCCGCCAACCCCGGTCAAACAAACACGAAATAACTGCATCACTTGTCCTGCACCGATTCCCAATTTTTCTGCAGTTGCTTTAAATGTTGCTTCTGCTTCCGCCGCATTAAAATTGTTCATTGATTTATAGGCTGAGGCGACTTCTTTAATAAATCCTGCACTTTGCTCGTTCCAGCGTTTTTTGATCACATCTGCATCATAAGCTGTTGGCGCAATGAAAAAATAAGATCCATTCGTCCAGAATTCAGAAATAAAATGCGCCTTCTCTTTCACCAGCTTACATACACCCTGCAAAAATTCAGGGCTTGCAGCAATGTTATGCTCTTTCAGAATGGGGGAAAATAATTCCGCAAGTTCCGCATCGCTCTTCATCCGGAGGTATTGCTGATTGAACCATTTTGTTTTCTCGGGATCAAATTTAGCCCCCGACTTATTTACACGCTCGAATGAGAAAGCCTGTACCAATTCTTCCAGCGAAAATATTTCCTGTGTAGTTCCAGGGTTCCATCCCAGCATCGCCAGCATATTAATAAAAGCTTCCGGGAAAAACCCCATTTCACGGTAACCCTGATAAGTTTCGCCGGTACGCTCATCGTGCCAGTTTAAAGGGAACATCGGAATTCCTGACTTGTCTCTTTTGGATAATTTTCCGTTTCCATCTGTTTTTAAGATCAAAGGTAAATGTGCCAGTAAGGGCATTTTATCTTCCATCCCAAGATATCGGTAAATTAAAATATGTGCAGGTGCCGATGGGAGCCACTCTTCAGCGCGCACACAATGTGAAACCTGCATTTCAATATCATCCACAATATGCGCAAGGTGATAAGTGGGCATTCCGTCACTTTTTAATAATACTTTATCATCCACCTGGGTGGAATTTACAACCACCCATCCGCGGATAATATCGTGAAAGCGGATCTCTTCATTTCGCGGAACTTTCAGTCGCACAACATGGGGAGTTCCCGCAGCCATTAATTTGCTCACTTCATCTTCCGACAAGGTGAGCGAGTTACGCATGTTTTGGCGCGTTACGGAATTGTATTGCGGAGCCACCACTTTAGCCGCTTCCAATCGTTTACGCATTGCATCCAGTTCCTCCGATGTATCAAAAGCAATGTATGCATGACCGCTGTCGATGAGCTGTTTAGCATACTTTGCATAGATACCCAGTTCTTTTCTTTCGCTCTGGCGATAAGGAGCATAAGGTCCGTCGCCGAAACCTACTCCTTCGTTCGGCTCAATGCCGCACCATTTTAAGGCTTCAATGATGTATTCCTCGGCCCCTTTAACATAGCGGGTTTGGTCAGTATCTTCAATACGAAGAATAAAATCTCCGCCAAGTTTCTTTGCATATAAATAACTAAACAATGCTGTACGAACGCCACCCATGTGTAAGCCACCTGTCGGGCTTGGTGCAAAACGCAATCTAACTCTCCTGTTTTCCATAGTTTTTTTTAGTTTTGCAAAGATAATGGTATATTTAAAATCTAATCAAAGAAAGATTCCCCTCTCTTGAAAAAATCAAGCATGCGTTGGTTACCATCTTTATTATTATTACTTAGCTTAAAAGCCTATTCGCAGGAAGATTCGCTGGTTATATACTTCAATCGTGCAGCTCCTGCCGATATAAAGGCCGGTGAAAGGCTGCTCGCTGATTACAAAATCAAAGATTCGATCAAAATATTCTGGGTGGCTTCAAAAATAAGCAGGAAAGAAAATAAAGTTGATTTTTACCATTCTGTGGGCGATCGCTTTAATGATGCGGATGATTATGAAACAGCCCGTTTTTATTATACCCGTGCGCTGAAATTTGCAAGGCTTACACTCAACAGAGAAATGATGGCTGATCAGCTTGCTTCAACAGGCGATATGCTGCGCTTGCAGGATCTGAATACTGACGCACTCGGTCTTCTTTTCCAGGCAATGTATATTTACAAGGAGCTGAATAATGAAGAGCGGCTCTCTCATACACTTCTATTGATAGGTGATTTGCAACGCTGTGTTGATCAACCCGAAGATGCGATTCGCTATCTGGACGACGGTTTAAAAATTGCCACTAAAAATAACCTTACCGACGATCAGACATTTGGCTATAGCTCTTTGGGTGCTACTTATCAGCTCCTCGGAGAATACGATAAAGCATATGCATCTTATGGCAAAGGATTGCAGATTGCTACTGAGCTGAAAGATACGATGCGACTCATCGACTTTAATTATTCTATTGGTGATCTTCTTGTGGATAAAGGCGAGCCGGAAGAGGCGATTAACTACCTGAACAGAGGCATCAAACTCTGCGAATATTATCATGAGCCATATAACCTGGCGTTTTGCCACATCGGGCTGGCGAAGGCATATCTTAAAAAGAAAGATTTTGATCGCTCGGTTCAGGAAGGGCTTATCGCGTATAATATGGGGCATGAGTTGAAAGCAAAAGGTTTCAATATCGAAGCCTCCGATGTGCTTTTTGAAGCCTATGCCGGAAAAAGTGATTTCAAGAATGCGTATCGTTATCTGAAAATCATAAAGGATAACAACGACAGCACATTGAGCAGTACAAAGATCAAGCAGCAGGCCACCCAAGAGATCAATTTTAAAAATGCTTACCAGGAGAAGCAAGATAGCCTGTTAAGATTTGCGCAGCAGAAACAAAAAGACTTGGAGCATGGAGCAGAACTGCAGCAACAAAAAATAGTTGCTATTATCGGCATTGCAGGGTTGGTAATTGCACTGCTAATAGTTGGCATGGTCTACCGTTCGTATAAAAAAGAGAAGCGCTCGAGTGAAATTATTCATAAACAGAAGCTGGTAGTTGATGCCAAAAACAAAGAAGTTCTGGACAGTATTAATTATGCAAAGAAGATTCAGCAGGCAATCATCCCTTCGTATACTGAATTACGAAATGTCTTTCCGGAAAGCTTCGTTCTACTTCTTCCGAAAGACATTGTTAGCGGGGATTTTTATTGGGTAATAAAAACAGGCCAACAAGCTTTTTTCGCTGTGGTGGATTGTACCGGACATGGTGTGCCGGGAGGCTTTATGAGTATGTTGGGTACAGCCCTGCTGAATGAGATCATCAACGAGAAGAATATTTATGAACCTGCCGATATTCTTGATATGCTCAAATTGAAAATCATTATGTCGCTGCGCCAATCGGAGAATATGAGCGAAAGCAGGGATGGTATGGATATAGCACTAACGCGGCTCAACCTGAATACGATGGAACTTAGTTTTGCAGGTGCAAACAATTCATTGTATGTATTGCAGGGCGGAAAGCTGAAAGAGTTTAAGGGCGATAAATTCCCCATCGGTATTGAAGGAACATTCGGACAACAATTCACTCAGCATAAAATAAAACTGGCGCCAGGCGATATGCTGTATATGTTTACCGATGGCTATCCAGATCAGTTCGGAGGGCCTGCAGGAAAGAAATACAAATATAAGCCGCTGGAAGAGCTCCTTGTTAAAGTTTCCAGTCTGCCGGTGGATGAGCAAAGAGAGCAATTGATAAAAGAGCACAACAACTGGAAGGGCGATCAGGATCAGGTAGATGATATCTGTGTGGCCGGAATTAGAATTCAATAAGGAATATTACTTTTGTAACAAGAAATTTAAAGATGCAATTACTTACACCACAAAAATTTACCGATTACGAATTGATCGATGTCGGAGCTTTCGAAAAACTCGAACGTTTCGGCCAATTCATTACTATACGTCCGGAGCCGCAAGCTGTTTGGGATAAATCACTCAGCAATGCCGAATGGGAAAAACGGGCACACATCAAATTCATTTCTCGCTCAAGTTCTTCCGGTGAATGGAAAAAATTCAAACAAATGCCGGATCAGTGGCAGGTGAAATACGGCATCAATAACTCCGATGCAGAGATCCGTTTCCGTTTAGGATTAACTTCCTTTAAACATGTTGGAATTTTTCCGGAGCAAGCATCGAACTGGGATTTTATTTACGAAACGATAAAAAAGATGCGCACGCCTCAACCGAAGGTGCTTAATTTATTTGCCTATACGGGTGGCGCTTCCCTGGCAGCGAAAGCAGCTGGGGCAGATGTAACGCATGTGGATTCTATTAAACAGGTGGTTACCTGGAGCAAAGAAAACATGGATCTTTCGGGACTAAATAATATTCGCTGGGTAGTGGAAGATGCATTGAAATTTGTGAAACGGGAAGAAAAGCGGGGAAACAAATACAATGGCATCATCCTGGATCCGCCGGCTTTCGGACATGGCCCGAATGGCGAAAAATGGAAGCTCGAAGATAATATCAATGAAATGATCAAAGGGGTTTTGAGCCTATTGGATGATAAAGAACATTTTTTAATTCTAAATGCGTATTCACTTGGATTCTCTTCATTGATTATAGAGAACCTTCTGAAGGAAAAAGCAGGTGAAAATTTAAATACTGGAGAATTATACCTGCAGGCAACGGAAGGGAAAAAGCTTCCTTTAGGCGTTTTCGGACGATTCAAGAATTTTTAACGCATTATTATTTTTTGGGAACCGTTTTCTTGGTAGCCGCTTTTTTCTTTACTGGAGCAGGCGGAATAACGGTGTATTTAAGATTCATACGTAAGAATTTTTCAAATTGATCCTTGGTGGCATGTGCAGAAACTTCCATTCCTTTGTTTTTATCTACTGAAAAGATCTTTCCGAATTGCGGGATTTCCTGCATGGAACGGACATTGAACTTAAAATATACTACCTTCTTATTCTTAAATAGTTTATTAAGCGTTTGCTGTTGGGGGGGCGTTAATTGTTGTGCGCTTGCTTCATTTGAAAAGAGGAACAGCGCAACGATGGTTAGCAGGGCGAATGTCTTTTTCATGAAACTGTTTTAACTAAAGGTAGGAAAAAATTAAAACAATTACAAAATTGCTTAGAATTTTTTTCCCAGTACGGCCCTAAATTCCCGCTCGTCGCTAATCTCCCGGATACTCTTGCTGTAAATGACAGAGTCAAGTTTATAATTGTACACGCATACCAGGGAAAGTGGCAGGTTTTTATGTAAGCTGCGATTGATTTCCTGGAAAATATTTTTACTCCATAATATTTTTTTATCAGCGTTGTTCTCTAAGTTTACGCCTTTAATTGTTTTGAGCCATTCCCTCTTTTCCACTTCTCTGTCAACTGCAATTACATATATCCGCGCATTGGTGATATTGGAAAAATCATTGTTTACGATTTTAAAACCATTCAGGCAACTGAGGCAATCGTTTGGATTAATGGTATACAAAACAATATTCTTTGACTTATTGAGGGATAAGCTGTCGACAAGCGAATGCAGGTAAGAATGTTTCTCGGATCCTCCGGAAGAACTGCAGGAAAGAAAAAACAATAAAGGGCAGAAGGGGAGTGTAAGGCTTTTAATTCTCATGGTAGGGAATGAATTTTAAATAGTAGTTCTCCTCATCTTTATCAAAATAGATCAATTTGTCGTGGGTTACAAGCATTGAGAGGTTGATTGATGTGGGTAGCGCCTTCTCATTTCCCCATTCCATGCTTTGTGTATTGAAGGTTCTCAGTTGAATGCTGCTAAGGCTATCGAGTCCATAGTTCTTTTCAAACTCCGTCGGATTAGCATTCTTATCCAGCGTGTATGTAACCAGGATGAGATTTTGATTATCATCCATTTGGTAACTTTGGATCCACTCGTTTGTTCGTAGCTGCTTTTTAGAAAAGAGTTTTTTTCCGCTTTCAATTTCACAGATGTCTTTTCCGTTTGAAAAGCTTAAACCATTTGTATTCTTGCGGAAAACAAATGCAGAGCTGAAATAATCGTGTAGAGAAAAGTCGTTGAAATCAATGTCTTTAAATCCCAATCTATAATCCGTTTTTTGATCATTTTTCAAATCAAAAACCGCTAGGGTATTTAGATTGCTTTCCCATTTCAGTTGGGAGGTTATTTTTTCGAACGATTGATCATCTTTCTGGATGGGAACAAATAGCTTGGAATTGCTTACTGCAAAACCCTTCTGATAAAAGGGGCTGTATTTGTCATTTTTAAGTTGCGTTTTTTCATAGAGCGGAAGGATCTTCTGAAGCCGCAGATTTTTGTCAACAACAAAAACAAATTCCAGGTATTGCATGATCTGGAGATTCACATCGCCACTTTCTTTTTTTAACTCTTTGATTTTTTCGTTTTCAGAATATTTCAGCAGCTCCGCGGGATCATTAATGTAATTGACTTGTGCTAATGTGTTCACATAAATATAGAAGGTGTTGTCGGAATAATAGAAAAAAAGCACCTGCGAATTGCCTTCCGAAAGGCCTCCAGCTGTTGCTTCATCATAAATATATTGACGTCGGCCTTCGTACTTTTTTTGAAATGTTTCCCTGATCAGAGAATCAAATTTTATTTTTTCCGTGGTAAAATTGGCAATGTTCTTTCCTGAATAAATGTTATATATTGATAATTTCCTCAGGGAGTTGATGGCTGCAATTGTGGAATCGTCAATTTCTGTTAATACAGATGGAAAGCGGGTTAGAACCACTTTTGATTCATCGATTTTTACCGAAGAAGCGCTTTCAAAATTATAGTTACTTGTTTTCTGAGCACATGCGCTCAGAAAACAAGTAACTAATGTAACATAGAATAGTTTTTTCATCATTTTTGTTTGTATCTCATTAATGCAGTACCGTTTTCAACAAAATTCAGGCTTAAGGAACTTACTTCCTTCATTTCTATCGGTTGAGTATTGATTACGAGTCTGGCGTTTATATCGTCGCCGTATTGTTCATTGATATTAGTGCTGAGCTCTGAAATAGGATTTCCGCCCAGATTATCACCATCGTGGTTTCCTCCGCCTGGTTGTGGCAGTGCTGCTGTTACTATCACAAAGCAAACATTCTGACTGGAAAAGCAAGTGCCGCTTGCAGGGTCACCTTGTAAAATCACAAATATTCCCGGACAATAACGTACGCTTGGTTTCGGTGCCTTTAAACTGGGATTGCTGGCATACACATCCGCATACAGGTTAGCATCCGCCTTATGAATCAGCTCTGCAATCCGTTCTTTAACAGGCAGACTTTGAGGTAAAAATGCATCTTCTTTCTGGCAACTGGCCAGGACAATAGTGATACAGGTAGCAAGTAATAATTTTTTCATTTTAAGATTGAATTAAGATTAAAAAATTGCAGATCACACACGCGGTGATAAGGCTTTAAGGTTTTTCCTCCCCGCAAAACATTATTCAGCTAGCATAGTTTCGCGCTGTAAACGTAAAAGGTTTCAAAGTCAAATTCTGACCGCGATAAGAATTGTTTAATTTTTTAGTACATAGGATCCGGCACGGCGGGAATAGGTAACGGGATTGCCATGGCGTCGTAATTTCTCGACCAGCCTGCGAATCGTTCGCTCGGAAACATTTAATTGTTGAGCAAGGTCTTTTGGTGAACCGGTGTTCGAATGCTCTATCAGCTTTGTGATATGGTCGAGCTTTTCCTGGTTATCGTCAAATTTCATACATTACGGGTTTTGAAAATTAAAACAAAATATTTTAAAATCCCGAGGAGAGGCAGGAACGAAAAAGCACTATAAAGAATCATGCCCCATACCAACACAAAAAGCAATTTTAAGTTTATTAAACGCTTCAGAAGGCATGTTTGCAGGCTGTAAATACCTGTTAGTATTATAATTCAATACAAATATAGAATATTTCTTTAATATGCAATGCAATTCAATACAAAAATGCACTATTATACAGTACGCCATTCAAAATTTATTTTTTATGTGCCACCCTATCTTTGAGTATGGCTATTCATATTGGGAAAAAGATAAAGGAAGAATTATACAAACAGAACATTTCGGTTACAGCTTTTGCTAAAAAGATTAACCGGAGCCGAAATGTGGTGTATGATATTTTCGAAAGAGAAAGCATTGATACTGCTTTATTAAATAGAATCGGGATGATTCTTCGTCTTGATTTTTTTTCAATCTATTCCGACCAGAAGGAATACAAGAAGGAAGGCCTTTTGCCTTTGATCGTAAAGGAGGATAAAGTTGCGTACCATACAGCAACAGATCAATTGAAAACGCTGGAAAAACAGAATGAGCTGTTGCAAACTGAAATTGCCTACTTGAAAAAGATTATTTCATTGCTGGAAGAAAAGAAAAAAGGCGGCAGCAAAAAATAATAAGCATCTTTATTCTTGCAACAGTTTTTCTATAAACCGAGTTGTTTCTTCTTCAAATTGTGTGTAAGCGGCTCCGGTGGCAGGCCCGTTAAATCCAGTGTAAATCTTTCTCACCACACCTTTTTTGTCGATATAGATCGTTGTTGGAAAAGCCATCACTTCATTCAGCATGGGTAATGCTGCAGAAGCCTGATCTTTGCCGGTTTTCATCGTAATTAAAAAGTCATAGTTTGCTGCAAAACGATTTTTTAGGCGGGTAACATTTTGTACAGCTTTACTAAAATCTGCAGTGCGCTCAAATGCCAGTGCGACCACTTCCAACCCTTTTGTTTTGTATTGATCATAAAAGGAAGCAAGAAACTTTGTTTCATCCATGCAGTTGGGGCACCAGCTACCCATCAATTGAACGATCACCACTTTGCCTTTGTATTTCGGATCGCTGAGTGAAACAGTTTTGCCTTCCAGGTTGTTGAAACTAAAATTAATTTTTGAATAGCCGGGTTTTAAATAAGTTAATGAATCCGGGTTTCGCAATTGAAACTTATCATTGCGGACAGCCAACCAGGGTTCATGGTGATGAGCTCCAGAATAAAAGTGGCCATTTACAATGCTGTCGCCTTTGGTCTTGCCCGTGAAAAGAAATGCGTGGGAGCCATCAAAGCAGGAAAGATAGAATGTGTTGTTTGGATAACTCATACCGGATAGAAATCTGTAATCACCTGTTTCCGTGAGGAAGGTACCGTGAATGGAGTTGTCTTGGTCCTGAGAAAAGATCCCTAACGCTTTTGAACTGTCTTTAGTTGCCTGATTAAATGTGCTTTCCCATCTTCCTTCTGGCGTTTTCCAATCAATGGAGTCGAATTGCTGAACAAAAGGACCATGAAACCCAGCCGAAAATGGAATTACATTTTTATCTTTTCTTGCATGATTGACCCATTCTCCTTTCAGAATATCCGGGAAATCAAAAAACCTACTTAGTTTGAACTCAGAGTCAAAAACTGGCATTTTTACGAAAACGGAATCCTTTGTTATGGTAATGAGATCAGTTGAGATGCGTTCTTTAGCATTTATAAAAACGACAGAGTATTTGTCTTTATGAGATAATATTTCAAAATAAAATCTGAGATTAGTCGAATCATTCAGAGTTAATTCAGCTTCCCATAACCCTTTTTTTAAAGAAGGCGATTGGGCAAATGACACATTCACAAAAAACAAAAGCGAAACAACCAGAGCTGTTCCGCTTCTAAATAATTTATTTTTAAAGCTCATTTAGATAGTAAAATTGATTCCCTGAGCCAATGGAAGATTAGTTCCATAGTTGATGGTGGTTGTTTGTCTGCGCATGTATGCTTTCCAGGCGTCAGAGCCTGATTCACGGCCACCACCTGTTTCTTTCTCACCACCAAATGCGCCGCCGATCTCTGCTCCGGATGTCCCGATGTTCACGTTCGCGATGCCGCAATCAGAACCAGCTTGTGAAAGGAACAATTCCATTTCACGTATATTATTGGTGAAGATAGATGATGACAATCCCTGAGGAACACCATTCTGCATATCGATGGCTTCTTCAATAGTGGAATATTTCATTACATAAAGGATAGGAGCGAAAGTTTCTTCCTGAACAATGTGGTATTCGTTTTTTGCTTCGATCACGCAAGGCTTCACATAGCAGCCGCTTTCATAGCCTTCGCCTGATAATACGCCGCCTTCCACAAGAATTTTTCCGCCTTCCTGTTTTGCTTTTTCAATGGCATTCAGGTAATCAACGGTAGCATTTTTATCGATCAATGGACCTACGTGATTGTTGGAATCCAATGGATTACCAATTTTCAATTGAGAGTAAGCTTGTTTGATCACTTCAATGGTTTTGTCGTATACACTTTCGTGGATGATTAATCGACGGGTGGAAGTACAACGTTGACCAGCTGTTCCTACAGCTCCGAAAACGGAACCAACAAGCACCATATTTAAATCGGAATGCTGAGAAACAATGATGGCATTGTTTCCCCCCAATTCTAAAATAGTATTTCCAAAACGCTCAGCAACGGTTTTTGAAACGTGTCGTCCGATACGCGTAGATCCTGTAAAGGAAACCAATGGAATGCGTTTGTCGTTATTGATCAAATCTCCGGATTCGTTTCCGATCACCAGACAACTAACCCCTTCAGGAACATTATTATTTTTTAATACATCGGCAATAATATTCTGGCAAGCGATTGCACATAAAGGTGTTTTTGAACTCGGCTTCCAGATACAAACATCTCCGCATACCCATGCCAACGCAGCGTTCCAGCTCCAAACAGCAACGGGAAAATTAAAAGCGGAAATAATTCCGACAACTCCGAAAGGGTGCCATTGTTCATACATGCGGTGCTTCGGGCGCTCGCTGTGCATGGTTAAACCATATAGCTGACGGGATAAACCAACTGCGAAGTCGCAGATGTCGATCATTTCCTGTACTTCACCCAAACCTTCCTGCAGGCTTTTTCCCATTTCATAGGAAACAAGTTTTCCTAATGGATCTTTGTATTTACGTAACTGGTCACCCATTTGTCGAACAATTTCACCGCGTTTAGGAGCGGGGATCATGCGCCAAATTTTGAAGGCTTCATCAGCCGTTTTCATTACATTGATATAGTCTTCTGCGGTAGCGGCATTCACGCTGCCGATCAGTTGACCATCAACAGGAGAAAAAGAGTCGATCTTTTTTCCTTTGGTTTGCGTATGTTTTAATCCGGTGGACGCACCGTAATTGGTTGCTTTAATTCCTAATTCCTTTAGAACACTTTCTATTCCAAAACTTTTTGCTGTTAATGTTTCTGACATGATTTTATTTTTTGTTAGAGGCTAGCAAATTTATGAAAAAACGGCTCTTTGAGGCTGCTTTTTAGACGAAAATAAAAAATGCAATGGCAGGCCCTGTTTTTAGGGTGTTAGAGGATGGAAGGAGGATGGAAAATTGAGAAAGCGCAGGATCACTTTTTAGGAGCTTCCGGCTTCACGACGGAACTAAATTTCGCTGCGATATAGGCTGCAATGGGGTTAAAGCATTGCGCAACAATTTTTTTTGGATTGTTTTCTTTGGATGAGAACTTTGACGTAGCAACTCCGGCATTGATGGTTTTGCCTGCCTTATCAATAATTGAATAATGAACAGTGACTTCCCGCTGGTAGGTATCGGTTGCGAGGTCGTAGGAATTCATGTCGTTTTTAATATCAAGCTCATTGATAAAAATAAAATATTCTACTGCATATTTTTTATTCAGGTAAGTCAAAGCTTCCGCATTGGTTAGCTTGGTATTCATGAATTTTTTATCATTGTTTTGTTCAACAGTAATTTGTCCGTTCGTAATGCCACTCTGCTTTTCATTTACCTTTTTTGCATCCGTAGGATTGCTTACCAGGTCGTAGGAGAGGTTGGTAGATTTATAAGTGTATTCAAGGTCTTTCGACATTTTAGCCGAGTCCGCATAAAAGGAAAGAACGGGCATGGTGCTTTGAAGCTTTAGTTTCAGCTGAGCATCCAGCTGATGCCTGAAGTTTTCACGGATCGTTTCCCAATCCCATTTTGTCTGCTGATTGATCTTCTGATCAATTTCGCTCATGTACAGTTTGGGCTCGAACGGAACGATGCAGATTTTTCCACTCACTTCTTTCCCCGGAGTTTCGGTGGTACGTGTACCTTCCTGTGCGAAAGAAGATGCACAGAGAAGCGTAAAAGAGAATAGCAGCAACAATTTTTGGAATCCGTTCATTAACCTAATTTACAAAAAATTATTTAAAGAAAGCTTTTACAATATCGTTTCCGTTGGCGTACAACAACAATGCCAGGAGCAACAACATTCCCGCATACTGTGCATATTCCATGAATTTTTCATTTGGTTTTCTGCGTGTGATGATCTCATACAGCAGGAACATAACGTGCCCGCCATCCAGCGCCGGTATTGGTAAAATATTCATGATGGCTAACACAATGCTCAAAAAAGCCGTAAATGCCCAGAATCCTTGCCAATCCCAAGAGGTACTATAGGCGCTGGCAATGGTGCCGAAGCCTCCCAGCTGTTGATGAGCATCTTTAACGGTGAAGATCACCGCAAATTGTTTGATGTAATCATTGAAGGTTCTTTTTGCTTTCGCGATTCCAGCAGGGAAGGACTCCGTGAATGTATAATGGATCGTATCGTGTTTCAGGAACTTGCTCATTGATACAGTTTGAAACCCAATTGCCCCGTCACCATTAACTGGCGTTCTAAAGGAAATCGTGTCATCATTTCTGCGGACAGCAATGGTAGCAACCGTGTATGGGGTTTTCCTCAGTTCGGCAGTTACTTCATTAAAAAAGCGTGTGGGCTTATTGTTAACAGCAATCAGCTGATCACCCTTTTTGAAACCAACCTTTTCTGCTGGCTGGCCAGGTAAAACAGACTCAACAACACATGGGAAACGTGGAACAATAAAAGGACTTTTGCTCCTCTTGATCATCTGGCTGATGTTGTCTTTTGTTACCGGAACATCCACTCTTTTCCCATCACGCATTACCTGGATACTTTTTGCATCATCTAAAATGATGTCGCCCTGAACCCTGTAAAAATTGCTGATTTCTCTGTTGTCAATTCCCATAAGCTTGTCGCCATCACGCAAGCCCATCTTTAATGCAAGGGAATCGCAGGCAATTCCATGCTTGATGTTCTCCTTCTGAAGTGTTACTTCCCCCCAGGTAAACAATACCATTGCATAAATCAGAATTCCGAGAATAGCATTTACTGTAACACCCCCAACCATAATGATCAAACGTTGCCATGCTGGCTTGGAACGGAATTCCCAATCTTGCGGAGGCAGCTTCATTTGTTCTTTATCCATGGACTCATCAATCATTCCGGAGATTTTAACATAGCCTCCCAATGGCAGCCAGCCGATTCCGTATTCTGTGTCTCCTTTTTTTATCTTGAAAAGTGAGAACCAGGGATCGAAGAATAAATAGAATTTTTCTACCCTGGTTTTGAATAATCGTGCAGGAATAAAGTGTCCCAGCTCATGCAAAACAATGAGGATTGAAAGACTTAAGATAAATTGTGTTACTTGTGTTAATACACCCATTTTCTACGTGTTGATTTTTTGAATTTTAAATCGGGAGGTTTTCTTTCGCTCCTGAAAAATCCATGGATTTATCGATATAAAATTAATTTAGTTAATTATTAAGTTCTGACTGATTGAATTGGTTATAAATCAAAAAATCAGGAATTTAAAAACTGCTCTGCCACTCTTCTTGTTTCCTTATCGCTTGCTACATAATCATCATAGCAAGGTTGGGCGATATAAGTTATGGTTTGTAAACACTTTTCCACCACATCACTCATTTCTAAAAAGCCAATTTTGTCATGCAAAAAGGCGGCCACAGCAATTTCATTGGCGGCATTTAAAACACAGGGTGAATTTCCTCCTTTGTTCATTGCTTCAAATGCGAGTGCAAGATTACGAAATGTTTTTGTATCGGCTTGCTCAAAAGTGAGTTGCGGATAATTCAAAAAGTTAAATCGTGGGAAATCCGATTTCATTCTGTTTGGATAGCCCAATGCATACTGTATCGGTAATTTCATGTCGGGCAATCCCATTTGTGCTTTCATGCTTCCGTCGGCAAACTGTACAAGTGAATGAACAATGCTTTGGGGGTGAACAATCACATCGATCTGTTCTGGTTTTAATCCAAACAGCCATTTTGCTTCAATTACTTCTAAGCCTTTATTCATAAGCGATGCTGAGTCGATTGTGATCTTTGCTCCCATTTCCCAGTTGGGATGTTTCAAGGCTTGTTCTTTTTTTACCGAAGCTAAAAAAGCTTTGTCTTTGCCTTTGAACGGACCGCCCGAAGCGGTTAAATAAATTTTTTCAATCGGGTTATGAAATTCTCCAGCCAGACATTGAAAGATGGCGGAGTGCTCAGAGTCTACCGGATATAAGTTAACACCATGCTGTTTGGCAAGTGTCGTTACAAGATCGCCGGCAACAACCAGTGTTTCTTTATTTGCCAGAGCGATCTGCTTTCCGGCTTTGATGGCCGAAATGGTGGATTCCA
Source organism: Bacteroidia bacterium (assembly GCA_036399275.1). Taxonomy (GTDB): domain Bacteria; phylum Bacteroidota; class Bacteroidia; order 2-12-FULL-35-15; family 2-12-FULL-35-15; genus 2-12-FULL-35-15. The sequence continues at coordinate 47,159 of DASWNK010000040.1, read as the reverse complement.
GTCCGGCATAGCCTACGATGGCTGCAAGCACCATGTCGATGCTATCCATTTGCACGACATCGGTGACAGCCTTGTTGCCGGAAAACACTTTAATATCAAAGGACGACAAAGCATCCTTCACATATTGGTATTTGCTTTCATCCGCAATCACCACTGTATTGGGATCAAATTCAATGGCTTGTTTTATGAGCAGGTCGGCATTTCCGTTGCCGGTGAGCACCTCAACCACAAAAGCATCCGGGTTGGCACGAATGACATCCAAAGCCTGTGTTCCGATAGAACCGGTGCTTCCAAGAATCGCTATGTTTTTTTTCTCCGACAATTTAATTCCGTTAAATAAAATCACTCTTATTCACTCCTCACTCCCAACTCCTCACTCCCAACTAAAACACCATGTATCCCTGCGGATCAATTGCATTTCCGTTGTACCATAATTCAAAATGTAAATGAGGTCCTGTTGTTTGTTCTCCCGAATTACCAATAATAGCAATGGCTTCACCTGCTTTAACATAGTCGCCTGTTTTTTTTAATAATACGGAATTATGCTTGTAAACGGTCACCAGATTATTGGAATGTTGTACAGCAATAGTATAACCCGTCTCTGAGGACCAGGTGGCCAACAACACTGTACCATCCAATGCCACTTTGATCGGTTCGTTCTCCGGGCCAACAATGTCAACACCATAATGCTGTTCTTTGCTTTTAAATTGTTCAGTCACAATTCCTTTGAGCGGAGTAAAGAAAAAGAAATTACTGATTCCGCTTTTATTGCTTTCAGTTCCGTATGCAAGACTGTATTGATCCTGAGATTCAATGGACTTTTTCAAAGCGGCCTCGCTGGCAGAAGCATTCAGCGGAAGTTTTTCGTATGGTTTGCTTTTATCCGGACGGTTTTGCGTGGTATCGGTTTTTAGAGTTCCTCGAAGAACGTTGGTGATATTCTCATTAAAAAGATTTTGTTCCACCAGTGCCTGCTCCAGTGAATCGGAGCGGGTAGCCATGCTGATCAGCTCACGGCGCATTCCTACATCGGCGTAACCGGGAATATATTCCCGCAAAGGAGTAAAAGCAATGAGGGATGTAACAAGAACAACCATAAGAATGGTTACGCTTGAAAGTAGAATTACCAGTCCGAGCGGCGTAAGGCGCAGTGAAAATTTTTCTTCAAAGGTGTCATCGTTCATCACCACCAACCGGTAGCGATGACGCAAACGCTGTAAAAGCTTTCCTTTATTTTCCTGTTGCTCGCTCATTTGACAGGCAAATATCGCAAAATAATTCGGTTAAAACGGGCATTTATTTAGCGGAAGAGCAGTGGAATTATGAATATTTATGGTGTTTTTTGGCAAAAATAAAATATTTTTGTGGTTCTGCTGTTATATACTGTTGGACCCTAAAAAGCGATGGTGGAATTAATAACAGCAGAAAAATGAAACCAGAGAATGGGAAATAAAAATCGCTACCTTTTTAAGTTAAGTGTTTTTGCTTGTGTGTTGATGTTTTTTAGCGCTTGTAAAACAAACAAAAACACATTTATGCACCGTGGGTGGCATAATATGACTGCGCGGTATAACGGGTATTTTTATTCCAACGAGAACATAAAGGAATCGGTTAAAAAGGTTGAGAAGGCTAACCGGGACGATTTTTCCAAAATGATTCCGCTCTTTGTATACACCAACAATACCACCTCGAAAAATTATTATGCGGATTTTGATAAGACCATCAAAAAATCCTCCGTCGTTATTCAACGACATACTATTACAGAGAAAAAATCAAAAAAGGAAATTCCGAATGCCTGTAAATGGATTGATGAGAATTATATTCTTATCGGAAAAGCTCATTTTTACAAGCGTGATCTTTTTTCTGCCTTGGAAGCATTTGAATACGTTTCAAAAATTTATCCTAACCCTAAAGCGAAATATCTGGGAATGCTTTGGATGATACGCACCAATAACGAGATTGGTAGCTATTCTTTATCCGAAGCCACTATTGATGAGATCCGCAATGCGAAGGATTTTCCTACCGACAGGATTTACCAACAGGAGCTGGCAGCGGTTACTGCAGATTATTACATTAAAAGAGGCGACTATACGCCTTCGATCAAATACCTGACAAAAGCAATTGCCTTAACGCGTAAAAAGGCAACCAAAGCACGCTACACCTATGTCTTAGCGCAGGTTTATGAAAAATTAGGCGACAATCAAAAGGCATCCCAATATTACGGAATGGTCCCAGGGCTTCATCCCACCTATGATATGGCTTTTAATGCACAGATCAACCGTGCAAAGCTTTATGATATAAGTGCAGGAGGAAGCAAGATCATTAAAAAGCAATTGCTGCGCATGTTGAAAGACGATAAGAACATTGAATTTCAGGATCAGATATATTATGCACTTGCCGATATCGCACACAAAGAAAAAGACATTCCTCTGGCAATGGAATATCTCCGAAAATCAATTAAAGCCAGCGTTTCTAACAATACGCAAAAATCCTTATCGTATTTGAAACGAGCAGACATCTATTTTGAAAAGCCGGACTATAAAAATGCTCAGGCGAATTATGATAGTACCATGACCTTTCTGCCGAAAGATTACGCAGGGTATAAGGAAATCGAAGAGAAAAAAAACAGTCTTACTGCCTTGGTGACCAATCTCAATGTGATTACGATGGAAGACAGCTTGCAGCGATTGGGAAGGCTGAGTGAGAAGGATCGAAATTCAAAGATCGATAAGATCATTGTACAAATTGAAGAAGAGGAAAGATTGAAAGAAGAGGAACGTCAGAATCAACAGAATAACCAGGCAACGCTCAATCAGGCACCAACCGATAACAACACAACAGCAGGAGGCTCCAGCGCCTGGTATTTTTATAATCCAGCAACAGTGAGCTTTGGAGTTGGGGCGTTTACAAAAAAGTGGGGAAGCCGAAAACTGGAAGATAACTGGAGAAGAAGCGAAAAAGATGTGGTGATTGCCAATTCTCAGGCTGAAGATAGCGAGGACCCAAGTGATACAGCACAAACAGTAAATGGCGGAAAACCGGTTGCAGGCAATTCAAAGAACAAAAAAGATAGAAATTATTATTTAAAGAATATTCCACTTACGCCGGAGGCAATCGCAAAATCGAACGGGAAAATTGTTGAAGCTTATTACAACGTAGGTTCCATCTATAAAGAACAATTGGCGAACAACCAAAAATCGGTGGAAACATTTGAGGAGTTGCTCAAGCGTTACCCGGAAAACAAATACAAGCTGACCTCTTATTACCAGCTGTACCGGATTTACCTGGTGATGAACAATGCGCCGAAGGCAGAATACTATAAGAATATACTTTTAAAGGAATATCCCGATTCGGATTATGCCGCAATTATCAGAAATCCCGGTGTTGCCGGAGATATTGCCGCCAGCAAAAGTCAGGTGGAAAAATTCTATACGGAGACCTATCAGCTGTATGCAGAAGGAAAATACCACGAAGCATATGCAAACTGCAGCAAAGCGGATTCGATGTATTCGAAAAGCAGTTTAATGCCACAGTTTGCATTTTTAAAAGCATTAGCTATAGGAAGGACGCAAGACATCAATGAATTTGAGAAGGCTTTAACGCAAGTGATTGTGAAATATCCGAAAGAACCGGTGAAAGAGAAAGCGCAGGAGATGCTGGATGCGATCAAAAAGCAAAAGAGCCCTCCGGCTGAGGTAACGGTAACAGATACTGCAACTTCGCCAAAAGACAAAACCAAATTTGTATTTAAAGAAGACGGCCCTTATTATTGTCTGATTGTGGTAGAAAATGGGAAAGGCGATCTGAATAAGTTCAAAACCAAACTGTCGGATTTTAATGCGGAAAAGTTCAGTACCTCAGATATTGATATTTCGAGCGTTTTCCTTGATCTTACGCACCAGTTGGTAAGCGTAAAGACCTTTGATGGGAAAGCAAGAGCGATGGATTACTTTAATATAATGATTTCACAAAAAGACCTGTTTTCAGCTTTGGAAATCGGATCGTATCACACCTTTGTGATCTCGGCAGAAAACTATACGATATTTTACAAGGATAAAAACATTGCAGAATACGAGCAGTTTTTTACTCAGAACTATTGATTTTTTATGTTTTTCGAAGGTTTTTGATTAATTTTACTAAAAAAGCAGCTAATTCATCAACATGTTCAATAATAACAATATGGCGAAAAATACAAATTCAGACAGCCAGTCAGTGAACCTGATCGGAGTCGGAACAACTATTGAAGGAGATATCACAACCAATGGAGATATGCGCATAGACGGCTCGCTAACCGGCTCAATCAATGTGAAAGGCAAATTGGTGATTGGCGCATCAGGAAGTGTGGAAGGTGAGATTATTTGCCAGAATGCGGATGTCTCCGGTACAATAAAGGGTAAGATCGGTGTTTCGGAGCTGCTGTCTTTAAAAGCGTCAGCAAAATTAACGGGCGATATCATAACAAATAAAATAGCGGTGGAGCCGGGAGCAACTTTCTCAGGATCCTGCAGCATGGGTGGCGTAATAAAAGACATAAAAGGTGAACGAACAGAAAAAACCCAACTTTCCGAAAAAACAGCTTAATAACTATGCGAAATATTCTGCCATGGGTTTTCAGATGGCAGCGATTATTGGCGGAGGTGTATTCCTGGGGATTAAGCTGGATGAATGGCTGAAGTTGAAATTCCCTGTTTTTACGCTGGTTCTTACCCTTCTGTCGGTTTTTTTAGCCATTTATTATTTTATCAAAGACATTCTTAAAAAGTAGTATGAGTCCTGCATTACGATCCTTTTTTATCCGGCTTTCTCTTTTCTCGGTACTTACAGCAATTATTGTCGTTTTATGGCAGAACTATGCTGTTGAACGTTTTCAAACCAATATGACCTGGCCCATTTGGGGCTTTTTTTTACTGGTTACCACATTGCTCCATTTTGTTCTCATCAAAGCAGCGGAGGAAAGCCCCCGTAAGTTTGTTGTGCTGTTTATGGCCAGCACAGGCATAAAACTCTTTACCTACCTGATAATAATTCTGCTGTATGCACTGCTGAAAAGAGAGGCAGCCCTGGGCTTCGTTTTATTCTTTTTAGTCATGTATTTTTTCTACACCGTTTTTGAAGTAATTACCCTGTTAAAGCACTTCAGAAAATAGATTTTTGTCGTTCATAATCAAGGCTTTGTACAGCACTTTTTTGCGTTAACAGAAATCGCCAAAAAAAAGGCCACAATTCTTTTAAAATATTGCTTTTATTAACTAAGTTTGCACCCGAATTTGAAAACCGGATAAACCGATTAGGGCAATGACTAATAAAATCAATATTTTCAAACACTTTTTACTGATCACCATTCTTGCGTTTACCAGCCTTCAGGGCTTTGCCTATGAACCGGTGGATAAAGAGCATAATTCCGATCAAGGTCCAGCACTTCCTGCCGACCCTCACCACAATGAAGAGCATAAAGCGACCTTTGATGCCGGAAAAACAATCATAGAACACGTTGCTGATTCTTACGACTGGCACTTATGGGGTCACACTTCTATCCACTTGCCGATCATCCTGAAAACCGACAAAGGGATTGAGCTATTCTCTTCCGGAAAATTTGATCACGGTCATGCTTCTTACCAGGGAAATTATAATTACCGCATTCTGAATGGCGATATCGTTGTGTTTGATGATGTAACCGAATCGGTTGATGAAGCAGCAACAGCTCAGCTATGGGATTTCTCTATTACAAAAAATGCAATGGCGATGTTTATCAGCATGATCATTATGTTGGTAATGTTTATCTCTGTTGCAAGAGCTTATACTAAAAACAAAGGCAAAGCCCCTCGCGGACTTCAGTCTTTCATTGAGCCCCTGGTAATCTTTATTCGTGATGATGTGGCCAAGGTCAGCATCGGAAAAAGATATGAAAGCTTCCTTCCTTTTTTGCTTACGGTTTTCTTTTTTATCTGGATCAATAACCTGATGGGCTTGATTCCATTTGCTCCTGGAGGAGTGAATGTAACGGGAAACATTTCCATTGCTATGGTGCTTGCTTTGTTTGTATTGATCATCACTTTTGTGATTGCTAACAAACATTATTGGAGACACGTATTCGCAATGCCGGGTGTTCCTTTCGGTGTATTGTTCATCTTAACACCGATTGAGATTTTAGGTTTATTCCTTCGCCCTTTCGTATTGATGATTCGTTTGTTCGCGAACATTACCGCAGGTCACATCATCGCTCTTGCATTCTTCAGTCTGATCTTTATTTTTGGTGAAATGAATACGGGATTAGGGTTCGGAGTTTCCATCCTTTCATTAGTATTTACAGTATTTATGGGTGCAATGGAATTATTGGTTGCATTCCTTCAGGCATATGTGTTTACGTTGTTGACCGCTATTTATTTTGGTGCAGCAGTGGATGAAGGGCATGAGATCCACAATCATGTGGACGATCACGCAGGAGAGAAGAGTCACGCACATTAAAAACATTGGTTCTGGCTGGGGAGTTTTGCCGGCAGTCAGCGCAACAGTACTATCCGGCAGGACAAAAACATAAAAATCATTATATATGTTATCATCAGTATTATTAGCAGGAGAAATTGGTTACGGTGTTGCCGCTTTAGGAGCTGGTGTTGCCGCTTTAGGAGCTGGTGTTGGTATTGGCCGCATCGGTGGAAGTGCATTGGAATCAATTGCACGTCAGCCAGAAGCGATCAACGATATCCGCGCTTCAATGATCCTTGCTGCTGCACTTGTTGAAGGTGCTGCGTTCTTTGCTATGGTTATCGGACTTTTAGTTGTCCTGATCAAGTAAAAACAAAACAATCATTGTCTGCAAGGTTGTTGCAGGCAATGATTTATTCAAACGATTGAATTTTTATTAAAATATATTTCTAATACTTCATTAAAATGGAATTAGTTAAACCCGATTTAGGATTGATCTTTTGGATGCTCGTATCGTTTTCGATCATCTTGTTCTTATTAAAGAAATTTGCCTGGAAACCAATTCTGGGAATGATCAAAGAACGTGAATTGTTCATTGAGAATTCATTGGCTGCAGCTGAAAACGCAAAAGAAGAAATGAAAGCGTTGCAAGCTAACAATGAGCGCATTTTAGCAGAAGCAAGATCAGAGCGTGATCAGTTATTGAAAGATGCTCGCGATGTAAAAGATAAAATGATCGCAGAAGCAAAGGGAATTGCGGTAAAAGAAGGCGAGCGCTTATTGGCAATCGCACGCGATAATATCCAGAATGAAAAAATGGCGGCGATCACTGAATTGAAAAACCAGGTAGCAACACTTTCCATTGAAATTGCTGAGAAAATTCTGAAATCAGAATTGTCTACAGACGAAAAACAAAAATCACTGGTAACGACATTATTAAAAGACGTTAATTTGAATTAGTTATTAGTTGCTGGTTGTTAGTTTTTAGCCCTAGCAACCAACAACCAACAACCAACAACGATATATCATGCAAGGAACAAGAGTAGCAACACGATACGCAAAATCATTCATCGACCTGACTATGGAACTAGGCGTTCTGGAGCAGGCATATGCGGATATGAAATTAGTTGTGGATGTTTGCAAATCCAACCACGATTTTGTTGTTTTCTTAAAAAGTCCAATCGTAAAAACAGATAAAAAACAAGCTGTTTTAAAAGAAATATTTTCCGGAAAACTGAACAAAGTAACTGATACCTATATTCATTTGATCACGGATAAAAAACGTGAGGTCTATTTAGCGGAAATCGCGGCCGAGTTTGTGAATCAATACAAAATAAAGAAACAGATCCTTACTGCAGTGGTAATCACAGCAAGCGGACTGGATGAAACAATTCGCAAAAAAGTGATGGAGATTGTGAAAGGTGCCAGCAAAAGCGATGTGGTGTTAGAAGAAAGAATCGATAAAAACCTTATTGGTGGATTTGTTTTGCGTGTTGGCGATAAGCAGATTGATGCAAGTATTGCACGTAAATTAAATTTATTGAAACGCAATTTCAACGAGAACCCTTTTATAAAAGAATTTTAATAAAGAATGTAGAAGATAAGAACACAAAGTTCTTCCCTTTGAAACTAATGACTTTTAACTTTAAACTTATTTAACAATGGCAGAAGTAAAACCGGCAGAAGTATCTGCAATTTTAAGACAACAATTATCGGGATTCAAATCCGAGCAGGAATTGGAAGAAGTAGGTACCGTACTGGAAGTTGGTGATGGTATCGCCCGTATCTATGGACTTTCTAAAGTTCAATCAGGTGAGTTGATCGAGTTCGCCAGTGGATTAAAAGGAATTGTATTGAACCTGGAAGAGGACAACGTAGGTGCTGTTGTTTTAGGTTCATCAAATAATATTAAAGAAGGTGATGTTGTAAAACGTACCGGCAGAATTGCTTCATTACAAGTTGGTGAAGGAATGTTAGGCCGCGTAGTAGACACAATGGGTCACCCGATCGATGGTAAAGGCCCGATTGCAGGAACATTGTACGAAATGCCATTGGAGCGTAAAGCACCGGGGGTAATTTACCGTCAGCCTGTTAACGAGCCATTGCAAACTGGTTTGAAAGCGGTTGATGCGATGATTCCTATCGGACGTGGTCAGCGTGAGTTGATTATTGGTGACCGCCAGACTGGTAAAACAGCAGTTGCGATCGATACCATCATCAATCAAAAAGAATTTTACGAAGCAGGTCAGCCTGTATTCTGTATCTATGTGGCAATCGGACAAAAAGGGTCTACTGTTGCAAATATTCAGCGTGTATTGGAAGAGAACGGCGCGATGGCATATACAGTTATTGTATCTGCAACAGCATCTGATCCGGCTCCAATGCAATTCTACGCTCCTTTCGCAGGTGCGGCAATTGGTGAGTTCTTCCGCGACAGCGGTCGTCCGGCATTGATCGTTTATGATGATCTTTCTAAACAAGCGGTAGCTTACCGCGAGGTGTCTTTGTTATTACGTCGTCCTCCGGGCCGCGAAGCATATCCTGGTGACGTGTTTTATTTGCACAGTCGTTTATTAGAGCGTGCTGCAAAGATCAACGCGAATGATGACATTGCTAAAAACATGAACGACCTTCCTGATTCCATCAGAGGAATTGTTAAAGGTGGCGGATCGTTAACAGCATTACCGATCATCGAAACACAAGCAGGTGACGTTTCTGCATACATTCCAACCAACGTAATTTCGATTACCGATGGACAGATTTTCCTTGAGTTGAACTTATTCAACGCAGGTGTTCGCCCGGCAATTAACGTAGGTATCTCTGTATCACGCGTGGGTGGTAACGCTCAGATCAAATCAATGAAAAAAGTTGCTGGTACATTGAAGTTGGATCAGGCACAATACCGAGAGTTAGAGGCATTCTCTAAATTCGGTTCCGACCTGGATGCAGCAACCAAATCAGTATTGGATAAAGGGGCACGTAACGTGGAAATCCTGAAACAAGCTCAGTTTTCTCCAGCACGTGTTGAACAGCAAATCGCGATTATCTATTGCGGTACAAAAGGATTGTTGCGTAATGTGCCTGTAAATAAAGTGAAAGAATTTGAAGCGGAATATCTTGCATTTTTGGAAGCAAAACACAAGAATGTGTTGAACGATCTGAAAGCAGGTAAGTTCACTGATGAGATCACGAATGTATTGGAAACAGTAGCAAAAGAGCTATCTGCAAATTATAAATAAAAAAATATGTGCTGATGTGCAGATATACCGATATGCAAATTAAAACGCGGATCGGTACATTGGTAAATCGGTACATTGGTACATCTACAAAATGGCAAATTTAAAAGAGGTTCGTAACCGGATTGTATCGGTAAGTTCTACACAACAGATCACAAGCGCTATGAAAATGGTGAGTGCTGCTAAATTGCGTAGGGCACAGGATGCGATTACTCAAATGCGCCCATATGCAAGCAAGCTGAAAGAGATCCTTGAGAATCTCAGCGCAAGCCTGGATAGCTCCGATGGTGTTTATTCAAAGCAGCGCCCGGTTAAAAACGTATTGTTGATCGTGATCACTTCTAATCGTGGATTATGCGGTGGATTCAATGCTAACGTTTTAAAAGCGGCAAGCCGTTTGGCCCGAGAAGAATACAAAGGCTGCAATGTAAGTGTATTGTGTATCGGTAAAAAAGCAGCGGATTATTTTAAAAAAACCGAATACGGGATCATCGGTTCAGACATGCCTAGGGGCTTAAATGAATTGTATGACGAATTAACATTTGTGAACGTAGCTCCTGTAGCGGAGAAGATCATGCAAGTATTTGTTGCAGGTCAGTTTGATAAGGTGGAGCTGATCTATAACCAGTTTAAGAATGCAGCGGTGCAGATTACCACTACTGAGCAATATTTACCGGTTCAGGCACCTGCTGGCGCTAAGACTACAAAAGCAACAGAGTATATTTTTGAGCCAAGCAAAGAATTCATTGTACAGGATTTGATTCCACGCTCATTGAAAACACAATTGTTCAAAGCATTATTGGATTCACATGCGGCAGAACACGGAGCTCGTATGACATCCATGCACAAAGCAACAGATAATGCAGGAGCATTGATCAAAGAATTGAAATTAACATACAACAAAGCACGTCAGGCGGCTATTACAAACGAAATCTTAGAGATCGTTGGTGGTGCAGAAGCATTGGCAGGATAAGTTGAAATTCTTTATGGAAAATAAAAAACTCTCTACTTATTTTAGTAGAGAGTTTTTTATTTTAAGCCTTTTCGTTCTTAACGATCAGCAGCTTTTATAAATCTATTTAAACCAAACGATAAGTCATCATCATATAGTTCCAGAAAATACATGCCGTCGGGAAGCATAGTTATGTCGATTTGTTTTTCAGAATTCAATGCACTTTTCAGAATCACTTTTCCTGTTGCCGAATAAATTCTATACGCTACTATTCCTTTTTTTTCAAGGCTTATAACAATAGACGTTGTTGCAGGATTTGGGAAAATATTCCACGAGGATTCCAAATCTTTAAATGAAGAAAGAGCTGTTACAGCTACAGTAACTGTTTGAATAATTGTATGCGGCATCCCACATTCACTTGCAGTAAGCGTTACTGTATAAGAACCGGCAGCTGGATAAAGATGCGTTGGATCAACCAATGCGGAGGTGTTGCCATCGCCAAAGCTCCAGAAGTATACAGTGGCATTAGCCGAAGTGTTGGTAAATGTAATCTGATTACTTCCGGAAGAAGCATAACTGAAATTGGCCGAGGGGTCGTATTCGCCAATGTGCCAATTTAATAAGCTGTCATATACAATCAGTTTGGCGGCATTTCGAATGGTTACCGCGTCAGCAGGCGATAAAGAAGCATTAAATGTGATGAAGGTTGGGTCTTTTCTAAACAACGAAGAATAAAAACAACATGCTGCTGCATACGTTCCGGCAACTGAAGGGTGACTCTCATCTGCAGAATAAAGTTCAATCAAAGGGAAATTTTGGCGGAGATGTTTCCAGACAGCACCTACAGGTGATAAAATAGCGTTGTTACTATCAGCCATGATCTTATAGCGTAAACTTAAAAGACTATCCATTCCCGTATAAGTACATACAGGAGGCCATGACGCGCAATTGGACGCATCCCCGTTCTTACGGCCCCAAGTCATATAAAATACGGTTTCCCCACAGAGATTATCAGCATTGATGGTGCTATCCAGAGACTTTGCAAACGGTAGAACAGATGACTGAACCTGGGCATCTGGAAATGAAGGAAGCTGACTTTGTTCCTGCAAAACAACATAGTCCCAGTTGCCAATTGCTATTTTATTGAGCGAAGTAGCATTTGTGGAATGTTGTTCTAATGTATAGCCACCTGGTGTATTGCTGTCAAATAATACTGTGTCGTTTGTGGAGGCGGCAACATCTGCAAGCATTTGAGGCAAATTATTTACGGCGGTATAGCTGTTCCCAAGAAACAAAACTTTTTTTGACAAGCCTTGTCCGAATACTATGGAACAAATTAGCAAGCAGATAATTGTAAACGCTTTTCTCATAAATTATTTTATTCGGCTTTGCCTAAACTATAAGTACTAGGACAAAAAAGAAAGGGCTAAGGTTGCATTGAATTTAAAGGACGGTCTTATTTCTCCTTCAGCTTCACGTCCACTTCAATATCATCCGCTTTTGGAAGTAAATTCGCTACTTTGCTTTTATTGAGCGCAGGAATAATTGCTGGCGCGATCTTTCCTACAGGGCGATACAGCAAGGACTCTTCTTTTGTTTTAAACGAAACCATGGGGTAGCTCTCTTCAATTGCGTCCATCATAAATATAATTACACTCATCATCAATGCAAACTTCAATGCTCCAAAAATAGCGCCTCCGATTTTATTGATGGCACTCAAAGCCATTCCTTCTACCATGCGCTGAATTAGCTTAGCGATGAAATAAACAACAATGATGATAGCGAGAAAAGTAATCGCAAATGATACAATTGGCAGGTAAGGCGATTGCCAATCGAAACGCTCTTTTATTTGTTGAGCAACATATTCCGAAAAGGTAATTCCACCCCAGACTCCAAGGCTGAATGCTACCAATGTGGCCGCTTCAATGATCAGACCTTTTGTAAAACCCATGTATAAACCCCATACAAGCGGGATACAAAGTAATATATCGATGTAATTCATGCAGTGTTTTTAGAATGCAACCTAAACTTGATTTTTTACATCTCCAAAGAAAGCATGAAACACTTTTTATAAATCCATCGAGCATAAAACTTATTAATAATCGATTGTTCACTTACGCTAACTCTCTATTCCAATGAAAAAAATTCTACTATTCTTCCTGCTTTTATTCTCGGCTATTTTTACAACAATGGGCGCAGGGCATGTTGTTTCAATAACAACTACGAACAATGCCACCTGCTACGGCAGCTGTAATGGTTCAATGACAGCCTCCGTTAGTGGAGGTGTTGGTCCATTTACCTTTGCCTGGTCTCCCTCGGGAGGAAGCTCTGCTACAGCAAGCAGCTTGTGCGCTGGGATTTATACGGTTACGGTTACAGACAATAGTGATCTGTCAACAGCAACAGCAACAGCGACAGTTACTCAACCACCGGTTTTAAATGCAACCATAACCGGAGGCACTCCTGTTTGCGGCGGTGGCTGCACGACGCTGAATGCCAATGCAACTGGTGGAACTCCGGTATATACTTATAACTGGGCTCCCACTGGTCCTTTAACCTGGACTTATTTCGTGTGTCCATCTTCAACAACCAGTTATACGGTGACAGTTGTAGACGTAAATGGATGTGTTACTTCTACAAATACCGCGGTTCCGGTAATGCCTTCCTCAACCGTTACTGTGCCTTCAAGCACCTCTGTTTGTAGGGATGCAACGGTGGCAGCAGGCATATTTTCAAGCACTCCGGCGGGAGCAACCTATGTCTGGACAAACTCAAATACTTCAATTGGTTTAGCAGCAAATGGAACCGGAAATGTACCTTCGTTTGTCGCAACAAATCCGGGTGCAAGCCCGATAAGCGCTACCATTACTGTTACGCCAACATATGGAGGATGCCCGGGCACTCCTAATTCATATACGATTACAGTGAAGCCTCTTCCTGTTATTACTGTTCCCCCAAGCAATAGTGCTTGTTCCGGGGGCTGCGTAACATTGAATGCCTCTTCTTCGGGCGCAGGATCCACTTTTTTATGGTCTCCGTCTACTTACCTGGCGACTGTCGGAATTTCAAATCCTGTTTGTTGTCCCTTAACATCCATAAATTATACAATTACAGTAACCGATACAGGTGGCTGTAGTGCGAATGCAGTAACAACTGTTTTGCTGAACGGACCTGCTTCTTCCGGCATTTCAGCTACAAACACAACGGGCTGTGCTGTTTGTGATGGAACGATCTCGATGAGTCCAATTGGTGGAACAGGGCCCTATCTTTATTCCTGGCCAGGTGGAGCGTCCGGAATGGGAACAACGACTGGTTATTGTGCAGGAACCTATTCTGTAACGACTATGGACGCCAGTGGTTGTACGCTAACAGATTCAGTAACTGTTTTCTCAACCAATGACGTGGCGGCTAATTTCACATTCGTTCCGGATTCAACCAATGCATATAATTTCTTTTGTTTTAATTCGTCCACCGGCCCAGGGTTAACCTATTTATGGGATTTTGCTGATGGTGTTGTCGCGTCTGCTGCAAGTCCTTCTCATACGTATGCATTGGCGGGAACGTACAATGTTTGCCTCTACGCCTCTTCAGCACTTTGCGGGGACGATACATTGTGCCAGAATATAACAGTAACTGGTGTGCTAAGCAGTTGCCTGGCCTTGTTTAATATTGCGGATGATACCACCACTTCTGATCCAAATGCCTTATATGTTTACAATCTTTCTTATGGCGCAACTTTAGGCTACCTATGGGATTTCGGTGATGGAACAACTTCAACGCTTGCAACGCCTTCTCACATTTATAGTGGCCCGGGGCCATTCAATCTTTGCCTCACCGTGGACAATGGAAGCGGCTGTTCACAGACATATTGTGATATACTTACCAATGTCGATTCACTAAATCGATCAGGCACTTTATCGATACAAGTGATCGATGTGCCTCCGTTCCAGCCATTGATAACTCAGTTGAACGATATAAGCAATGCGACGCATGTCGACGTATTCCCAAACCCATTCCATGAAAGCACAACATTTGTAATTACATCGAAAGAGAATGCCGTTTATTCATTCGAAATGACCGATGTATTGGGTAAAAAGGTAAAGACTTTGGAAGGAATTACTGAAAAGCAATTTCAGATTTCAAGAGAAGGCTTGCAGAATGGCATGTATTTTTATAAAATTTATACCGCTGAAACCCTTTTTGGAACCGGAAAAATCCTGGTAAAATAAAAGGCAGGCAAAAATAAATTTGGAAATATTAAAATTACTGTCTTATATTTGCCTCGCAATAAAAAAACAATGAACAACAACTTTAACTATACATCACTTACAATCAACGGCGCAAAGATGTGCTGTATGATGTGGATGTAGTATACGGAGAGCCTGTTGTAACAACATATTTAAATTCATTTTTAAAGAGGCTTTCCAAACGGAAAGCCTCTTTAATTTTATAAAGCAACCAAACGAAATGAACACAACTTTAATTTTTGAACTTCTAACATTTAATCTTATACTGATAATGTGTATGTGTTGTAAGCTACTGCGAATGCGGAAACGGACGATCATGCTCTATTGTAAAGACTAAACACAAGACCAGCAATATGTAAGCCCTTCCGCAAAAACGGAAGGGCTTTTTTAATGAATTTTTTTCCAACAAGTGTTGGAATCTTAACCAAACATAAATACGATAAACAAAATGGAAAAAACATATATCAGTGATTCAGGACCGGAAGTATCAGCAGCTATTTATGGTTTCTGGAGATGGAATACTGCTGCGCTTGTTTCGGCAAAGAAAGTAGAAGACATCATCAATTACAATCTGGAACTGGGTGTTAACACCTTTGATCACAGTGATCAGTATGGCGATGGAAAAATTGAAGAACTCTTTGGGAAAGCCATTCAATCGCGATCGTTCAAGCGGGAAGCGGTGGTCCTTTCCACCAAAACAGGCATCAGGAATGAAAGCAAAAGCAATCGCGTGATCGACCACAGCGCTAAGCACATCAAAGAATCGGTTGAAGCATCCCTGAAGAAATTAAAAACAGATTATATTGACATCTTTCTATTGGAGAACAACGATCCTTTGTTTCATGTGGAAGAAACTGCCTCTGCCCTGTCGCAATTAGTGTTGGATGGAAAAATAAAATTCATTGGCGTTTCCAACTTCAATGCTTCCCAGCACCGCTTATTGGCTTCTCATTTATCGCATCCGATCATTACCAACCACATTGAATTGAGTCTGCTTCAAACGGATGCGATTAACGACGGTCGCCTGGATTTTATCAAGGAACAATACAGCAAACCATTGGCCTGGGCGCCTCTGGCTGGCGGAAGGATCCTTACCGGAAAGGATAAAAAAGCCGTTAAGGTGCGTAGAGCCTTGAATGAGCTTGCAAAGAAATACAGCGCGAACACTGAGCAGATCGCAGTAGCTTGGCTTTACAAGCTGGGCGCATTGCCTATTATCGGGAGCCCGGATAAAAAACGGATAAAGAACGCAGCAAGCGCATATACGATCAACCTGAGCCGGGAAGACTGGTACAAGCTCTACAATGCAACAATTTAGGGACGTATCGATCAATGAACAATTAAATCAATGAACTAATAGATAAAGATATGTTAAGTTTTCAAACAGAAATAGAAGATCCACAAGTAGAAAAGGATATTATAGAACTTGAGCAAAAGATCCGTGCTTTTCGGGAGGGAACATTGAATGAAGAAAAATTTCGTTCGCTACGTTTGGCAAGAGGCGTTTACGGACAGCGTCAGCAGGGCGTACAGATGATACGCATTAAATTGCCTTTCGGGAAAGTGACTACAAAACAATTGCTGCGAATTGCCGATATCTCGGATGAGTATTCCAATGGAAACCTCCATTTAACTACGCGCCAGGATATTCAGATACATTATGTAAGTCTGGACAGAACACCAGAGCTATGGGCCAAGCTGGAACAGGATGACATTACCTTGCGGGAAGCATGTGGCAATACGGTGCGCAACATTACTGCTTCGGCAGTGGCAGGTATTGATCCCAAAGAGCCTTTTGATGTTTCGCCTTATGCGCAGGAATTATTTAAATACTTTCTTCGTAAGCCTTTCGGACAGGAGCTTGGAAGAAAATTCAAGATTGCATTTTCTTCCAACGACGCGGATACCGCTTATACATTTATGCATGACCTGGGATTCATTCCCAAGGTAAAGATCGTTGACGGAAAGATCAGTCGCGGCTTTAAAGTACTTGTCGGTGGCGGTTTGGGCGCACAACCTTTTTTAGCGAAAACAGCTTTTGAGTTTTTAGAAGAAGATCAGATCGTTCCATTCACTGAAGCGCTGATCCGTGTATTTGATCGCTATGGCGAAAGAGCAAGCAGGCACAAGGCAAGGATCAAATACCTTGTAAATAAGATCGGAATCGAACAGGTGTTGAAGTATGTGGAAGAAGAACGACTGGCTTTGAATGTGAAATCTTTCAGGATCAACTATGAAGCAGTCCCGCTTAACTATACAGCTTCGCCGGCTTCCTTCACCACGTTTAAAATCAGTGACAATCAAAAATACCAGGATTGGTTGGTTAGTAATGTATTTGAGCAAAAGCAGCCAGGCTTCTATGGGGTAAACATCAAAGTTTTGTTGGGAAACATCAGTTCGGAAACAGCCCGTTTATTGGCCTCCATTGTTAATACCTATGCGGCGGATGATATACGGGTAACTGTTAATCAGGGCTTGTTGTTGAAGTTTGTCTCCAAAGAAGCATTGCCTGCTTTGTTCAGAGCATTGGAAAAATTAAAGCTTGCAGAGCCGGGCTTTGACAGTGTGGCCGACATTACCGCCTGTCCGGGAACAGATACCTGTAATCTGGGAATTTCGAGCAGCACGGGAATTGCAAGAGAGCTGGAAAGAGTAGTGAAAGAAGAGTATCCCGAATTGCTTTTTAACAACGACATCAAAATAAAGATCAGCGGTTGTATGAATTCCTGTGGCCAACATAGTCTGGCGCAGATCGGTTTTCATGGCAGCTCTTTCAAAAACGGAGCAGCAGTAGTTCCTGCCTTGCAATTGGTGTTAGGCGGCGGCGTAGTGGGGAACGGGGAAGGAAGAATTTCGGAAAAGATCATCAAAGTGCCCAGCAAACGAGGGCCCGCTGTGCTAAGGAGCCTGTTGAATGATTTCGAAGAGCATGCTGCAGAGGGAGAATACTTTAATAATTATTATGATAAAAAAGGCAAAGATTATTTCTATCAATTATTGAAACCGCATGCCGATAATAGTACGCTTATTCCGGAGGAATACATCGACTGGGGACATAGTGAAGTATTTAAAACCGAGATTGGTGTGGGAGAATGTGCCGGTGTAATGATCGACCTGGTGTCAACATTGATTTTTGAAGCAGAGGAGAAGTTGGATTGGGCTTCCACCGCATATGCGGAAGAGCTGTTAGCCGATAGCATTTACCACAGTTATGCAACCATTATCAGCGGGGCGAAAGCCTTGCTCCTGGGGAAGAGCTTAAAAACCAATACACAGCATGATATCATCAATGACTTTGATAAACACTTTGTAGAAACAGGCGAGATAATTTTAGCCGGAACATTCAGGGAATTTGTTTTAAAGATCAATCAAAATGCGCCTTCCAGGGAATTTGCGGAAAGCTACCTGAACGAGGCAAAGCAATTTATTCAACAAGCAGCAGCATTACGAGAAACACAATTAAAAAAGGAGAGCATCTAATGAAAACACAATTCAAACATCATATAAAATTCGGTAGTTGTTGGTACGATAACTTTTTTAAAGTAAGTACACGGCAAATTCAAATCAGAAGATCCACAAGCAGCAAAACTGAAGTGGATACAATCAAACAATTAAAAACCGAAAAAAATGAAAACAAGAACTAATAATTTACCCCGATTAACCTTAGTAGGAGCCGGTCCTGGCGACATTGACCTGATTACCATCAAAGGACTGGAAGCAATAGCGGACGCGGACGTGATCCTATACGATGCATTGGTAAATCCTGCATTATTAAATTATGCTCCAACGAATGCAAAGAAAATATATGTTGGAAAACGTAACAATAACCATGCATATACTCAGGAGCAGATCAACTCACTCATCATTGATTCTGCTTATACCTATGGACATGTGGTTCGTTTGAAAGGCGGTGATCCGTTTGTGTTTGGCAGAGGATATGAAGAGTTGGCGCATGCGCAGCTATTCAATATCGAAACAACTGTAGTGCCCGGAATCTCGAGCTCCATAGCAGTTCCTGAGTTACAGGGCATTCCGGTGACCAACCGCGGAACCAGCGAAAGCTTTTGGGTGATTACCGGAACGACCAGTAAAGGCCAGCTCTCCGCTGATGTGAAATTAGCAGCACAATCTACTGCTACCGTCGTAATTTTGATGGGCTTAAACAAGCTGCATGAAATTGCAGACGTATTCAAAGCTTACGGTAAACAGGATACAGCCATCGCGATCATTCAAAACGGTTCTTTGCCGGATGAACGGATTGCCTTGGGAACCATTGATACGATTGAGGAAATTGCTAAAATTGAAAAGGTACAAGCGCCTGCTGTAATTGTTATCGGTGATGTAGTAAAGCTGCATGCCTCCTTTCCAGTGAGCTTAACAGATTGGAAATATTTATTGAACTAAAATGAATTGGAAATTATTTTTTTTACTCCTCTTTATTTCAGTTGGCTCTTTTGCTCAGGTGCAGCGGAAGACAAGCTATAATGATCTTGTTTGGTTTGGCGATTTCAGTAAAGGTGTGTTGAACGAAAAATGGAGCGTTTATTTTGATGTTGGTTTAAGGCGCTCTGAATGGCTGAACAAATGGAGCCAGACGCTGATTCGGCCCGGGCTTACTTTTCATCTGAATAAGGATGTTAGCATAACAGCAGGAGCAGCCTATTTCAATCATTATGCAGAAAGCTGCGTTCGTCCGGAGTATAGAGGCTGGGAGCAACTGCTGTTTACCAAATCCTTCGGGCGGTTTTTGATTAGCCACCGCCTAAGGGCAGAACAGCGCTTTAACCGGGTTGTTGAGGCAAATGAAGTGTTGGATGAATTTAAATACAACAACCGTTACCGCTATCAATTGGGTTTACAGCTCGCGTTGAACAAATCCGTCATTGAAGACAGAACGGTCTATTTATCTTTTGCGGATGAAATTATGTTAAACAGCGGGAGAGAGATAGCTTATAACTATTTTGATCAAAATCGTTTATCGATTGGTTTAGGATATAAATGGACGGATTTGTTCAATCTCACAGTTTCGTATATGAATGTCTTTATCCATAAGAGCCAGCCGGCGACGTATGAGAAAAATAATGTCTTGGTTATCAATGTTTACCATAAATTCAACCTTGTAAGGAAACAAGGATAATTGTACTTTAAACAGTTTGTTTAAAACCATTAAAAGATAAATAGGCATAGTTAAAAGATTATTAAACAATAGTTAAACAATAAACTGGAAGTAATTAACATCCTGCTAACAGGAAATTCACAAATAGGGGATCCATTCAGATGAGTAAAAACGAAGCTTCGAACAATTTATTTCCTGTTTTCTTCAAATTAGAGCACCTACATGTTTTAATTGTTGGTGGAGGAAACGTTGGCTTGGAGAAAATTTCAGCCGTGCTAAATAATAGTCCGGGTACCAGAGTAACCCTGGTAGCGAGAAATGTGCTGGCAGAGATTCAGGCGTTCAAAAACAGTTCGGACAAGCTGACCATTATCGAAAGAGCTTTTGAAGTGAGCGATCTGGATATGAAGGACCTGGTGATTGCCGCAACAGGCGACCGGTCCGTCAGTGAGCTCATCCGCAAGGAAGCGACACAAAGAAAATTGTTGATCAATGTTGCTGATACTCCGGACCTATGTGATTTTTATCTGGGCTCCATTGTAAAGAAGGGCGATCTTAAAATAGCAATCTCCACCAATGGTAAATCGCCGACGCTTGCAAAGCGCCTGAAAGAGGTGTTTAATGAAGCCTTGCCTGTGGATACACAGGAAAGCATAGAAGGCTTGAACAAATTCCGTAACCATCTGAAGGGAGATTTTGCCAATAAAGTAAAGCGATTAAATGAGATCACTGCTGTACTTAACAATGAGAACCCCTTGGCAGCACTTCAGCCCCATCTGGCGATAGAAAAGGTAAAGAAGCCTTTTTACAAACAGCCCAAAGTGTTGGCGATCTATTTTTTGTCGGCAATCTCATTGATGATCGTCGGGCATTTATTGTTCTCTTTTATTCCCTTATCATTGATTGGCAACTCAGCAGTGAATTTGTTTTCTTCATTGGATCAAACTGTATTGTTGTTCGTCCTCGGAGGATTCATTGCACAAATGGTGGATGGAGCTTTGGGAATGGCTTATGGTGTTACAGCAACAACCTTTCTGCTTTCATTTGGCATTACTCCTGCCGCCGCAAGTGCAAGTGTGCATGCTTCGGAGATCTTTACAACAGGGGCCTCCGGACTAATGCATTTAAAATTCAAAAATGTGAATACCAAGCTTTTCAAACACTTGCTATTGCCCGGTGTAATTGGCGCCATCATTGGTGCTTATATCCTGTCTTCCTTTCAGAGTTACGGAGCGTATATTAAGCCTGTGGTATCAGGCTATACGTTGATCTTAGGAATTGTGATCATTAGTAAAGCAATAAAGAAAGTGAGAGAAAAGAAGAAAATCAAACGAATTGGCGTATTGGCATTTGCAGGAGCTTTTCTTGATTCCATTGGCGGCGGCGGCTGGGGGCCGATCGTATCTTCAACATTAATTGCAAGAGGAAGAGCCTTTCGTTATACCATCGGCTCTGTGAACCTAGCGGAGTTCTTTATTACGCTGGCCAGCTCTGTTACTTTTTTTACATTGATTGGCATTCATCATTGGTCGGTAATTGCCGGATTGGTGATTGGCGGAATGATCGCAGCACCGCTGGCGGCGTATCTTACATCCAAGATCCCCGTGAGGGCGGGTTTGATTTTCGTGGGGATTGTAGTTGTAGTGGTAAGCCTGCGTAACATTATTGTGAGTATATTGTGATATGGATCTGAAAGCGCTAAATAAAAGATATTTGTTGTTAAGTCCGGAAGCTCGGATCCATGAGCTTTACAAAGACTTTCAAAAAGTACTGTTCACATCTTCGTTTGGGACCACTTCTGCTTTTTTGCTGCATTTGTTTCACAAGGCGCGTCCGGAAGAAATGGTTTATTTTCTGGATACGACCTATCATTTTAACGAAACACTGGAATACAAGGAGACACTCACAAGATTATTAAATTTAAAAGTAACAGAGATAAAAGCGGAAGAATGGAAGAATAGATTCACGCAGCAGGACAAGACCTGGAACTCCGATCCGGACCTGTGCTGCTCTATTAATAAGGTAGAGCCGGTTGATAAGCTAAAGCCCGGATATCAAATTTGGGTTTCCGGGTTAATGTCTTCACAAAACATCCACAGGGAGAACTTGCAGATCTTTGAGCAACAGGAGGGCATTATCAAATTCTATCCATTGATCGATCAAACGGAGAGCGACGCAAAGGAGTATATGAAGAAAAATGCTTTGCCTGAGCATCCCTTATTGTCACAAGGATACAGTTCAGTTGGTTGTTTCCATTGTACTGTAGCGGGAAAAGGCCGAAGCGGAAGATGGGTGAACAAATCGAAAACAGAATGCGGCTTGCATTTGTAGAATTTGAGACTGAAGAGCGGCAATACTTGCATCAATTACTAATTTAGACGGATGTTTGTTTAACATCAAAAACTTACTTCGCTATTTTTGTGGCGGGTTAAAAATTAACAAGAACAAATTTTCAGATCAAAGATTAAACTATGGGAAATAAAGATATTACAATTGGATTGTTTGGTTTTGGCTGCGTTGGGCAAGGCCTGTATGATGTGTTGAACCACTCGCAAGGCTTGAAAGCGACGATCGAGAAGATCTGTGTGAAAGACAAAAATAAAAAGCGAAAAATAGACGCGAATTACTTTACATACGATCGGGAAGAAATCCTGAAGCGCAATAATTTAAATGTGATCGTAGAGTTGATTGATAATGCTGATGAGGCATTCGCAATTGTCAAGGACGCGATGAACAACGGCGTGAACGTTGTAACGGCGAATAAAAAGATGCTGGCAGAAAACTTCAAGGAGCTGTACGAGCTTCAGGTAAAGAACAATGTTGCGTTGATTTATGAAGGTTCTGCAGGTGGCAGTATTCCTATCATCCGCAACCTGGAAGAGTATTACGACAATGAATTGCTGAGCAGTGTAAAAGGGATCTTGAACGGAACCTGTAATTATATTCTCACGCGCATGGAGCTGGAGAACAAGGATTATAATGAAGTGCTGAAAGATGCTCAGCTGAATGGCTTTGCCGAAAGCGACCCTTGGCTGGACGTTGCGGGTTTTGATACCAAATTTAAAACCTTGTTACTAACGGTTCATGCGTTCGGGATTGTGTTAAAGCCTGATGATATTTTTAATACAGGCATCCAGAACATTAGCTACGATGATATTTTATATGCGAAGCAGCGCGGCTTGCGAATAAAAATGCTGGGAGTTTCGCAGAAAGTGGGTGACAAATTTCGTGCGTATTCCTTACCACATTTTGTGGACAGAGAAAGCGAATTGTATAATGTATTGTACGAATACAATGCTGTGGAAGTGGAAGGGGCATTCTCTTGTAAGCAAACATTCGTTGGAAAAGGTGCAGGCAGCCATCCTACAGGCAGCGCGGTGCTGTCGGATATTTCCGCCCTGACATATGATTATAAGTACGCGTATAAAAAGTTAAAAAAAGCGTTGAACGGAAACAATAAAATCGAAGACGGCATCAAGCAGATTGAGTACGATTTTCCGATCAAGCTGTATATCCGTTTTCAAATACGCGAAGAGTTAAAAGATCTGGAGATACTTTCCATTGAAGAGGAATATAAATCAGCAAACACCAATTACATCATCGCAAATGTCAATTTTAATTCCTTGTTCAATATCTTCAACAAAAGGGAGAACAAGCTGTTTATCTGCGCGATCTAGTGATTTAACTTTATTTGGAGATTCCCGGTCGAATGCCCGTTTTCCATAAGCATTATAATTTGTATTTTTAGGCACTTATTTTATTCTTTGTGTCTCTTAGCAAACGTCTTTTTATTCTTTTTCTTTTTTCTTCCATGGCTGTTTTCTCTCAGAACAGAGAAGGCCAGGGCTCAGGAGATGCGCCTGCAGTCGGTAAGATAAAAGGGATTGTTCTCGACAATAAATCGGGCCTGCCGGTCGAATTTGCCACCATAGCACTTTATAAATTAAAGGATTCCAGTCTTGCTACCGGTTTGGTTGCTGGAGAGAAAGGCGATTTTGAATTAAAAGAGCTTACTTTCGGGCGATACTTTATGAAGATCAATTTTATCGGTTACAAGCAATTGATTGTTGATACGATTGCTATTCGGCCTAACAGAATGGAAATCAACCTGGGGCAGATCAGGCTCAAAACAAACTCTGAATTGCTAGGTGAAGTGGAGGTTGTGTCCGAAAAGGGAAGCATGCAATTGGGTATTGATAAAAAGATTTTTAATGTAGAGAAGAACATTGTAAGTGAAGGTGGCTCTGCAACCGATGTACTGCAAAGCATTCCCAGTGTTTCAGTCGATATCGATGGTAATATCAGTCTTCGCGGAAGCGGTAATGTAACTGTTTTGATAGATGGAAAGCCTTCCGGAATAACCGGTTCCAGCCGTGCGGCGATTTTACAGCAGATTCCTGCCAGCAGCATCGAAAGTATTGAGCTCATCACCAATCCTTCCGCTAAGTATGATCCGGATGGTATGTCAGGCATCATTAATATCATCACAAAGAAAAATAAGCTGAATGGCTTTAATGGTTCTGTGTCTGCAGGCGCAGGTACTAACGATAAATACAATGCAGCGGCAGCGATCAGTTATAGAAATTCAAAAATGAATGCCTATGCCAATTATGGATTTCGCTCAAATAACAGAACTGGCAGCGGTTTTAGCGATCGGCAGAATGTTTTTGCCGACACCACTTATTTTTTAAACTCAGCGTCAAGTCAACTGAATAAAAACCTTTCACATAACATAAAATTGGGAATTGATTTTTATTTGAATGATAAAAACACATTGGGCGTTTCTGCATTGTATAATCAGGGGAAGGAAAGCAGCAATAAAAGATCTTATTATACAGAAGCGGATGAAAACAATCTATTGTCGGGTGGATATGCAAGGGACGAGATTTCCAGTGAAGCTCCAACCAGCATGGATTATAACTTGAATTATCGCAAAACATTTACTAAGCCAAAGCAGGAACTGATCTTCGATGCGACCTATTCTGCATCGGCAAACAATGAATTGGAAGATTACCTGGAAAGAGATTACCGCCTAAAATATGAGCCTAAGAATGCATATCCGCTAGCGCAAAATACCACAACAAAAGGCAATAATACTATAACAACAATTATGCTTGACTATGTGCAACCCATGAAAAATCAAATGAAATGGGAGCTGGGGGCAAAAACAACGATGAGAAGTATTGCCAGCGAATTTATCTCGGAAAGTTACAATTATGGCCTTACGGATTTTATGCCGGATACCAACCTCAATAATAATTTCAGCTATTCAGAAAATGTCTATGCCGCCTATTCAACTCTTTCGGGAAGCATTAAAAAATTTGGATACCAGCTGGGATTGCGTGCAGAGCAGGCGAATACGCTTTCTTATCTGATTACAACAGAAGAAAAATACAGAAATAATTATTTCAATCTTTTTCCTTCGTTGCACTTAAGCCAGAAACTTAATAAGGAACAGGAAATACAGCTCAGCTACAGCAGAAGGATCAACCGACCGAATACCAGGGCCTTAAATCCTTTCAAAGATGTTGCGGATCCTTATAATATACGTTATGGAAATCCTTATCTTAAGCCAGAGTATATTAATTCCTTCGAGTTGAGCTATTTGAAATATGGAAAAAAATCGGTGCTGACCGCTACAGCTTATTATCGCCAGACAGATGGCGTGATTCAACGAATAAAGACCGTTGGAGACTCCACCGTTTCAGTGACAACTTTTGTTAATCTTAATTCATCTACTTCTTACGGTTTCGAACTGATCATGAAAAACGATCTCACAAAATGGTGGAATACGACCTTAAGTGCCAATATTTTTGAAACTAAGATAGACGGAGAAAATGTGGATGCTGATCTTCAGAACAACAACTTCAGCTATATCTTTAAGCTGATTTCCAATATGCGAGTTTGGAAAAATATGGACATTCAATTCACCGCAAATTACACGGGACCAACAGCGACTGCGCAAGGTGAAGTAAAACCGGTTTTAGCGATGGACTTTGGCATTAAAAAAGAGCTCTTTAAAAATGCCAGCCTTGGTTTAAATATTACTGATTTAACGAATTCCCGCAAAATGTACATGACCGCAAGCGGAACAAATTTTAGTCAGACGATGGAGCATAAGAGAGAGTCGCGAATCGCAACACTTACCTTCACCTACCGTTTTGGGAAGATGTCCGAAACTGGGAAAAAGGGCCGTCAAAATAAAGGCGGAGGCAATGAATTCGAAGGCGGCGGTGGTGATATGGGAATGTAGTAGATGGTTTTCAGTTCCGCTTCGTTTGGGTTTTCTATCCGGATTCTTCTTCAATTTTTACTCCTAAAATTAGCCTTATATTTTCACTATCCCAAGCAAGTGATGCTCGTTTAATGGGAACACCTTCCTGGCATAATTCTTTTTAGTTCTTTTCGGAGAAACTACTTCCAATTTCGGATAGCTATGAAATCACAAAGCAGACCCTTTCGTTTGTATCCTGTTTATTGCGGACTGTTTGCTCTGCTCTTGCTCTGCTCCTGTGAGAAATTTGAATACAGCCCCTATCAAACAACCAATGGAACACGGCCGGCTAATTTGAATGCCACAAATCTCAACAAACTATTAGCGACGGAAGCAAACGGGAATGACACACTCACTATTTTATTTACAGGCGATAGCCAGCGATCTTATCGTTCTCTGCATGCTTTGGTCGCCAAAGCAAACAGCATAGCCGGGATCGATCTGCTGATCCTTGCCGGCGATATTTCTGATTTTGCATTGCTGCAGGATTTCCTTTGGATTCATGAACGTTTGGAGAAACTCAAAATCCCCTACTTATGTGTAATAGGCAATCACGATTTAACAGCCAGAGGGGCTCAGATATATGAGGAAATGTTCGGGCCGAAAGATTTCTCATTCAGCTACAAAGGATATAAATTCTTATTTCATGATACAAATGGACGGGAATATGATTTCAATGGACATGTACCTGATGTGAATTGGTTATCCGGACAATTGAATGATACTACCCCGCAATGGTTTATAGGTGTTTCCCATGTACCTCCGTACGATATGGATTTTGACAGAAATTTGGAGATCCCGTATAAAAATCTATTTGCTTCCGAGCCACGTTTTTTGTTGTCACTTAACGGGCATATTCATACAGGCGGCGATTCATTTTATTATCATGATCATGTGCGCTATCTCACCAGCTATTCCGTCGATCACGATCAATTCGTTCTGTTGAAACTAATAAATGGAAGCATTAACAAAAAATTAATTGCCTATTAAAGTGAAAAAATTATTCTTTTTGCTTTTTTTATTATCAGGAATGCTGGTTCCGAATGGATATTCAACCGAGCCAAGAAAACAGCTACTCCCGGTTTCTGTTTTTTCATTGCAATATGCCGGCAGTACAGGTTTTATGACAGGTGGTTACTTCCGGAGCACAAGAAACGCAAAGCTACAAACAGGTTTACTTTACGGATATACGCCTGAATATTTCGGCGGAGTGTTACATACACTTTCATTGAAGGCTTTGTACAATCCCTTTAAAATAAAACTCAATGAAGCCTTCTTTGTAGAGCCTGTACAGGTAGGAGCTTTTCTTTGTCAGAATTTCGGTGAAGATCTTGATCCGACATGGAGTTCGACTTATCCAAAAGGTTATTATTGGTGGACACCCAGCCTCCGGGGACATGTGTTTATAAGTTCCGCCGTTTCGTTGCGCAGCCCGAATTCGTCCTTGCTGGACCATACCTCATTTTACTTCGAAGCCAATACCAATGATTTATATTTAAGCAGCTATCTGGTTCGGAAGAATTACAGCTCTTTATCGCTCTATGATATTGTGTTTTTTGGAATGGGATTAAAGTTTTACTTGCGCCACGAATAATATACCAAGCGATTTTTGCCCTTACACCCTGTATTTAAATGTATGCAGTTTTAATTCTTCATTTGCCTTGAGAATTTTCGTTTTGAGGTTCTCCTTAAAGTCCTGAACTTGTTTTAGCAGATCGGGATTGCCGGTGGCAAGGATCTGAACGGCGAGAATGCCTGCATTTTGCCCGCCATCTACACCTACTGTCGCTACTGGAATTCCTGGAGGCATTTGTACAATTGAAAGAAGCGAATCCCATCCATCCAATGAAATTGAGGAGCGGCAAGGGACGCCAATCACAGGAGTGGGTGAAAGAGCAGCTACAACGCCAGGCAGGTGGGCAGCGCCGCCGGCACCAGCAATAATTATTTTTATTCCTTTGGTGTGTGCATTTTTTGCAAAATCCACTACCTGCTCGGGAACCCGGTGTGCAGAGAGTGCGTTGATCTCAAATGGTATTTCAAACTGGTCAAGAATTTTGGCAGCTTCCTGCATGATCGGCATGTCTGATGTACTGCCCATTATTATACTTACAAGTGGTTTCATATTTTTCAATTTTAATTGGTTATTAATACTTTTATTCGCTTATCCATTGTGCGCTTAATACAAGCGTCTCCTGAAAGAATTTAACATTGCCTGTTGCAATATCCTGCGTGGCCCCAACAATTCCAATTTGCCCGCTTTCAATCATTTCTTTTAAGATCGGGCTGCGCTCCATGATTGCTTTCACGGTTCTTTTTACATTGATAATTCCAACCTTTTCTACGAAGTCTCCGTTGCTTGAATTACGATCCTTGGTTATTGTCAGTTCGTCATCCACTGCCGGCCTTATCTTAGTGAGCAATGCAGTAAGGTTGCCCATTTCTACGTGATCGCATGCCCCTTTTACCGCTCCGCATTTTGTATGGCCCATTACAACAATGATTTTTGCGCCGGCCACTTTGCAGCCAAATTCCATGCTACCCAGAATGTCTTCATTAATAATATTTCCTGCAATCCGGATACTGAAAATATCTCCTAAGCCCTGATCAAAAATTAATTCGGCAGAAGTACGGCTATCTATGCAGCTGAGGATGACAGCAAAAGGATGCTGCCCGTCGGATGTTTCATTTGCCTGTTGCAAGAGATTACGGTTCACTTTCAGGTTGTTTACAAATCGTTCATTGCCCTTTTTCAAGAGGTCTAGCGCCATGGTAGGTGTAATGGCGTCCTGCATTTTTTTGTCCAGTGTTTTCATTTGATTGTTTTTAAGTTAGAGTAAATAAAATTGATTTGCGGGAAGGGGATTGGGTACAGTTGTTTCGTTCAGTAATTGCCGAATGTTTATTTCTATTGTTCTGGCTATCGAGGTCACTGCTGTATCTGTTGGTTTATTATCAAAAGGATCCTGCATGTGTGTCGCTGATTTCTCCAGAAGAAAAAAGGCTGTAGAAATTAGTAACAGAAGCGGAATCTCAAAATACCCTGCTACTTCTTTTAATGAAATGGAAAGGGTGACAACAAATAAATAGATGATGAAATGCAAATACTTTCGATAAGTTACCGGGAACACCGTGCCTTTTATCCGTTCTGTTTTCCCCTGCGCATCGCACAGACGAAGAAGGGTTTGATCTATTTGTAATTGAGAAAACAACTCAAGCTGATTAGCATCTTTCAGTTTTTTCAGGTCAATGCCTTGTAGTTGAAGCAGTGCCAGGGGCTTATTGTTGTGCTGCTTTATTTGCAAAAGATCATCATCTGACAGAAAGCCATCCAGGTTATCGATAGGGTTAAGTCCCCTGAGGGATTGGCCCAGAGAGTATGTCCAGGCAATTTGCCGGTGGGCCATTCTTTTAATAGCTGCATCATTGCCTTTTGCTGTCAGGGTGTTCAGTTGCATTACCAGGGTGCGGGAATCGTTAACAATGCTTCCCCAAATTTTACGCGCCTCCCACCATCTGTCGTAAGATTGGTTGAGCTTAAATGAGAGGAGAATTGAAATTGCCGTACCGATAAATGCCGGAATTGTCAGAGGCATTTCCGGCAATATTTCCTGATACCTGTTGGTGAGAAATAACACCGATAGAGATACAATTATTACATACACAAGGTCGAATTTGATCTTGTTCAATATGTAAGAAGCAGGAATTGTCTTGTTTAGTAACATGCCGTTGTTTCGTAAATTCTCGACAAAGATAGTAAAGTATTCTAAAATGATAGTAATACTATCAAAAATAATTGTAAAATAGTTGTATCTTTGTGACGGCTCCTCTAAAGGGTTCAAAATCATAGAAATGAAATTGCAATTACAGATAAAGATGAACGAAGCGCTGTTTCTTCGTAATCCCGAAGGTTCGGAGCTGGGAAAAAAAATTATCAAGCACAGCATTCAACTGATCCATTTTAATGGTTTTGAAGCTTTTACGTTTAAAAAACTGGCAGACGATATCGGGACCACCGAAGCGGGGATATATCGCTATTTTGAAAACAAGCACCGTTTATTAATATACCTGGTGGCTTGGTACTGGAGTTGGCTGGAATACCAGATTGGCTTTCAAACGAATAATATTACCAACCCCGTAGTGAAACTGAAAAAAGTAATAAAACTGTTATCTTCAACGGTGAAGGATGATGAGAAAACAAGCTATGTGAACGAGAGTTTACTTCACCAGATTGCTATTTCGGAAGGATCAAAGGCGTACTTGACCAAGCAAGTGGGAGAAGA
The DNA here is from genome assembly GCA_036399275.1 of Bacteroidia bacterium. Lineage (GTDB taxonomy): Bacteria > Bacteroidota > Bacteroidia > 2-12-FULL-35-15 > 2-12-FULL-35-15 > 2-12-FULL-35-15. The sequence continues at coordinate 16,625 of DASWNK010000040.1, read as the reverse complement.
CAATAAGCATCAGTTTTTTAAACCCTACAAGGATCTTTGTGCGCTCATTGCTGATATTATCCTGGAGTGCAACCCGAAGTATAAATACCCAAAATCACTGGCGTCTACTATTATAGAGATAGCGCACTTTCAGATTTTTTTTATGTATAACCTTCCCTCTCTCACAGATTTCGGAAAGGCGAAGAAGGAAACAGAAGTTTTGGCCTTTCTAAATGATACGGTATTTGCAAGTATTGGCAAGGGAAAGTAAACATTAATCAGACCCTCACTCCGATCACCAGCATATCATCTACCTGCTGCAGCACGCCTCTCCATTCATCGATCGATGTTTCCAATGCAATTTGCTGTTGATCAAGTGGAGCACCATTTAAAGTAAGAAGCATTGTTTTGAACTGGGCCAGCTTGAATTTCTTGCCTTCTGCTCCGCCGAACTGGTCGGTATAGCCATCCGAAAACACATAAATCGTATCGCCTTTCTGCAACTGCATCACATGATTGTTATAGGTTTGCTGTTGTGTTTCAGTATAACTGCCAATGGCAATGCTGTCGGCTTTTATTTCAATGAGCTCTTTATTACGAATAATGATCAGAGGGTTGTACGCTCCCGCATATTGAAGTTCCATTGTTTTAAAATTAATGGAGCATAATGCGATGTCCATTCCATCTCTAAGCCTTGTGTCCTCAGAAGTCTGGTTCAGCGTTTCACTTACACCTTTGTTCAGCTTATCCAGCAGCTTAGCAGGAGTTACGGCAATATTATCATTGATCGCCTGGGTTAAAATGTTGTGACCCACTATACTCATAAATGCGCCCGGAACTCCATGGCCTGTACAATCCACCGCTGCGAAAAGGATATCGTCACCTTTTTTATTCACCCAATAGAAATCTCCGCTCACAATATCTTTCGGTTTTGAGAATACAAATGAATCGGGTAAATAACGCTTGATCACTTTTTCCGGAGGAAGAATTGCTTCCTGGATTCGTTTTGCATAACGGATGCTATCAGTGATGTCTTTGTTTTTTTCTGCAAGCTCGGAGTTTTTAATAGCAAGTTCTTCCGTACGCTCTTCCACTTTTTCCTGCAAAAGCTTTTTAGCAGATTTAAGTTTCTGTGTTCGCATTTTATCGAAAACGTACAATCCGAAAATGGCGAAAAGACCTACCAAAATATAGAATACCGCTGTTTGCCAGAATGGAGGAGCGATATAAAATTTATACTGTGCAGCTTGAATGTTTCCTGTGCCGTCGTTGTTAAAAGCTCTCACCATAAAGGTGTAGGATCCTGGAGGCAGGTTGCTGTATACAGCTTCCTGAGCTGAAGTAAAGCCTGGCAGCCAGTCCTGGTCAAAGCCTTCCAGCTTATATTGATATTGGACTTTTTCAGGATTGTTTAAACTGATTCCGACAAAATTGAAGGTAAGGTGGTTCTCATTGTACTTGAACCGTGCATCGTCAGGAAATTCATAATCCTTCATGAATAATTTTATGCTGGTAATAAATGTTTTGGGCTCAACAGTATTTGGTTTATCTTCTTTCGGACTGTAACGCACAGCTCCCATAATGCTTCCATACCAAATGTTTCCAACCTTGTCCATACATACGGCATTCGGATTGGTTTCCACGCCAAGGAAGCCTTCTGCCTTTCCGTAATGAATAAATTTGCCGGTCTTTTCATCAAATCTGTCAATGCCCCTGCTGCTGCCTATCCAGATCCGATTGTCATTGTCGGCCATGATTGAATAGGGTGAATCGGTGGTTAAGCCTTCTTTTACAGTATAGTTAGTAAAGGTTTTTCCGTCATATTTGTATAGTCCTCCCCCATACGCCCCGAACCAGAGGTTATGCAGCTTGTCTTCGTTGATACACAAAATAAAACGATGACGCATTCCATCTTCTTCATCAAATGTTTTAAAGCTCGCTCCATCGAACATTGAAAGACTACCGCCGAGCGCGCCGAACCATAAATTTCCTTTCGCATCTTTGAAAATGCGGTAAACGTTATTTCCGCCGAGCCCGTCGACAATAGAATAATTTCTGAATGTTTTAAGAACAGGATCAAATTTGGAAGCCCCCTCTTTTGTTCCAAACCAAAGATTTCCCTTGTTATCATCACAAATGGCATACACCACATCCCCCGCTAAGCCGTTTGATTTGTTGAAGCATTCAAATTTTCCAGTTGCTTTATCTAACTTACAAACGCCTCCGAAGCCGGTCCCGAACCATAGATCTCCTGATTTATCTTCGAAAGAAGAAAGAACAACATTGCTTGATAAACCATTCTTAACCGTATAATTTTTTATGCTATGGTTTTCTTTCCGGTTGATTTCGGAATAAGTAAACGTAATTTTAGAAATCCCTTCATTTGTCCCCAGCCAGATATTTCCTTCCCTATCGCATAAGGTTGTCCAAACAAGATTGTTGACAAGGCTGTCGGCTTCGTCATAAATTTGAAACCGTTCTCCACGATATTGGTTCAATCCGATATCGGTTCCGATCCAGATAGAGCCTTCTCTGTCTTGGAAAATAGCGTTTGCATTAAAATAATTTAATCCTTGCTTGGTGCTGTAGTTGTAGATAATTGCTTTAGAGATAGCTTCAGAGCGGCTCTGTGTCGGAAAAGGGGTAACCTTTGCCGCTCCGCCACCGGTTGTTCCGATCCAGATATTGTGTGCTTTATCTTCCGTGATGCAGTTGATAAAATCGGAACCAAGTCCATTGGCTGTGCTGATCCGTTCTCCCGCACCTTCAATCGTTTTGGTCGGAAGCATGACCTTAAAGTTATCTTTCACCTGTAATACCATTACTCCGGCATCGGCGCTACCTACCCATATTTCATTGTAATTTACCAAAGCAAGTGTAGTGATCCGGTTACTCATTAAACCATTCCCTGTATTAAGAATGCTGAAGGAGCCTACGGAACCGATGGCCGCTTTACTGTCGTATATGGTTATGCCAATGTCGGTAGCAATCCAGATATTTCCTTTTTGATCAAGGCAAATATCATATACATTATCACTGCTGAGACCATCTTTTTTGTTAAGGCTGATCATTTTCTTGTTTTGGGGATCATAGATAAATATCCCGGCACCTTCTGTCGCGATCCAGAATCGCTGGTCTGCATCCTGAATGATAGCGGTGACTGTTTTAAAGCGGGTGTATTCTTCTAAATTTAAATTTTCAATTTTTTTTGTTTTGTAATTATACATTGATACACCGCCCGCCCAATGGCCGAACCAGATATTGCCGGCTTTGTCCTTACACATGGCAGTGATCCAGTCTTCTGCAAGGGAGTCTTTTCGTGAAAATGTTTTAAATTGTTGGCCATTATATTGAGTAAGCCCTGAAAGCGTACCGATCCATAGATTTCCATCATCGTCCTGCGTAAGATCCTGCACTTGTGATTGAGACAATCCTTGCTCCACGCCATAGTATATAAAGCTGGTCGTTTGTGAATGCAAAGGATTCAAGCAGAGTATCAATCCACTAAGCAGAAAAACAAGTGATACAAGGTGAATTTTTTTCATCTCTTTTATTTATTTTTGATAACCGGAAAAAAAGGCGATGTCTTTATTATAAGTTGCTTCGTCAATTTCAAGATTGTTTTTATAACAATACACTGTCCCCCAGAAATACGTTTCTTTCCGATATGTATCCAGTTTTTTTCCTTGTGTAATAACAGTGCTTCGGGTGGTTTTCACAATCCCTTCATTCACGGTAACGGAGAAATTCGGGCTTTCTTTCTGTGTATATCCTTTTACATCGGGCAAGATTTTCTGATTACTGATCTTTACAGATCGTTCTGCAAATGCGGCTGCTTCCAGCAATTTTCGCATTTCAGAATTCTTCAGCTGTTTGTTTTCCAGGATCTTTTTTTGTTTCAATTTTTGCTCTTCCCGAAGTCCGTCAGCTTTTGCTTTCACATCGGCTTCCATGCGGATTTGCGTAATGGCGGTATTCGTACGGGCTGCACTTTTTTGCTTGCCGAAGGCTTTCTGTTTTGCGATCCGTTCGTTCTCTGCCACCATTTTCAAAAGATCATTTTCATAATTTGTCTTGATCTCCTTGTTCTTCTTGGCCATCTGATTTTTTGCTTCCTTCTCGCGCTGAAGTCGTATAGCTTCTGTTTCCATTGTTTGATTTTCCGGCTGCTCCTCTTTCGCCGATTCAGCTTTCATGCGCGCCAATTCCGCTGCTTTTTCTCTCTCTTCCGCACGCAGGCGTGCCTCATATGCAGCTTTAAATTCAGCTTCTAAACGAGCTTTCTCATCGGCTTCTTTCTTTTCGGCAGCAAGTACTTTATCTTTCTCCGCTTTTTCTTTTGCTTCTTTCTCTGCAAGAATTTTTGCTGCTTCCTGCGGATCGATTAACAGGTCTTTCAGGAAGGCTGCCAAATACGCTTCATCATCCATAAAGGCTTTTTTGCCATCATAAATAACTTTGGTAAATGGGTTTTTGTATTTGCTGAGTCTGACAGTAGTATTGGTGGTTTCAAAGAATGGAACCTCCGTTTGATACATTGGATAGATGTTATTTTTCTCTTTTGGCAATTTGCCCGTGTACACCATCATGTACATATCAACACAACCGGGATAGGAGAAGGCAACTTTATAATCCACACCAAAGGGGAGAGAGAGCTCGAATTTACCGTTTTTTCCAGTTTTAATCTTTACCTGCTCAATGGTTCCGCCTCGGTATACTGTAACAGTAGCTCCTGATAAAGGCTTTCCATCTTTTACAGTTCGTCCCGTAAGCTCGAGCAAACCCGGAGCCTGAGCTGAAATAGAATGAGCAGAGCAGATCACTAAAAGGCATACCAAAGCAATCTTAAAAAAAGATCCTTTTTGACGACTGATAAAGTGAATGTCTGGAGCGGACATAGGTTAGTTAAAGATTAACGAATGTACAAAAAAATAAAGATTTTTCAACAGAATTTTTGGCGAAAAATAAAGAAAGAACCCTTGCAGGTTCTTAAATAGCCGGGGAAAATTGCAGATCTATAACTGAATATTCAATCGTTTGTAGATCGCTTCTCGCTTTAATTCGCGTACATCGCAGGGCTGCATGTTCTCTAGCCGGATGTCTTCAATCGCTATTCGGATAAGGCGGAGGCAAGGGAAACCAACTCCGGCAGTCATTTTACGTACCTGGTGAAATTTCCCTTCAGTGAGCGTTAATTCAACCCAGCAAGTGGGCAGGCGGTCACTTACCGGATGCCCGCGCAAGGGAAGATTTTCCGGTTGTTTCACTTGCTTTGCTTTACAAGGCTTCGTGAGATATGGTCCCGCATCAAGTGCAATGGTTACGCCGGATTCCAGTTCTTTTAATGCCGCAGAAGTAATGATTCCCTGCAACTGAACAAGGTAAACGCGCTTGTGCTCAAACTCAGGTTTCAATAGGCGGTAGTTCAGATTTTTATCGTTGGTAAGAATCAAAAGCCCTTCACTATTCTCATCTAAACGCCCGAGCGGATAAACATCTTTCGGAAAAGTAAATCCTAATTCTCCCAAACACTTCTTCTTTTTATGAGCAGAAGTGAATTGCGAAATCATTTTATAAGGCTTGTAAATTATGTAGTAATTCATAACGGAAGAAAATCATTTTTTAAAGAGACTGTCGGGAATTCCTTTATTTACCTGATAGTTGGTAAGTGTGATAAAAATTTTCCCTTTTTTATTTTCTTTATCCTTTTCTTTTTTGTCAGCGCTGCTGTTATTCATATCAGCAGTAACACTTTTAGGAATTTTAAATTTCTTCACGTCTACAGAAAAAATCATTTTATCCGGTAAGCCATATGCGAGCTGGTTTCCATAGGTATATTCGGTAAGTATTGTTCCGTTTGACTTTGTGGTTAACTGAGATTTCAGAATAACACTTTGCTTGGGGTCGATCCATAATTTTCCTAAGATCAGATCGCTGGTGTCAGAAAGAGGCAGAATGCTGATGATGTTGGTTTGTACGCCCGAGATGAGTTCGTTTCCTTGGAGCACTGCGGTAAAAGAATTTGTGTCGGCAATCATCTTGGATGATTGATCGAAACCCTGTCGTGGAACAATGGCAATGCTTTTGGATTCTACCTTGAACTTGTCTTTTTGTTTGAAATATATTTTCGCGTCAACCGGAAGCATACGGATAAATGGCAAGTCTACTTTTATATTTGCTTCAACAGAATAGTCTTTTGCTTTCTGAAGCTTTAAATATACCCCTCGCAATACCTGATTTGCATTAGTTTGCGAATGAACGCTTATCGGAATAAGCGAAATCAAAAAAGCGAAGAGAAAATGACGATACTTCATGAGAGGATATCCTTTCTGTTGAATTTGTATACCGCAATGCCCAAAAGTGCAACAATGTGCAACAGCAGGATCATGGATGAATGGATGATCTTATCTACCGGCAATGGGTCTTCAAAAAAGTTGCGCCAGGAAACCATGTGCGTCGTGAAGAGGTAGGGCTGAATTTGTTGCATCGCGGGTAAATCCAAGGCTCCGATGATGGTAAATAAAATAATAATGGCCATCGTAGAAACGATCGGTCCGATGGAATTTTCCGAAAAGCAGGACAGTGTTAAAGATAGCGTAGCGATCATTACGAGCGAGAGATAGGCTAAACTGAACCCGCATACGAAGCGCCAGAAAAGATCTTTTTCCTGCAGCACAACCAGTCCATCACTATTGAGCACCATAAGATCGCCGGAACCGAAAAGCATTTTTCCAACAATTAATGCGAGGAATCCAAGCCAAAGCAGAATGATGAGCGTATAAGCGCAGCCGGCAAGGTATTTCGAAAACAAAATTTTAGTGCGCGAGATGGGCTTGGTGAGCAACAAGCGGATAGTTCCCATTGCGCCTTCGCCCGAAACAAGATCACCGGTTACCAATGCAATAAGCAAAGGAACGTGAATGATCAGCATTTGCAGAATAATGAAAGCGATCAGGTTGCCGTTTAAAATATTTCCTTCGAATGACAAGGATTGTTCAAAAGGTTGTGTGACGAAAGAAATGAATGAAAGGCCATCTGCCTTCATCGCAAAAAGAATGATCCCGACAATCAGTGTAATGGCGCCAATGCCGATATAGCTGCGCGGCTTGGCAGCAATCTTAATGAATTCATTGTATGTGCTTTTCCAGAACATCAGGCGTTGATGAGTTTTAAAAAATAATCTTCCAGTTTGCGTTTCGATTCAATCGAAAAAACGTTTACACCATTATCGCAGAATAGTTTATTGATCACCGGAATTTTTTCCTGGGAAATGTGCAGCAGAAAATTATTGTTTTCGATTTTTTCGATTTGCTCTTTCATTTCAGCAGCTTCCAGAAGTTGTTGTGCTTTTCCGATATTATCTACGGTGAAAGAAACGATCAGCTCTTGTGCGTTTAACAATTCTGTAACAGACCCTTGCACAATGGTTTTCCCTTTATTGATAATTACCATTCTGTTAGCGATCAATTCAATCTCCGAAAGGATGTGAGAAGACAGCAGGACTGTTTTATTACGTTCATTTTTTAATTGCAGAATCAGGTTGCGGATATCGATGATTCCCTGGGGATCCAAACCGGTGGTGGGTTCATCAAGTATAATCAACTCTGGATCATGCACCAGTGTTTGTGCAATCCCTAACCGTTGTTTCATCCCGTGAGAAAAACCTCCGAGCTTATCTTTCTCGCGGCCTTTTAAGCCAACAAATTCAATGATTTCATGTATTTTACTTTTGCTCACATTCACTCCTGAAAGCCTTGCAAAAATTTCAATGTTTTTTTCTGCGGATAGATATTTATAAAAATCGGGTTTTTCTACGATGCAGCCGATCTTTGCTAAAATGAAATTCCGGTCTTTTAACAAATCTCTTCCGAACATCCGAATATCTCCGCTGGTGGGTTTAATCAGCGACAGTATCGTGCGGATCGTCGTGCTTTTCCCAGCGCCATTCGGGCCCAAAAATCCAAAAACATCACCACGAAGAACATCAAAGCTGACATCTTCCACGGCCTTGAATTTTCCGTAGTGTTTTACAAGATGTTTTACTTCAACTATTTTTTCGGTATCAGACATTTGAAATGGAAGGAAAAAAATTACGGCACAAAGGTAAGTGTTAATAGCATTTGTTTTAAAATATCTGTCTCTATCTTTCGCTTGAAATTTTTATTCCTGTCCGACCGGAATAAGCGTCAATGCTTTTTTGTAGACGGCAAGAACCCGTTCCCGGGCTAGTTTGTGCTCAACAATAGGAGAAGGATAACCGGGCTCTTCCAGGTCCGTTACCCATTTCCGGATATAATGCAGTTGGGGATCAAAACGTTTGGTTTGTTCATAGGGGTTAAATATCCTGAAATACGGCGCCGCATCACATCCAGAACTTGCAGCCCATTGCCAGCCGCCATTGTTAGCAGAAAGGTCATAATCCATGAGTTTTTCAGCAAAGTAAGCTTCACCCCAACGCCAGTCGATAAGCAAATGCTTCACTAAAAAGCTCGCAACGATCATTCGTATGCGATTGTGCATAAACCCGGTACTGTTCAATTCACGCATTCCAGCATCTACAATCGGATAGCCCGTTTCGCCTTTACACCAGCGCTCAAAATGTTCTTCATCATTAATCCAGGGAATGTTGTCGTACTGTTTTTTGAACGAGCGGGTTACCACATGTGGGAAATGAAAAAGGATCATCATATAAAACTCCCTCCAGATTAGCTCGTTCAGCCATTGATCATTTAATTCTAAGGCTGTTGCTGCGAGATGCCGGATGCTCACCGTGCCAAAGCGAAGATGTACGCTTAGTCTGCTGGTACCATTAATCGAAGGAAAATCACGTTGCTGATGGTATATGGCAATTGTTTTTTCATCCGGCTCAGGGATTAAGAATCTTACTCCCGCCGGCTTAAAGCCAATTTCGTTCAAGGAAGGAAAAGGGAAAGGCGCCGTTTTAAAGAAATTGGAAAAAGATCCTTCAGTCGGATAAGCCTCCAGATAAAAGGAATTGAGCTTGTTTTTCCATTTTCGCATGTAAGGTGTAAAGATGGTATAAGGCAAGCCGTCCTCTTTGGTTATTTCTTTTTTTTCAAAAATGACCTGATCTTTGAAAGAATAGAAAGGAATTTTCTTTCGGATCAGCAATTCTTCGACTTCCCGGTCGCGAAGAATGGCATAAGGCTCATAATCATGATTCGTGTAAACATTGCGAATCATGTATTTTGCTGTCAGCGCCTCCATCACTTGCAAAGGCTTTCCGTGCAAAACAAGTAATGAGCTTTTTAAATTTGCAAGCTGTTTTTGAAGATTTGCAAGTGCGAGATATATGAACTCGATTCGTTTGTCCTTTTTATTTTCAAGCGCGCCAAGAATATCAGTATCGAAGATAAAGACTGGAAGAACATCCAAATTGTTTTTTAAAGCATGAAACAAGCCCGCATTATCCTGTAAGCGCAAATCTCTCCTGAACCAAAAGAGGGAAACCTCTTCTTTTACCCCTATCATAACTGTTTAAAATTTAAACATAAAATTTAAACAAACTAATTTTTGTAGGCCAGGTCTTTTAAGCTGGCCATCAGTTTTTTACGAGCCAGAAAAATGCGACTTTTTACTGTTCCAATTGGAAGGTCAAGCTCATCGGCGATTTCCTTGTATTTGAATCCGTCAAAATACCTGGTGAATGGTACTTTATATTCATCATCAAGTGCTTCGATAGCACTGTTGATTTGTTTCACGTTGATCTGTGATTCTGCGTCAGGGCCGTTACTCCCGTTTAAAGGCTTTACCAGCGACAGATCATCTGTTTGAGTAATGATTTGACGAGTTTTAACGGATCGGCGGTAGGTGTTGATAAACGTGTTTTTCATGATAGTGTACAGCCATGCTTTAAGGTTGGTGGCATCTGCAAATTTATCACGGTATTTCAATGCTTTTAAAAAGGTTTCCTGAACAAGATCCTGGGCCTCTTCGCTGTTTGACGTTAAGCTATAAGCAAAGTTTCGTAAAGGGGTTCTTTGATTTATGAGTTGTTGATTGAATTCAATTGCTGTCATCTCTTAATTTTTTAGGTATACAGATTTAGTTTGTTTAACAAAAGTACAAAATAGTTAAACAGAAATACAAAAATTCGACTAAAAGATTCAAAAAGACGATAATTCTCCTTTTTGCAGTAACAAACAAAATAATAGAGGTAGAGATAGAAATCAGGCAATAAGCGAAAGCAGTTCCTGTGGATTTTTAAAAGTGCGGATATTTGCCGGAAGCTTCACATCGGGTAATTGTGCCGAAAGCAGAATGGTTGTTTTGGAAAAAGTTTTTGACAGATCTTTTATATACAACTCAGGAGATTCCATAATGATCGTGAATACTGAAAGGATATAGTCAGCGTTTCGGATCTCATAAACCTTTTGAAGGTCAAGCAGCGGAACCGATTGGCCGAGGTAAATGATTTGATGCCCTTTAGATTTGAGGATGTAATTGAAATACAGCAGACTTAGTTCATGGAGTTCCCTGTCCGGCAAGAATAAAATAAATTTTTTCGGTTCTTTATTTTCAGGCGGTATCTGGCCATCAATGGCGGAAATAAGTTTTTGCCGAATCAGATTTGATATAAAGTGCTCCTGGGCCGGGTTTATGCTTCCCGTCTGCCACATGATCCCAATCCTATGAAGAAAGGGATATATAATTTCTTCCATAGTAGAACAGAAGCCTTTCCGTAAAATTTGTGTAGAAATTATTTTTTCAAAACGGGCTTCGTCCATTTCTACCATTGCAATAACTAGATTGCTTATTTGTTCGCATTCAGTGATATTGCAATTAACGATCTTATTGACTTCTTCGGAAATTTCTTGTTTGGTGAGTGTTGCAATCTTCGATATCTTAAAACCATGATTGTTTAAAAGACAAACATTCAAAATGTTTTTCAGCTCATCATTGCAGTACCAGCGGATATTCGTATCGGTTCGTTGAGGCTTGAGAATGCCATAACGCTGCTCCCAGATGCGAAGCGTATGTGCTTTCACACCGGAAAGTTTTTCAAGATCCTTTATCGAAAATTTGCAAACCATTTATATTCTTTTATTTCTAAACACCTTGAAATGCCTTTTGTTCAAACGAGATCGCAAATAAACAATTCGGCAAAATGCTTCTTGAGTTTTTGTTTTACTTCCTCCTCATCCACCTTATGGCCCAACTCCTTGTCTAAAGAAGTCACTGCTTTGTCAACAATGCCGCAAGGAATTATATTTCCGAAATAACCAAGGTCGGTATTCACATTAAATGCAAAACCATGCATTGTCACCCAGCGACTGGCGCGTACACCCATTGCACATATTTTTCTCGCCTTTAAAGGGTTTTCTGCATCCAGCCATACACCGGTTTCCCCAGCGCTTCTGCCGGAAACGATCCCATATTCCATCAATGTCCGGATCACCATTTCCTCTAAATAGCGGAGATATTTGTGAATGTCAGTGAAGAAATTATCAAGATCTAAAATGGGATACCCGACAATTTGTCCGGGCCCGTGATAAGTAATATCACCCCCGCGGTTGATCTTATAGTAACTCGCTTTTTTTTCTTCCAGTTGCTTTTCCGTGATTAGCAAGTGCGTTTGATCACCACTGCTACCAAGCGTGTATACATGCGGGTGTTCACAAAACAAGAGATAGCTATCAGTGGACTTTTGTTCGCTTTCCGGAAATTTCCGGTTATTCATCTTTATTCCGACCGTCTCATTGAAAAGGCTTTCCTGGTAATCCCAGGCTTGCTTATAGTCCATAAGACCCAAATCGATGAATTTAACGTGCTGCATTTCGAATAATGGAATCGAACGAATTTACGAATCTTATGGAAAACTTTAGATTTCCGACAATTTGGATTTCAACTGATTGATCACATTTACTTCCATCAAATCGACGCCACGTAACTCCCCGAGAACAACAGAGATCCAATCGCCCAGATGTATAAAATAAATTGCCTTTTCGATTACGGAGTTGCCTTTGGAATAAATTTCAGTTATGGAGGATGCATGTTTTTTGATAACCTCCTTGTTGATGTCAACACGTGCTAAATTGCGGGAATAGTCATCTTTATCCAGGAAGAACAAAACACTCAGGTTATCATTTTTTTCAGTCCATCCAACCAATTCATTGTGGTTCATTTCCGGAACAATCTGATGCCAGCAAAGCACCTTTGCATTTTCATTCAATTGCTGGCGGAAGCGAATAGCAATTCCCTCGTTATAAGTAGTCGCATAAATAACAGGCAATTTTCCCTTCAATTTCTGCGCGATGTTGTTCGCTGTTTCAATAATATTATTTTCTTCTGAGTCGATCAGTTTAACCGAGGCTTCAAGATCCCTTTTGTAATCGATAGTAATGATCTTATGAAAACCCAGGACGAAAAATAGTTGTGTCAATGAATATCCGAGACAGGAGCGGGGAGGCATTCCGCCAGGAACGACAATACAATCGAATCCTTTTGTGTTGGAGATTTCCAGCACTTTACCGGCTGAAGTAATGCTTGTGATTTTTGCATTTTTAGCCATTGCCAATTGCATGCAATTCAGTGTTTCTTCTGTATTTCCGGAATAAGACGAGATGATAACCAGCGTGCTTTCGTTTACATAAGCTGGAATAAAATAACCTTTCGTAACGTTGACAGGGACAGTCGCATTTCCCACAACAAGTTCAGAAACAATGCTTCCGCCAATTCCCGACCCACCTAATCCGCAGATCAGAACGCTTGAAATTTTATTTTGAGAAGCAGTAAGCTTGGCCTTGCTGCCAATTTCTATTGCTTCAGTTAATTGTTTTGAAAAATTTGCTACTAATGTCTTCATAAATTGCTATAATAGTTCAAGGCCTGTAAAAATACAATTTTTAGCGTAATAAATGCTTAAAAAAACACAAATTTACCTGCCCGAAAAAGCGTTATTGCTTGTATATTTGCACATTATAAAATTAAATAGAACTATTAAATGAGCATTGAATTAAGTGAACAGGAATTATTAAGGCGGGGTAAACTGGAAGAAATCACCAAGATGGGAATTGACGCCTATCCAGCTGAATTGGTGGAGATCAATTCCTCTGCAAAAAATATATTGGACAATTTTACTCCTGAAAAAGCGGATCATTATAATAACATCAGTATTGCAGGCCGTATCATGAGTAACCGTGATATGGGGAAAGCCTGTTTTGTGAGCTTACAGGATGCTACTGGCCGCATTCAGGTCTATATCCGTAGAGATGATATTTGCCCGGGTGAGGATAAGAGTATTTTCGATCTACTGTTTAAAAAACATACTGATTTAGGCGATATCATTGGAATTACCGGATATGTATTTGTAACGAAAGTGGGCGAAATCTCCATTCATGCGACTTCCTTTAAGATGCTGAGCAAAGCTTTGCGTCCATTGCCAGCTGTAAAGCGCGATGATGAAGGGAATGTGTTTGATGAGGTGACCGATCCGGAATTCCGGTACCGCCAGCGTTATGTTGATCTGATCATTAACCCACATGTAAAAGAAACCTTTATCAAGCGTACGAAAATGGTGAATACCATTCGTGACTTTTATAATGAAAAAGGATATCTGGAAGTGGATACTCCTGTATTGCAAGCGATCCCTGGCGGTGCTTCTGCCCGCCCTTTTGTGACTCATCATAATTCACTTAACATTCCGATGTATATGCGCATTGCGAATGAATTATATTTAAAGCGACTGATCGTTGGCGGCTTCGATGGAGTGTATGAGTTTTCCAGAAATTTCCGGAACGAAGGAATGGACAGAACTCACAATCCTGAATTTACCGTAATGGAATTGTATGTTGCATACAAGGATTACAACTGGATGATGGATGTGACGGAAGAGCTGATTGAGAAAATTGCAATGGACCTGAACGGAACAACCATCGTTCCTGTGGGAGATAAAATGATCGACTTCAAGCGCCCTTTCAAACGTATCACCATGTTTGATTCCATAAAAGAGTTTACAGGAATTGACATCAGCAATATGGATGAAGTGGATTTGCGTGCAGCGTGTAAGCAATTGCATATTGAAGTAGCAGATAATATTGGTAAAGGAAAATTGATTGACGAGATTTTCGGATCAAAATGCGAAGGCAATTATATTCAACCGACATTCATAACGGATTATCCGGTAGAAATGAGCCCGCTTACCAAAAAGCACCGCAGCAAGCCAGGATTGGTGGAACGTTTTGAGCTGATGGTGAATGGCAAAGAGTTGGCAAATGCTTACTCAGAATTAAATGATCCGATCGATCAGCGCGAGCGTTTTGAAGAGCAGATAAAATTAATGGAGCGTGGGGATGATGAAGCCATGTTTATTGATCATGATTTTTTGCGCGCATTGGAATACGGCATGCCGCCAACATCGGGCATCGGCATTGGGATCGACCGTCTGGCGATGATCATGACCAACAATGTATCGATACAGGATGTTTTGTTCTTCCCCCAAATGAGACCTGAAACAGTAATTGCAGAACCTGTAATTGCCAGTAATTCTGAACCTGCAAAATCAGGCCTGGAAGGCGATGAGCAAAAGGTGCTGGATGAAGTAAAAAAGCAAGACCAGGCTACGGTAGCGAGCGTGAGCGAAGCAACAGGAATCTCAAAAAATCAATTGAATAAGATACTGACTTCATTAACAGAGAAGAATATGGTGAAGAGAGAAGGACCCGTTTTTCAAACCATAAATTAATGTATCAAACAAGAGATTAATTGAAAAGCTATAATCTGCTTCTGGAATATATAAATAAGAATTATAGAAATTTTATTTTTATTGTTGTTTTCTATTCCTTATGGTTGGTTTTCAAGTATGCTTCTTTATTTAATCCGGAATTGGTGAGCTTTCCCGGGCGAATGATCGGAGAGGCGACATTGCAAGGGTACGACATCAATCAGAGAATCTCCGCTTTTTATCAGGCGGGGGCGCTCTTCCTTTTCGGCAATGTTTTTTTAGTTATTCTCTTTTGGAAGCTTTCGCCCTATCTGAATCGGTTCTTCAAAAGCCCGGAAGCAAAAATCATCCATTATACGTCTCTGGCAGGAATTACCTTTTATTTCTTTAGCCTTTGGACAAAAAATTTCGATTCTTCCTTCGAACTGATTTATTGCATTCATAAGGCAGCCTTGGCAGGCTTGGTTATCAAGGGACTTTTTTTAAAAGACAAGCCACAGGCTGATATGATTGGAGCATCCTTTTATACTGTTGCTTTTGTGTTGGGTGTTTCTGTCTTTTTTTTATTGAATGAGCTTTCGGTACTATTTGGTATTTTCTCAAAATCGGATTTTCTGATTACCCTCTTTGCATCTGTGCTCATTGCTCTTTTGGCAACGGCACTTATTCTTAAACGGAAAGATGAAAGGCAATCTTCTTTCCTGATCAATAAATACACTTTTGTTCTTATTCCTCTTGCCTGCATCCCTCTCCTCTCATTTTTTAAAGATGAGATCTATCTGATACTGAACAGGCATGAACTGTATTATTTCAGTCCGCGTAAATTGTATCTCCTGTTTCTTTTAATAGTGGCAACCGGTGTTTTCCTGCGTTATAGAAAGTTCAACAGAAAAAATGCGGCCGTTTGCAAGAGCAATGAACAAATGGTTGCCTTGAGATGGTTGCCTTTGCTGATTGTCAGTCTTGCTACGTATACATTTTACAGCCCTTTCACAGAAATATCCAATGAGATGTTTGAGGCGGGAAATCGTTTTTTGCCGCTAATGGAGTTTCAGAAATTTGGTGTTATCCCTGTTTTTGAAAAGTTTAATTCACATGTACTATCTGAATTATTTTTTGGCGGTATTTATGCTTTTTTTAACGGAATGCATAGTCGCGAAATGCAAATCTATGAATTCATGTACCAGGTATTCTGGGCATTCATGGTGTATCGTTTCATGTACAGTGTCTCTCGAAATGCATACTTTGCCTTGTTCCTTATCTTGTTATTCCCGCTGGTCGATTCCCTGCTATTTGATTATACGATCATTTCTCTCCTTGCGGTTTATATTGTAAACAGAGTGATTAATGAGAAGCCCTCCTTTAAAAATTACTTATTATTGCTCAGCTGTTTTGCTTTTTTAGTATTATGGCGGATTGACATTGGCTATCCCGCAACTATTGCCGGTTGTAGCACCCTTTTGATCTATAGGGTCCATCGCGAACAATTTGTTATTAATTGGAAGCTGGTTCTGAAAGCGATTGTTGTTCTTGCCGGTTTTGCTTTTTGCAGTCTGTTGCTGATTGGCTGGTATCGGCACATCAATGTGTTCGAAAAATTATGGAGCGGTTTGAATTACCTCGCATCAGCGCAAACCTACGGCCTGATCAGCACGGGAGATGCCTCTCAATCAGCTTATAAGATGCAGTATTTTGTATTTCCTATAATTCTTATTTTAGGCTTGGGCATTATCGTGGTGTTTTTTAAACGGCTTAATGTCTCAAGGTCCGAGCGTTTTCTTTATAGTTCTTTTGTGTTTCTTGCAATTTATTATTGTGTTAATTTCCAGAGAGGTTTAGTTCGTCATAGCTTCATAGAAGGCCACGACAATGGTGTTTCCTCTTTTATTTTTTTCCTTTTCAGCGGCAGTGTTTTTCTTTTGTGTTACAATCGTTCCAAAATATTCAAGTTCATCGCGTTTTT